>NZ_AP018694.1:1560416-1872500 GCF_009689585.1 Aquipluma nitroreducens | reverse complement strand
TTTCCTTTGAGGGTCGTAGTAGACTACTACGTTGATAGGCTACAGGTGTAAAGGCGGTGACGTCAAAGCCGAGTAGTACTAATTGCCCGAAGACTTTCGCTAATGTTTACAGGTCAATTTGAAATAACACTTCTGTTTATTCCCGATATGTTTAAAATATTTTGGTGTTTTGCGTAAGCCACCATGAAAGCTTTAGGTGACTATTGCGGCGGGGTTCCACCTCTTCCCATTCCGAACAGAGAAGTTAAGACCGCCAGCGCCGATGGTACTGCACAAAAATGTGGGAGAGTAGGTCGTCGCCATTCTTTAAATCCCTCCGATTCTTCATTGAGTCGGAGGTTTTTTTTTGCCCTGACTTTTCGTGTTTTTATTTTGAAATGTATCTCCTGTTATAGCTTTACATTGTTAACTTTATCCTTTTAATCATTGTGTAATTAGTTGTTTTTGTTTAAGTAAATGGAATTAATTCTACGAAGGTGATCTTTCAAATAAAAATAGAGTTTGAATGCAGTAAAGATCTATATTTATCTGTTTGACTAGTTTTATGCAAAAAAATATTTTAGTTATTTGTCTTATTATCTTCTTGATAGGTAAAGGTTATGGACAAACTATCTCCACAGATTCATTGCGTGCTGACTTTGATAAGCTATACGGATTAGATGTTTTACTTAATAATGGGAAAAAATATTTTCCGGATAAAAATCCGATTATTGGTCATGCCTTTTGGAAAAGTAAAGATCCTTTTTGGGCTGACGTAACAATTTCTGGAAGGACATTTAAAAATCAAAAGATTAAGTATAATCTTGACAAACAAGAATTTTTACTCATTTACACCAATTTTAATGGGCAGCAAGGTCAAATTATACTTAATGCTTCAGTAATTGACTCTGTTAATGGTCGATCTTTTAGTTTTGTTCCCAATAGATATTCGGAGATCAAACAGCAATTTGTTCAGCTGATTTATCAGGGGCGTTTGTCGTGCTACATTGGATGGTATAAAGAATTAAAGATTAGTAGTATCAATGGAGTTAAATCTGGTTATGAATTCTCTGATGATTTCCATAAAAATTACCTTGTTTACAAAGGAGCAGTTTATAGGTTTAGTAGTAAATCTTCTTTTCTGCGAATTTTTAATCAGACAGAACGAGTTTCGATTAGAAAATATTTTTCAGTCAATCGATTTACTTTTAAGAGTTTAGATGACATTAAATTGAAGAAGTTAATTGTTTATTGCGACGAAATTTTAATCTGACATGAAATTTTCTCTCATCTATATTCTGGCTTTTTTTGTCTTCCTTTCGGGTTTAACTGCTCAGGAGAAGAACGAGATACAAATAAGCGGTTCGTTCCATAATTTAACTTTTCCGGAGTTTGCAAGCCAGTTGGAGCAACAATACCAACTTCATTTTTACTTTGAGGATAAATGGGTAAATTCTCTTGTTGTGAATCTCGAGGCAGAGAAACTAACCATTCCGGCTTTGATGGAAAAGCTGTTACTTCCAACCCTGTTGGACTTTGTATATCAGCCACCTGGAACAATTTTTATTTTGCCGGACAAAAAATTTATTCATCAACTTCCCGAATATTATTTGTCAAGTTCTGGTCTTGATTCAACACAAAACCAACAGAGAAGTTTGACAGAAATGGAACAGAAATATTTGCTTGGCCGGCAACCTGATCGGATTAAAACAATCGTTATTGGAAGCTGGGACAAAGCAAAAGCTGGTAAAATGGCGGTTGTTACAGGTAAACTAACTGACGAAGAAACTGGGGAGGCGCTTATGGGTGCTATAATTTATGTTCCTGAATTGCAGAAAGGAGCCGCTTCAGATGCGAATGGATTTGCAACTCTTACATTAAAACCTGGAATTTATGCGGTAGCTTTTCAGTATTTGGGAATGAGCGAGGTTAAAGGGAATCTTGATGTTCGTTCTGATGGCTATTTTTCTGTGACTTTGAAGAAGCAATTCCACGCGATAGATGAAGTATTGGTTCATGGGCAAAAAGCACAAAAGAGAAGTTCGAAGTTGGGAATGGAAAATGTTTCTGTAAAAACCATGAAAGAATTGCCAACTTTAATGGGTGAAAAAGACGTGATGAAGGTTGCCCAGATGTTACCCGGAATAGTCAGTGTTGGTGAAGGATCTGCTGGTGTTAACGTACGTGGGGGAAATGCCGATCAGAATTTATTTTACCTGAATGAAATACCGGTCTATAACAGTTCGCATCTTTTTGGATTCTTTTCATCGATTAATTCCGACATCATTAATAATTTTACGATTTATAAAGGCCAGATTCCTGCTGAATATGGAGGTCGTTTATCATCAGTTTTTAATGTAGAGCTCCGAAAAGGACATAAAAATAGTTTTTTTACTCAGGGCGGAATTAGTCCGGTTTCGGCTAATGCTGAAATTGAAATTCCCGTTGTAAAAGAAAAAGCTTCTTTGATTCTGAGTGGTCGCTCCTCCTATTCCGATTGGATTTTGAAACGGTTGAAAGATCCCAATCTGAGAAATAGCAAGGCTTCGTTTTATGATTTCGCAGGATCTTTTGATTATAATTTGAATGATAAAAATCAAATCAATATACTGGCTTACAATAGTAACGATAATTTCAACCTGAATGGATATACCGAATATGCGTACGGAAATCTGGGAGCTTCAGTTAATTATGTACATCGTTTCTCTCCTGGATTAAAATCTTCTGTTTCGGCCATTGGTTCAAACTATAATTTTGAAACGATCGAAAAAAGTTCAGCCAGCAAAGCTTATAGCCACAGTTATGAGTTGAGTCATTATGAGTTCAGGGGTAGCATGAGTTGGATGGCCAATGAACATCATAACTTTAAAGTTGGGACTGATTTGATCATGTACGACTTGAACCGGGGAATTATAAATCCTTACGGTGAAGAATCTCTTAGGCCATCTGTAAATCTCGGAACTGAAAAAGGATTGGAAACCTCAGTCTTTGTTGACGACAACATCAGTCTTGGACCACGACTGAATTTTTATGCCGGACTTCGATTCAGTATGTTTACGGAACTTGGGCCAAAAACCGTAAGGGAGTATTTGCCGGGAACATCGTTTAGCGATACGAATGTAAGTAGCACGAAGGATTATCAAAATGGCGATCGGATATCAAACTACAATAGTCCGGAATTGAGGGCTGGGATGGATTTTAAGATCAGCGAGAACAATTCGGTTAAACTTTCATTTACACAAATGACACAGTATGTGTTCATGTTAAGCAATTCGATATCAATTGCCCCAAATGATCAATGGAAGTTGGTTGACACACACATCAAACCACCAACATCTGAGCAGTACTCCGCAGGTTATTATCAGGATTTCCGCAAGCACGGCTTGAGTGCTTCATTTGAACTTTATTTTAAACAAGCACATCATGTTGTTGAATACAAAGATGGAGCCGATTTTCTGGCTTCACCTTACGTGGAGACTGCGATTCTGCAAGGCGATCAAAATGCTTATGGGGCTGAGTTCATGCTGTCGAAAACAACAGGCCGTCTTACGGGTTGGCTTTCCTATACGCATTCGCGATCTTTTATCACGGTAAATGGTGAGAATGATTGGGCCGACATCAATCAGGGGAAAAAATACCCTTCCAATTACGACAAGCCTCATGTTTTGAATACCTTCCTGAATCTTGAAATATCCAGGCGATTTGCATTGTCAAGCAATCTGTCATATAGTACCGGACGACCGGTGACCTTGCCACAAAGTGTTTATTACATTGATGAACAACCGTTTGTTGAATATTCGGGCAGGAATGAATATCGAATTCCGGATTATCTGAGATTAGATGTTGCTTTAAGAATTGAAGGTAACTTAAAAGTGAAAAAGCCAATGCACAGCTATTGGACCATTGGTGTATATAACCTGACCGGCAGAAGCAATGCGAATTCCATCTTCTTTTTATCCGAAAAAGGAAGGTTGAATGGCTACAAATACTCAGTCATCGGAGTACCTATTTTAACCATATCGTGGAACTGGAAATTAGGGAATTATGAAAATAATTAATCGAAATTTATTTGTTTTGTTGACAGCACTATTGTTAACATCATGCATAGAACGCTACCTACCTGTCACTGAACTCGATTTCAAACCGAGACTCGTTATCGATGGGAATATTAGTACCGATGGAAGCGATCAGGAGATTGTGATTTCCGAATCGTCGCAAACCGAAAAGCCTGTATTTGTGGCGGTATCAGGTTGTAAGGTAAGCGTGGAAGATAATAAGGGGAACAGTTTTCTGTTTAATGAATCGAATAATAAAGGTCACTATGTTGGTAAAATCGATGGTTCTCTACTTGTTATTGGTGAAAAGTATCGTTTACACGTTAAAACTTCAATGGGAACTGAATATATCAGTTCGTATGAAGAATTAACGCCTTGTCCTGAAGTGGATCGTGTTTATTATGAAGTGCAAACCAAACAGACCGAGAATCCTGACATTACTGAAAATGGATTGCAGTTTTATATTGATTTCAAAGGGGATGCAAATTCCGGGCATTTTTACCGTTTGCAGCTCACTCAAACGTATGAATATCATTCAAAATGGCCATTGGATAAATGGTTAGGTAAAGATGGTTTTCACGATTTAGTTGATCCAGATTATTCCAATTTTGTTTGTTATAGAACCGATAAGTTGAAAAGTATCTATGTGTTGTCGACCGATGGTTTTAGCCAAAACAAATTTTCAAAATACAAGCTGCATTTTGTTGAAGACCAAACAGAGGTTTTGATGTACAAATACAGTTTGCTGGTCAATCAGTATTCACTCACAAAAAGGGCCTACAATTATTGGGAAAACCTCCGGAAAAACAATCAGGAGACTGTTGATTTATTTGGGAAACAGCCTGCTAACGTAAAGGGAAATATATCTAATGTTAGTGATACAACCGATGTCGCTTTGGGATATTTTACAATTTCGTCGGTTCAAAGTAAACGGATAATGGTTACGCCAGTTGAAGGATTGTACTTTAATCATTTTTTACGTTGTCAGGCTGACATCATTGATGGTCCTCTTCCGGCAGAACGCCCACTTTATTATGTGACCGATTACGATGCGAACGGGAACATTTACACCGGACTAGGAGCCCCATCATGTATTGATTGCACTTTGGTAGGTGGGACAACAGTAAAACCTCCTTATTGGGACGAGAAATGAAGACATTAAAAATTAAATATCTTATTTTGGTATTGATTTGTTGGTGTGAAATCCTGCAGGCACAGCCCAAGATTGGAGTGAATGAAGCCAGTCAACTGGTCGAAAAAGTGGCATTGTTTACTGATCGGGAAACCTATGTTGTGAATGAAGATATTTTATTTTCGGCTTTTAATGTTTCTTCGCCTGCGCTTCGGAGTACCGATTGGAGTCATATTTTGTATGTGGAATTGATTGCGCCGAATGGTGAAGCATTTGCCAGGAAAAAATATGAATTCAGTCAGGATGGTACGGCTAGTAAATTGAGAATTCCTTCCAGTGTGCTCACCGGAAATTACTACCTGAGAGCCTATACCCGTTGGATGCGCGACTATTCTCCTTATAATTATTTCTATAAAATGATCACTGTAATTAATCCTTTTCGTGGCGAGTTACTGGAACCCCAGGGGACTTCAGACCACGAAACTGCGACTGTGATTGCTGGAAATTCTGCCAATTTCAATATCAAAACAAACAAAAAAATCTATCAGAAAAGAGATCAGGTTAGTTTGGATATTTCGGGTACAAGTGTTGCCAATTCTGCCGATAAACTGGTTGTTTCAGTAATCCCGAAAGGAACAGAAAATCAGTTAATTCCTAAACTAACAGCTCCAACGGATCAAAAATTTTCTCCTGATTTTATTCCTGAAACCCGTGGTCTTTCCATTTCGGGTAAAGTGGTTAATGTGGCCGATTCGGTTCCGATGCCTTTCACGCTTGTTGGGCTAACTATTTTTAAAGAAAATCCGGAGAATCAAAATGTTTTGACCAACGAAAAGGGACAATTCTTTTTCGATCTTTCAAAGCTTAAAGGGGAGTACGAAATTTTCATTTCAGCCAAATCGAATGAGAATCCGTTGATTTTGGTTGACAATGATTTTTCAACCCAGAAAATTGAATTGCCTTATGTCCCGGTTAATTTATCCGAAAAATCCAAAAAGCTCTATCAATCGCTGGCTTTTAACAGTCAAATGCAAACGCTTTACATGCAAAAAAAAGTAGAATCTGAAGTGAAATCATTTTCGTCGGATTCTTCGTTTTACGGCAAACCCGACTTTGTGCTTAGGCTTGACAAATACATTGCAATGCCAAGCGTGAGGGATTACATTTATGAACTTATGCCGCAATTGGGGATTCGGCATGAAGGGAAAAAGACCACCTTAAAAATACTTGGAGTCTATTCCGATTTGGCGATACACGATCCGCTTGTTTTGGTTGATATGGTGCCTGTTTTCGACATTGATCGGGTATTGGAGCTACAACCCGATAAGATCGAACGAATTGAATTGGTGACGATTCCTTATGTCCGGGGTGATATTGTTTTTGGTGGAATTGTCAGCTTTTTCTCGAAGAAAGGCGATTTAGCCGGGATTGATCTTCCTTCGGTTGGCCGTTTTATTACTTACGATATGTTGAGCCGTAATTTAGTTCAGAAAGATATTGATGCTCAAAACCAGCGCATACCCGACCTTCGGAATTGCCTGTATTGGAATCCTGATTTAAAACTGAGAGGAACAGAATCGGCAAAAATTTCGTTTAATACCGGGGATTGTGCCGGCGATTTCCTCATTGTTGTTCGGGGGATTGATCGGGAAGGAAAGGTTAAGATTGCAACTGAAGCAATTATGGTAGAGTAGGTTCTCACCATTATCCTACAATAAGCCAGTATTTCAAATGGGTTGTTGTCATTTTTTGAAAGCGATACCATCTAACAAAACGAAAAATACCCGCCAGATTTCTCCGACGGGTATTTCTATTTCAGGTAAAATTTTCAGGATTAAACGGCCTGCACCAACTCCAGACTTTCGAATCCTTTTTGTACGGCTTCGAGGTTCATCGGAATCAGGTAGTGATGGCGTGTTGGAAGCGATTTCTGCAACCCCTTTTCAACACTTTCCATTTTTACCACTGGTTTGGCTTTCAGGTAGGCGCCCAAAACCACCATATTGAAGGTTTTTACGTTGCCCAGTTCGGCAGCGATCAATGTTCCTTCAATTTTGTAGATGTTAATGTCGGTACGTTTGGGCGGATGGATAATTCCGTTAGGGTCGTAAATTAATACGCCTCCAGGTTTTACCATCGCTTCAAATTTGTCCATCGATTGCTGATTCAGGATAATGGCTGTGTCGTATTCGTTCAGAACTGGTGAGCTGATGCGGCTTTCGCTCAGGATCACGGTTACGTTGGCTGTTCCACCGCGCATTTCAGGACCATACGATGGAAACCAGGCCACTTCCTGATCGGCCATCACGCCCGAATAGGCTAATATTTTTCCCATTGAGAGTACGCCTTGTCCGCCAAATCCGGCTATAATGATTTCTTCGGTCATCGTCTTAGTTTTTAAGTGGTGTATAACTTTCAGGATCATTCTTCGAACTGTCCTTCAAATCGCCGGGAACGTAGAAGGGGAACATGTTTTCGACCATCCATTCGTTGGCTTTTACCGGTGTCATCTTCCAGTTCATGTTGCAGGTTGAAACCACCTCAACGAACGATGTTCCTTTTTTATCGATCGCAGCCTGAAATGCTTTTGCAATTGCCTTTTTGCATTTGCGAATGGTTGCAGGAGTATGGACCGACTGGCGGGTGACGTATGAAGTTCCGGGTAACTGGGCAATCAGTTCTGTGATTCTCAGCGGGTATCCGTTGCGGCCGGCATCGCGGCCGTTGGGTGTAGTGGCGGTAACCTGTCCGAGCAGAGTCGTGGGAGCCATTTGTCCGCCGGTCATGCCATAGATTCCGTTGTTTACGAAAATAACAACCATGTTTTCGCCGCGGTTACAGGCGTGCATAATTTCTGCGGTTCCGATTGATGCCAAATCGCCGTCGCCCTGGTAAGTGAAAACGACCTTGTTGGGATTGGTGCGGGAAATACCGGTGGCCACAGCCGGTGCTCTTCCATGAGCGGCTTCCTGCCAGTCTATTTCAAGGTAATTGTATGCAAAAACAGCACATCCAACCGGAGAAACACCAATGGTTTTATCCTGAATGCCCATATCTTCGATGACTTCGGCCAACAGCCGATGAATTACACCATGGCTACAGCCCGGGCAATAATGCATCGTGTTTTCTGTCAGTAATTTTGGTTTTTCGTAAACCAGGTTATTGGGATTAATAATATCTGCCAGTTCCATAAATTATCCTCCTATCAGTTTTTGTTCAAGGGCCTCAACCACTTCACCCGGGCTTGGAATAATACCTCCCATCCGTCCAAAATGGACAACCGGTATTGCACATCCGGCGGCAAGCTTAACATCTTCAACCATTTGACCGGCATTCATTTCAACAACCAGCATACCTTTTACTTGTTTTGCAAGCTTTGCAATTGGTTTTTGGGGGAAAGGGAATAAGGTGATTGGGCGTAAAAGTCCAACTTTAATACCTTTCTCGCGAGCCTGGTCGACTGCCTTCTGACAAATTCTTGCTGAAGAGCCAAATGCAACCAAAAGGTATTCGGCATCTTCACAAAGTATTTCTTCAAAAAGCACATCTTCTTCTTCCATTCTGGCATATTTTTTCTGCAAGCGGAGGTTGTTGTTCTCCATTCTTACTGAATCCATTTCAAGAGAAGTAATGATGTTACGCTGCCGGTTATGCTTGCGTCCGTTGGTTACCCATGAACCATATTTTTCATTGATTTCTTCGTCGGTCAATCTTGGAATATAATCGGCCAGAACCACTTTTTCCATCATCTGGCCAATTACGCCATCCGTCAGGATCATTGCCGGATTTCGGTATTTGAAAGCTAGTTGAAAGCCCAATTCAACGAAGTCGTTCATTTCCTGAACCGAAGATGGTGCCAGAACAATCAGGCGGTAATCGCCGTGCCCGCCGCCTTTGGTCGATTGCCAATAGTCGGCCTGCGATGGCTGGATCGTTCCCAGGCCTGGACCTCCACGCTGAACATTTACAATCAGGCAGGGTAATTCGGCTCCCGCGAGGTACGATATTCCTTCAGCCATTAAGCTAATTCCAGGGCTTGAAGAAGATGTCAGTACTTTTTTCCCGGAGCCGGCTGCTCCGTGAACCATGTGGATGGAAGCAATCTCACTTTCAGCCTGAAGAACAACCATTCCGGTTTCGTTCCAGGGTTCGCGATCCATCAGGGTTTCCATTACTTCCGATTGGGGAGTTATGGGGTATCCGAAATAACCGTCACAACCGCAACGAATAGCTGCTTCGGCAATGACCTCATTTCCCTTCATTAATCTTAATTCACCCATATTCTTTGAATTTGTTTGTTGCTTATTTTAACAAGTGACTAGAGTGCCTAAAGTTCGGAGTGCCTAGAGTTAAACTTCGAACTCCGAACTTTAGGCACTTCAAACTTCTTATAACTTTACCCGGTAAACCGTAATGCAAGTGTCGGGACAAACGGTGGCACAGTTTGAACAACCGATGCAGGCTTCCGGGTTTTTCATAAACGAATAATGATATCCACGGCTGTTAACCTGCTTGTTTTGACTCAGGACATCCTGAGGACAAGCAACGACACAAAGACCACATCCCTTGCACTCTTCGTTGTCAACTACTACCGCTCCAATAACTTTTGCCATAATTAGATTTTTATATTTTTAAAAGATTATTGTAATCCTTCGAACTGAGCTTGTTATTACAAAACTAGATGATCTTAGTTTTTGTCTACGCAACAAATGTTGCGAAATCAGATTTTATGCAACACTCTAGTGAATATATTCCGATGAATTCCCAAATATGATGCAATATGTTGTCTTTGTACTTTTTGTACAAGAACATTATTTTCGGCTATAAACTTTTTGACACGTTGAGCCGCAGTTAACGACTGAAAATCATAGACTCTTTTCAGCGCCTGCACATAACTTGCTTCGGCCAATACCCTGACCATATGTTCCAATTGCGGATTTTGCTTTGTTAAATCGTCGTACTCCGTTTTTGTAATGTAAATGATGGTCGAATCTTCGTAAGCCCTGATTGATTCAGTTGATTTGCTTTCGAGCATAAAACTCTCGTGGCTCGTAATGATGGCATGGTTGGGCGGATAAAAAAAGTTGGAAATCCATTCCTGCCCTGTTTCTGATAAGTAGGTGGAATATAATATTCCGTCTAAAACGATTCCTAATTTTTGTGACTGGTCGCCATAATCCAGAAAATGCTCACCTTTTTTCAGTTTTTCAGAACTCTTCGTCGTGAAGAATTTTTTTAACTGAACCAAGGTTCTTCTATATTCCGGAAGGAGATAGTCGATGGAAGTCATTTTAATGCCCAAAGTTTTCGTTGAAAAGTCTCAGTCGTTTTTCCAAATCGTCAAATTGATCGCGTTTGACATGCGATACACATGCACGCAAACCTTCTTTTTCGCTCCCTGTATTTTTTAGCGTAATCGCACTGATTCCATAATACAGCAGATTTTCCAGAAGCTCACCTCCGGTCATACCCGGATACCCAATGGTGAAATAGAATCCATCAGCAATAGGTTCGTCCCCATCTTTTTCGTAAACAACCTGAAACCCGTTGCTCACAAATAAATCTTTCATGATTTTAGCTTTCCTGCCATATTCTTTTACGTCTTCAATGAAATTGAATTCACCGTCGCTGGCTGCTTTAAACATAGCCGCCAAAGCATGTTGGGTTGAATGTGTAATTCCGGAAGAAAGAGCATACAAAACCTGCATCACAATGGTGAACCCAAAAGGTTTGCTCCCAAATCGGACTTGCAGGTTTTCATACTGACGATTCCACAGCGCATCCGAAATAGCCATGATGGCTCCACGCTGGCCGGCATATGAAAATATTTTGGAAGCTGAAATAAACAGCACATAATGATCGGTGTATTTGGCGACACTTGGCTGATAAGGTGGTTTTCCGGGAGTATATAAATCTTTCCTGAAATCCATTCCGAAGTAGGCCAGATCTTCCATCACAATCACATCGTATTTGGTAGCCAGTTCGCCAATAATCTGAAGTTCTTCCTCCGTCATACAAATCCAGCTTGGATTGTTTGGATTGGAATAAACCATCGAATTGATGTTTCCTTGCGACAAATACGATTCGAGTTTTGCGCGAAGTTTTTCTCCCCTGAAGTCAAACACATCGAACGACTCATATTTATGACCCATCACGGTCATTTGCTGTTTTTGCACAGGGAATCCCGGGTCGATAAATAAGGTGGTATTTTTTTGCGAATCAACATTTCCGGCTACCAAAAGAGCCGCAAAAGTTCCCTGCATCGATCCGCAGGTTGGAATACAACTTGCAGGCTCAACATCAACATCCATAAATAGTTTGATGAAACGGGAAGCTTCGTATTTGAGCGGTTTGATTCCATCCATCATCGGATAAATGGAAGCAACTCCCGATTCGAGTGCATTAATTTCGGCGGCAACACCAACCTTTGCAGGTGGCAGTCCGGGAACACCCATTTCCATGCGGATAAATTTGGTTTTGCTTTCTTCTTCAATGAAATTGATTAGCGCTACAATTTCGCGAATCGAAGCTTTACCAAGATCTTTGATCTGAAGCTGATCGATGTATTTTTTTACGATCTCTTGTTGTACAGGTGTATTATTCATCTAAAATGCTGAAAATGTTGGGTAAAAATAAGCAAAGTATTTGCTATAAATCAAATGTGCCCAAGGTATTGCAAAACAGCTTTCTCAATTCGGAAAAACCACGAGCCTCCGGATTTTAAATTGAAAGCTGTTAATAGCTTCAGGTTTTGATTTGACAGAAAATCAGGTTAAAAGCTGAACCTGTATTTTATCATGTTTCGGATTTTTAAAGCCCGAACGCTGGTTTTATGCTGATAATCCAGTTTGCAACACGTTCATCGGTTAGTTCCGGTTCAAAATCTTCATCAATCGGGAGCCCGATAAACATTCCATCGAAAATAGCTTCCGACTCATCAAATTCATAGCCAGAAGGATTGACCTTGCCAACAATGGTTGCGCCGTTTTTCTGAAGATCTTTGGCCAACATGCCCATCGCATTCACGAAATAGCTAGCATAAGTAATGTGGTCGCCCAATCCGAAGATTCCAACTGTTTTGCCCGAAAAATCTACTTTGCTGATATTGGGGAAAAATTTGCTCCAGTCAGTATTTGAATAGTTTGAATCCCAGGTTTCTTTTCCAACGGTCGAAATTCCAAAGATGATCCGGTCGTACTTTTCAAGATCAGCAAGTACAGCATCATTTACCGATATCATTTCTACATTCTGTTCGCCCAAAGCTGCTTTCACTTTTTCGGCAACACGGTGAACTGAACCTTTTTCAGGACCAAAAAATAATCCAATTTTGCTCATAATATTTTATTTTACTGATTGTGAATAGCTAATTCTCCTCGCTCATATTCTCCTAAAACTGATAAGCTCGATACATTTTTTAAGATGGCATGGAGAGCTTTTTCGTAATTTTCTAATGAATCCCATTCCACGTCAATATGGAAGGTGTACTCGTTTGGTTTCCCAATGATTGGCACCGATTGTATTTTGGTCAGGTTGATTTTATTCTCAGCAAAAGTATTCAGTACATTGGCTAATGCGCCGTAATAATGACCTACTTCAAAGCAAACAGAAGCCTTATTGGCCAAGTCGTTGTGCCGGGCATGTTTCGATAAAATCAGGAAGCGTGTGTAATTCTGCCTGTTTGTTTCGAGCCCCGAATCGAGTATATCCAGTTCGTAAAGTTCCGCAGTGCGTTGATTTCCAATGGCAGCGGCATCCGTTAATTTTTGGTCATGAACTAATTTGCCTGAAGCGGCAGTATCCTGATTTTCAATGATGTGAACATTTGGAAATTGACTTTCGAGGTATTCGGCACACTGTTTAATAGCTATTGGGTGCGAATAAATGGTTTTGATGTCTTCTTTCGCCACACCCGGATTGGCCATCAGGTGCATCTGGATGTGGATATAAATCTCACCGATAATTTTCAGATGATAGTCGCGAATCAGGGCGTAATTTTGCAATAAGCTGCCGGCGATCGAGTTTTCGATGGCCATTACAGCAATATTAACCTGGTCCGTATCAATTAAATTGCAAACGCTTGTAAAGGATTTGCATTCGACCACTTCAATTTCATCCTCAAAATATCTTCGTGCTGCATCTTCGTGGAAAGAACCTGCAATTCCCTGGATAGCTATTTTCTTCATCTTCCTTATGTTATTAAAAGTCCCGGTAAGGCCGGGACAATTTAGGTAAATATCCTTAAATCCTTCAGAAAACCCATTTGCAAAGATAACAAACGAACCGACAGGACTGTTTCGCAACCGCGAATGAATTTATATTTTATACATTTCACTTGCACTCACCAATTCCAGCTGGTGAGCCTGAAGGACTTCAATACATTTCTGAATGTTGTCGGGCTTTAATACAATATTAGCCGTTTTGTTATCCATTGAATACGCATACAAATATTCAATGAACACACCTTCTCCGGAAAGGATGTCCAATGCTCTGGCCAGTGCACCTGGCTCATTCGGGCTGTTCAGGCAAACCACATCAGTTAGCCTGACTGAAAATTCGGCCTCTTTCAGGATTGAAAGTGCTTTTTCAGGCTCAGATGCGATCATGCGCAAAATTCCGAATTCGGAAGTGTCGGCCAGGCTCATTGCCGACATGTTAATTCCGGCATTGCCCAGAAGTTGAGTTACTTCATTCAGCCGTCCTGTTTTATTTTCGAGAAATACAGATAGTTGTTTGATAATCATTATGGTTTCCTCCTACAAATTACGGTTGTCAATTACACGTTTTGCTTTTCCAGCGGTGCGTTCGATGGTTTTCGGCTCAACCAGTTTTACATCTACCGAAATTCCAAGTGTACTCTGGAGTTTGTTCTTAATTTTTTTGCGCAAAGCTTCCAACTGCCTGATTTCGTCGGAGAAGAACTGTTCCTGAACTTCAACCATCAGTTTCAGCGTGTCTAAGTTACCTTCCCGTTCAACAATAAGCAAATAATGAGGAGCCGTTTCGCTCATTTCGAGTAACACGCTTTCAATTTGCGATGGGAATACATTTACACCGCGGATAATCAGCATGTCGTCGCTGCGGCCTTTGCATTTTTCCATGCGCACCAAGGTACGTCCGCATGCACATTTTTCGTAGTTTAGGCGGGTAAGATCACGCGTGCGGTAGCGGATTAGCGGAATTCCTTCTTTGGTGATGGTGGTAAAAACCAGCTCGCCAACTTCGCCGGCGGGTAATGGCTGTAAGGTAATCGGATCAATAATTTCAGGAATGAAATGGTCTTCCATGATGTGCATTCCGGCCTGATGTTCGCACTCGCACGAAACTCCAGGTCCCATGATTTCACTTAACCCGTATATGTCGATGGCCTTGATTCCCAGACTGGCTTCAATTTCCTTGCGCATATTTTCGGTCCATGGTTCGGCTCCAAAAATGCCGATACGCAATTTCAGGTCTTCCTTTTTAATTCCTTTTGCCGCCAACTCTTCGCCTAAATGGAGCGAATACGATGGAGTGCAGGCTAATACCGTGGTCCCAAAATCTTGCATCAGTTGAAGCTGCTTGTCAGTATTTCCTCCTGAAATCGGGATAACCGATGCGCCCAGATTTTCGCAACCGTAGTGCATTCCAAGACCGCCGGTAAATAGTCCGTAGCCATAAGCCACCTGAACAATATCATCACGATGGACACCTGCCATGCAAAGTCCACGGGTTATCATTTCAGCCCAATTGTTCAGATCTTTTCGGGTGTATCCAACAACAGTTGGCTTCCCGGTTGTTCCTGAAGAAGCATGGATACGCACAATCTCGCTCATGGGTACGGTAAATAACCCAAACGGATAGTTATCGCGTAAGTCGGTTTTGAGGGTGAATGGCAGTTTACTCAGATCGTCGACCGATTTTATATCATCGGGAACAAGGCCCACTGCTTGCATTTTTTGCCTGTAGCTGGGCACATTGTGGTAAATTCTTGTGACTGTTTCTTTCAGTCGTTCCGATTGAATGTCGCGCATTTCGTCGCGGCTCGCACATTCTATTTTTTCGTTCCAGATCATTGTATTGAGTTTTTATTATTGTGATACATTATAATGTATCAGTTGGTTCCATAAATGGATTCATCGGGCATGATATTTAGTCCGGCATCCAGCAGCTTTTTTTTCGCCTGAGTAACATCTTCAGGATCGATAACAAAGTAGGCATTTTTATTTTCATAGCCCGATCGCCCGTATGCATTGGTGAAATTGACACCTGCATTGACAATTTCTTTGAGCAGGTCATCCAATCCTCCGGGTTGGTCAATCATTTCAATAACCACAATTTCGCGCAGGGCTGCCGACAGGCCTTTTTCAAGCAACAGGCTATGCGCAAGTTCAGGATTTGAAACAACAAGGTTCAAGATTCCCCAACCATTGGCGGTATGGTTCAGGTTCATGGTGCGGATGTCGATTTTGGCAGCTTTTAATACGGCAGTAACCCGTTCAAGGTGGCCGATTTTATTTTCCAGAAATATGGAGACCTGATATGCCATTGGATTTATGAATTAGATATGATGAATTATTATTTTTATATCAAGTATCTGGATTCAAGCATCAAGAAAACTTATAGTAAGGCATTTTCTTGTTTTGATACTTGCATCTTGCTACTTCTCTACGAATTCAAAGCGATTCGAAGTTCTTTTACCCGAACTGCCTTCCCTTCTGGCTTCGGTAGCGAATTGGGCTCAACGAGCCTGATGATTGGCTTAACTAAAACTTCGTCGCGAATTAAAGCGGTTAGCTGTTTTGTCAATTTGTCCAGCCGCGAGATGTCGCCATTGAACCAATCTTTTTTCACTTCAACTTCGATGATCATTTCATCGTTCCCGTCAATCGTTTTTAAAGTTATCAGATAATCGGCACCTACTTCAGGAACTTTCATCAGGACGCCTTCAATTTGCATGGGAAAAATGTTGCATCCTTTTACAATAAACATATCGTCGCTTCGTCCGGTAATTCGGTCAAGACGAACATGTGTTCGGCCACAAGCACATGTTCCGGGCAAAATTCGCGTTAAATCGCGGGTGCGGTAGCGGATTAATGGCATGGCCTGGCGATCCAGCGTAGTTAGAACCAATTCGCCAACTTCGCCGTCAGTAATAGGTTCCAGCGTTTCGGGATTAATAATTTCAACCAAATATGCGTCTTCCCAAATGTGCAACCCATTTTGGCAGGTGCATTCGAAAGCAACACCCGGGCCATTCATTTCCGTAAGACCAAAAGAATTGTACGCTTTCACTCCATACATTTCTTCGATGCGCCGGCGTTGTCCTTCTGTATGTGGTTCGGCGCCAATCACAAATGTATGCAGTTTGGTATCTTTTCGTGGGTCGAGTCCCTCTTCCAGAAAAACTTCATACAAGCGGTTCAGGTAACTTGGAATGGCATGTATTGCAGTGGTTCCGTAGTCCTGCATCAATTTAATCTGGCGTGGACTGTTACCTGCTCCAGCCGGGATACTCAGGCAACCAAGTCGTTCAACTCCGTATTGAAACCCAAGTCCTCCGGTGAATAACCCATAGCCGCAGATGTTTTGGAAAACATCGGTATCGCGCACTCCGGCACAAAATAGCGAACGCGCCATTAAGTTTGCCCATGAATCAATGTCGTGGCGGTTATGAAAAATTACAGTCGGGTTTCCGGTGGTTCCGCTGGTACTGTGCAGTCGAATCAATTCTTTCGTTGGTAAACCTAAAAATCCGTATGGGAAATTCTCTCGCAGATTTTGTTTGGTGGTAAAGGGTAGTTTTTGAATGTCGGAAACCGACCTCACCGAATCGGCAGACAATCCCATTTGTTTATACAGGTTTCCGTAATATGGTGAATTCATGGCCGACTGAATGGTGCTTTTCAGCCTTTTGAACTGAAGTTTTTCGAGATCGTTCCGCTTCAGCGTTTCAAGTTCATTTTCCCAATACATGATAGTTCGGTTTAGAAAGAATACATTAACATGAGCAAAATCCGGTGATTTGTTGCATTAACACCTGTTGCATATAATCCATCGTTCAAATCGATGTTGCCGGTTCCATATTCTGCTGAAGTTAATTCATATTCAGCAACGAAGCGGATTTTTGAGATATTCATCGCAAAGTGAGGGGCAACACGGTAAATTGAAGCTACATTGGGGAGTAATCCAGGAGTAACAACGGTTGGAGCTGTTGAACTTCCAAAGTTATATAGTGCATCAGCAGTTCCCAGGTTTTTCAAATAACCACCGAAAAGGCCAACCTGGTATTTTTTACCGTATACCGCATTTATAAAACTGGTGAACGAATTGTAAGGCGTGTAAGTCAATGCTCCTGTCGCTTTGTCTAGTGTTTTTACGCCATATCCACCAGGAATACATAAGTGTGTCATATTCTGACCTAGCACAGCTTTAGCCCTGATGGAGAACATTTTCTTTACATACTGTCCATATCCGACAAACGATGTCGACTGAACCATTTCGTTTGACACATATTTGCCTGCACTGCCAACGGTATAGAGCGTTGGTAAAATGTATTTCAGGCTAACCCCAGCGCCTAAAGTGCATCCGCCATTGTTCATTTCTATATTGCCAACCATTTCAGGAATTCCCGCATTACGGTTAAAAATATCTAATTTCTCAATGGTCATGGTCTCAATCTTCGAGAACCCATACGATTTATATTGAAATTCGCCAACCATGGCGGCCGAAAGAATCAGTTTTGTACTGGGCCTATAGTCGAACCTGACCTGTGGGCTTCGGTTAAACGGCTGAAATGGAGAGCCGGTATTCAAACCCGCAACCGTTGGGAAGACTTTTCCACCCCAGAATGGATGCCAGGTTTGGCCAACCAGCAACGATGATTTCTTCCAGGCGAAAACAGCATTTGCCTGTCTTACCCGAAATAGAGCCGGATTATTTCCAAGGTCACCTGCAAAGTCCGCTTCAATATTGACCGACGTTTTCGCTTTAAAAATTTCCGGACCAGCAATGCGAACGCCCAATCGGGTTGCCATCGTTGCAAAATTATAGGTTGGGGTCTGGTTAATGTGCTTTCCGTTAGTATCGACTCCGGCATATGATGGCGCAATGAAAAAAAGATCGTTGCCGGCATTTAATCCTTTGTATGAATCGAAAAAGGATTCAAATCGAACAAAACCATAAAATTCGAGTGATGTTTCTTTGGGTTTGGTTTCCTGACTGTAAGAGATTTGGGTACTAATTAATAGGAGTAAGAAAAATAGTTTTTTCATGTGATGTTTGGTTCTTCTGATCATTAGCTGAATTAAAATCATAATACAGCAAACTCAGGCTCCGGTGAGGAACTTAATTAATTAATTTTTGGTTTTTATATTTTTTAACTCCGAATGATGTGAAATACAATAGACTAAGCCACAGCATCCTGAATTGAATCCAAAAGTATAAGTTTTATCGAATACTACAAAAGTGGCAATAGCGCAATTGTAAGTAATTGGAGTCTTGTACTTTCATTATCGAAGTTGAAATGTATTAAAATAAAGCAATTATAAGATATCGTTTGATTTATATAAAAAAGTAAAAATGAGGTAATTTAGACTCAGTTTGAATAATGAAAGCATTTGAGAGTGGATTGGCAGGCTGGAAAATTATAAATTCTGATCAACTTCATGGTAAAAAAATGGTATTACAGCGATATACTTTATCTAAAGTTAAGGTGTATTTAAGGTTGCAAATGTCGAATATGGATTCTCACGAGAGGCTTTTTGGCTATACTGAATTATAATCAGGCGCTGGTTGTGAATGGAAAGTCAAACCTGATTCGCTGTAACCAATTAAAGCTTAGGTTGATAAAAAAGGCAAAAAAAAATGCGTTGCCGAATAAAATCTTTTCCCAAACGTATTTTGAATCAAAATATAACTACTTTTGGAAAATATATTTATCCATTATTTAAACAGTTATTTATGAACATTTTTGTTGGCAGCCTTCCCTTTAAAATTGAGGAAAGCGAATTACAGGAAATTTTTGAAGAATACGGAGAAGTTACATCCGTAAAAATTATTACTGACAGAGCTACTGGAAGATCAAAGGGATTTGGTTTTGTAGAAATGACGAATGAAGAAGAAGCTAAAAAAGCAATTGAAGAATTGAACAACGCTGAGATTGAAGGCCGGACAATTGTTGTAAATAAAGCTGAAGAAAAAAAAGAAGGTAGCCGTCCTAGTGGTGGTTTCCGTGGTGGCAACTCAGGCGGTGGTTTCCGCGGAGGCAATTCAGGTGGCGGTGGTTTCCGTGGCGGTAGCGGCGGTGCTGGCGGTTTCCGTGGCGGTAATGCTGGCGGTGGCGGTGGTTTCCGTGGTGGCGATCGTGGAGGCAACTCAGGCGGTGGCTTCAACCGTGGTGGTGGCTCAAGCGCTGGTGGCAACAGAAGATCTGAATACTAGTCTATTTCCTGTTTTTAATGTACTATTTATGTAAAAATTAATTCATTTAATTTTTACAACTACATAAAGGCTAATAAACAAAGGTGTTTCACCGAAGTTTATTAGCCTTCTTTTTTTTTGAAGCCTCCCCCGGACCCCTCCGAAGGAGGGGAGGAAAACGCTTCGAATGAGAGGTTGGATTGAAAACTGTGATCCCAGATTTTTTATCCCAGAGTTCTTAGTATTTAAAAATGATAAAATTGAAAGTTAATCGAAGCCAATATGATGAGATTAATCACGAACCAAAGTTCCCCTCCTTCGGAGGGGTTAGGGGAGGCTTTTTTTTTCTATCCTGATGCGCGCATCTACTGCAATTATTTTGTCTCCGTCGCCAAGCAGTGGATTGATGTCCAGTTCTTTAATTTCGACCGCAAAGCGCAGCAACGTTGATAAGCGTACCATAATTTCGGCAAACTTACGTTCCTTCACACCATTCTTTCCACGGTAGCCTTTGATGATGCGGTATGCCCTGAGGTTTTTGATCATTGCAGCAGCTTCGCACATGGTAAGCGGAGCAAGGCCTGAAGTAACATCCTTGAATACCTCGACAAAAATGCCACCGATGCCGCACAAAATAATGTGTCCAAACTTGTCCTCATATTTAGCCCCCAGAAAAAGTTCAATTCCTGAAGCCATTTCAGCCATCAAAACGGCGGTTGTATCGTTAATCTGAATCAACCGCTTGAATTCGCGCTGAACAGTTTCCATATCCTGAACATTTAGTACAACTCCGCCAACATCAGTTTTATGTATGGGGCCAACTACTTTCATTACGAGTGGAAATCTTATTTTTTTTGCTGCTTCGATAGCTGCATCTTCCGTTGCAACAGTGATTTCGCGAACCATCGGAATTCCTGCGGCGGCAAACAACCGATGGATTATTTCAGGCGATTGAAATCCATCTTCAGCCCGATCAACAATCCGTCGGATTTCAGGAATATCAATATCATCAAGGAATATTTTTTCTTCGGAAGGTTTGGCGGTCTTCAAAATACTTGTCAACGCTTTCCCCAGCAAAACTTCATCGGGAAAGATTACATTCCCTTCAGAAATAAAATAAGCCATATCGTCTTTCACATTGATCAGGGAAGGAAGAATTGGAAATATAGGCTTTTTGCAGGTGCGCATTTTTTCGTTGAGAACCTGGTAGACGTCACGAACCGGAGATAGTCCCGGACTGCCAAAAATAACTGCCATCCCATCAATCTTATCAAAATCGTTTTCGCAGGCATCAATAATGGCTGCCAATTGTTCTGCATTTCCGGTGGCCAGAAAATCAATTGGATTTTCGACCGAAGAACCTGCGAAAAGCTGATTTTTGAGCCTTGTTTTTGCTTCGCAATCTTCGATGTGCGGAATTTTTAGTCCTCCATCTTCAAGTGCGTCGGTAAGCATAACTGCCGGTCCTCCGGCGTGGGTAATGATGGCCAGCCGTTTCCCTTTCATGGGTTTGCAGTGGAAAATGTTGGCGACCGTTGTCAATTCTTCGCGGCCGTAACAACGAACGATACCTGCTTTACGGAATAGAGCTTCAACTGCCAGATCCGAATTGGCCATAGCTCCGGTATGCGATGCTGCAGCCCGGCTTCCGGCCTCGCTGCTTCCGGCTTTAATGGCTGCTATTTTGCATCCTTTCCGGATTAACGAAGAGGCGTGTTTCAATAATTTATCCGGATTTTTAATGCTTTCGACATAAAGCAGTTTGACACGTGTACTGGTTTCCGGGTTGAAAACTTCGTCCATGAATTCGAGAATTTCTTCAACCCCGTTCTGAGCTGAATTTCCGACTGAAAATACGCTGGCAAAATGGAGTCCTTTGGGGATTCCTGATTCCATGATGAAAACAGCAGTTGCTCCTGAACTGGAAATGAGGTCGCAACTCATCTGTTCGAGCTTGGGAATAGGAGTTGTGAACACGCTGGTGTGTGCGTATGTGATGACTCCAATGCAGTTCGGACCAATGAGACAAGCATTATTTTCCTGAATTATTTTTACGATTTTCTGCTCAAGTATCCGTCCTTCTTCGCTTTCTTCGCTAAACCCGGCTGAAATAATGATAAATCCTTTCGTGCCTTTTTGGGTGGCCAAAATCTCAACGGCTTCCACACAAGCAGCAGCAGGAATAGCCAAAACTGCCATTTCAACCAGTGGTAAATCGTTGATTGATGGATAGGATTTTACTCCCTGAACATCATTCGAACCTGGATTGACAACGTACAGGTCGCCCTTGAAATTATTATCAAGCAAGTTCTTCAAAAGTTTTCCACCCGGCTTCGTCGTATTATTCGAAGCGCCTACAACCGCAATGCTTTTCGGGGCAATCAATTCTTTTGTTATCATTGACAAGCTTTTAGTTTTGAAACAAAGTTAGCAAAAGCAATCTGGGAAGGAACTGACTTTTGCCTGCATTTGCAGGATGTTCATCGTTCGCAAAAATCAGTTATGTTTGCTGAAGCATTTCAGGTTGCGATTTATTTTTTGCTTCCTTAATCTATCGTTGAAGCTCATGTCAAATTCTTCAGGACAAAAAATTGTGGTTATTTGCGATTTCTCGGAACGGATGAAAGAGGTCATTGTTCATGGAGTTCGCATGGCTGGTGTTTTAAGAAAGGAGCTTTGTTTGACGGCTATTTGGAAAGATAAAGTTCAAAAAAGTCAGCTTCAGGAGAAATTGATCCAGACATCGAATAGCCTGAAAGGAAACCTGCCCGACATGGAAATTTCATGGTTATTGCTCCAGAAATCGTTGCTGGATAATATGCAAAAGTTGGTTGATGATTATGAAGCTGTTTTGGTTGTACTTCATCAGTTGGACATCAATTGGGCGCTAAAAGCCTTTCGGGAAAGCAGTATCGCCTTTCTTTTTATAAACGGCGAAATCCCGCGGTTTTTAAGCTATAAAAACGTGTTGGTTCCGATTGATTTTCGCAAAGCCTCAAAGGAAACTTCGCTCTGGGCTTCTTATTTTGGTCGGTTCAACAAGTCGCAGGTTCAGCTGATTTATGCTCATGAAACTGAATCGGATCAGGCTGATAAATTAGTACGAAACCTGAATTTCTTTAAGAAATTTCTTTCCAGTATGAATGTCCGCCACCAGGAGGTTGCCGGAAAGACATCAAGCTGGGGAATTTGTAATGAAGCGATTGCCAAGGCAGACGACTTGAATGGCGATGTACTGATTTTTTCAGGAAGCAGCGCCATCTCACTGATAGACTTGGTAATTGGACTTCCAGAGAAAAAGATCATCAAAAAAGCTGGCAACTTGCCCGTTTTGATGATCAATCCGCGAAAAGACATTTGTGTTTTGTGCGATTGAGGCCTTTATTCCTCAATCACCATTTCGTTTAGTAAATAACCGGCTCCAGACAGCTTATCCGTAATGAAAAGCGCATACCGGATGTCGAGAATAATGTTACGGCAACGTTCCGGATCAAACATCAGGTCGCTCATTGTTCCTTCCCAGCAACGGTCGAAATTTACCCCAATCAGGTTTCCATTGGCATCAATAACCGGGCTGCCTGAATTTCCTCCTGTGGTATGGTTCGAGGCCGTGAAACAAACGTTCATCTGACCATTTTTTCCATACCTTCCGTAGTCTTTATATTGGAACAAATTGCGCAGTCCCTGCGGAACATTGTAATCGTAAATGGCCGGATTATCTTTTTGCATAATGCCTTCCAGAGTTGTGTAATAGAAGTAGGTTACACCGTCCATTGGTTCATAGCCTTCTACTTTTCCATAAGATACCCGAAGCGTTTTGTTGGCATCGGCCCACAAGGATTTGCCCTGATTCATTTCCATGATCCCTGCCATGTAGGTTTTCATTGTGCCATCAATTTGTTTCTGGAGCGAAGTGTAATAAGGTTCAACTTTCGAATCAAATTGCTTTTTCAGGCTCCTAAAAATTTTAAATACTGGATCTTGGTCGATCGTTTTGAAACTTTTGGCATTCAGTGCCGAAGTAACTTTAGTTAGTTTTTCCTGATCTGAAAATATGGATTCCTGATAGATTTTGCTGATCAAATCTTGCTGAGTTGTTTTATTCATCAGTGATTTAAAATCTTCAGGAAGAAGGGTCTGATCCATATCTTTGGCATAAAGGCTCAACAAAGCTGCAAAGACTTTTTCGTCGGTAGCTCGGTTGTATTCGTTGAAATACTCGTTTAGCTTAGGTTGAATTGCTTTTTGTATTTTTTGCTTATCGGCTGGTGACAGGGAAGGCCAGCGCTTGTCAATGGCTTCAAAGAAAGAAACAATGTTAAAAATGTCGGTTCCGCGGAGAACGATTTCCGAATAATAATCATTGGCTTTGGTGTAGCCTGCAATTTCACCATAAAGCTTTTCGAAGCTCGGCAATACCTGGCCGTATCTACTTTTTCGTTCCGGATTGGCTTCGACCCAATTTTTGAATTCGCTTTCGAAATTTAGCTTGGCTTCGATGGCATTCAGCCGTTTCAAACCTTTTACTTCACCCTGCCATTTTTTCCAGGCATTGCTGGTGTTGGCATATTTCGATGCATATTGAATCCGAACTTCAGGATCTTTATTCATATCAGCTGCCAACAGGCGAAGTTTCAGATCGCGGATTTTAATTTTATCGGGATCGCCCTGCTCCATAATTTGCCGGATCGACTGCGATGGCAAGTATTCCTGGGTTTTCCCCGGGTAGCCAAACACAAGGGTAAAATCGTTTGGCTGAATGCCTTTGATTGAAATTTTGAAAAATTTCTTCGGCTTGTAAGGAACGTTATCAGGTGAATATTTGGCCGGCTGATTTTCTTTGTTGGCATAAATACGGAAGTAAGAGAAATCGCCAGTATGACGTGGCCACATCCAGTTGTCGGTATCGCCACCGAATTTCCCGACAGCTGATGGAGGCGCTCCGACCAATCTCACATCAGTATAAACTTCGTAAACGTATAGGAAATATTGGTTTCCGTAGAAGAGTGGCTGAACCGTAGCCTCAAATTTCCCTTTTTCGGTAGCTTGTGCTATAACTTGTTTGGTGTTTCGGTTGATAACTACTGAAACTGAATCGCTTGGCTGGCCTTCAGTTCCGGCTAAAATCTGATCTGAGACATCTTCCATACGGTTTAAAAAGCGAACACTTAATTCAGGATTTGGAAGTTCTTCTTCGCGATTTTTTGCCCAAAATCCATTGGTCAGATAATCGTGTTCGAGCGAACTGTGGTTCTGAATCGCGTCGAACCCACAATGATGATTGGTAATCAGAAGTCCATCTCCCGAAATCAATTCGCCGGTACAACCTGTTCCAAACAGAACAACGGCATCTTTCATGCTTGCTTTGTTGACGCTATAGACATCTTCGGCAGTAAGTTTGAAGCCCATTTGCTTCATTTCTTCGATGTTGTATTTATTGAGCAGGGTTGGAATCCACATGCCTTCTTTGGCCACAGCGGGCATAAGGGAAAGCATAACAAGTCCGATAACGAGTAGGTTTTTCCTGAACATTTTTTCTGAATTTATTTTAAGTCGCGAATATAATTAACAATTGAAAATACAGGTCAGTGCTTTAATCATAAACCAGTGGAAAACTTAAGCGAATTATATTGCGGTTTTATTGGTTTAACTCAGCCGAAGTGTGAAATCCGGAGGCAATCACTGTATTCTCAATGTTATTTCGGTTTACAATTGAAGCATCAAGTAAAATCGATTTCACCAGTGCCTTCCCATTACTTTCGTAGGTAAACTTCATTTTTAAAGGTTTTTTAAGCGCAAGCGAGACGGCTAGTTCTGCAGTAATTGAAGCCATTTCTTTCAACGGTTTTAGGATATCACAAGTTTGAGTTCCATTCATGATTGCTTTCACATTGTCTAACTCACAATCTTGTCCTGAAACCATTATTTTCCCTTCCAAACCGCGTTCTTCCAATACTTCCAGTACACCATCGGCAATGGCATCGCTTCCGGCAAGAATGGCGGTAATCGAATCTGTATTTTGTTCAAAAATATGTTTGGTATGTAAGGCTCCCTCAGCCGAAGACCAATCTTCGGTGAATTCGCTGTAAACCAGCTGAATGTCTCCGGTTTCCATGAGAGGGTGCAGGATATTCATTTGCCCCAGGAAAAGTCTCATCGAATTGCCATCGTATTTCGATCCGCAAATCAAGGCATATTTGCCTTTGGGTTTTAGCGAAGTAAGGTACGAGGCCTGAAGTTCACCGATATGTGTACTATTTGTGGTAACGTAATAATCCAGTTTACATCCATTGATCAGACGGTCGTAAGCTATAACTTTTACGTTGGCTTTATGGGCCAATTCAACGATCTTAGCTGCTTCGTCCTGGCTGATTGCAACTACTATCAACACCTGAACTCCATTGCTGATCATTGTTTGGGCTTGTGCAATTTGTTTTTGCTGATCACCGTTAGCAACTTCAAGCATAATATCAGCACCTTCTTTAGTCAGGTTGTCAACCAAATAATCCTTGTCTTTCGTCCATCGCGCATTTTCATAGCCATGCATTAAAATCCCAATTTTAGGCTTGGGGTGCTTGCATCCTGATAGCTGAATAAAGGATCCAATGAAGATCAGAATGATCAACAATCGATGTAATTTCATGAGAATGATTTTTTGATAGACTTTGTGGCAAGTTACTATTTATCCGTTGGATTATTACAAATGCAATTGCCTTTTTTAAAGCACCGGGGCGATCAGATTTTCCCTTTGAGTTTTCAGAAGGTCTTTAAATGCTCATAAACACTCTGAACCGGCAACCCCATAACATTGAAAAATGAACCCTCAAGTCGGTAAATCCCAATATAGCCAATCCACTCCTGAATGCCATATGCGCCGGCTTTGTCGTACGGTTGGTAGCACTCCAGATAATAGCAAATTTCTTCATCGCTTAATTCCTTGAACCAGACATCGGTTAAAGCATAAAACGACACTTTTTTCTCCGCGGATAATAAGCACACTCCGGTTATGACCTGGTGCTTTTTGCCCGATAATTTCTTCAGCATCCGGAATCCATCGGCATAATCAGTTGGTTTGTTCAGAACCTGATCATCTAGCCAGACAATGGTGTCGGCGGTTATCACCAATTGATTGTTTTTTAGCTGTGGACGAAATGCCTCGGCTTTCAGCTCAGCCAGATAAACCGAAACCTCGGTCATTCCCAAATTGTCAGGAAAAACCTCCGGAATGTCCATGGACTGAACGCTGAACCTCAGACCCAAATCGCTCAGCAACTGCTGACGACGCGGAGATTTTGATGCCAGTATAATTTCGTATTGTTCAAGATTCTGAAGAAACATATGATGAAAGTTCGGAGTTCGGAGTGGTTAAAATTCGGAGTTAAATTCCAGGCACTTCGAACTTATTGTTTTTAATCCGCTTTAATGCCTTTAATTTCCTGCCCAAACCATTTTTGCTGCGACCGCATCACTTGTTCAATCACATCGCGAACACAGCCTTCGCCACCCTTTTTATCCGAAATGTACATCGAAATGGCTTTGACTTCAGGAACCGCATCGACCGGGCAAGTCGGAATACCAACTTCTTTCATAATTGGGAAATCAACCAGATCGTCGCCCATATACAAAATCTCATTTTTGGCGACACCTGTTTTGACGATAAAGTCATCGAGGCACTCCATTTTTTGAAACGAGTTAAGGTAGATGTGTTCAACTCCGAGTTTTTTATACCGAAGTTTTACCCGCTGTGTATTTGCGCCAGTAATGATTGCCATCTGAAATCCATTTTGGAGTGCATAACGGATTGCAAACCCATCTTTCACATTTGCAGTTCTAACAGGGTCACCACTTTCGTCGAGAGGTGAAGTGTCGTATGATAATACTCCATCGACATCGAAAATGAATGCTTTAATATTTTTTAATCTTTCTTTAAAGAAGGTCATGGTCATGTTTTTGTTGAAGCCGAAAAATACTTTCGGTGGCAAAGCTATAGATTTTCTGAAACTCCGGTCTGTCCTGAAGCATTTTTAATTGGGTCTTGATTGTGTCTTGGTCATTTCGTTTGGCAGGTCCGGTTTGGGCATCAATGGGATGCAGCGAAACAATTTTCTCAGCGGTTTCCCGAATGAGAGGTTTTAGAAGATCAAAATCGAGCTTTTTATCGTGAAGAATATCCGCACCAATTGCATACAGGTGATTTACAAAGTTATTGACAAAAACTGCAGCCAGGTGAAGTGTTTTCCGTTCCTCAGAATTAATTTGGTTAACAGACGTGGATAGCATTTTTCCCAATTTTTCCAGCTTCAACAGGTTGAACGGATGATTGGCTTCGATGCAAATCGGAATATCTGAGAAATCGATTTTTCTGGATTTTGAAAAGGTTTGGAGTGGGTAAAATACGCCATAATTTGCACTGAATCCTTCTAAAATGTTCATTGGAACGCTGCCAGCGGTATGCACAATCAGTTGATCATCTCTTAACCAAATGTTTTCCAGTACTTCCTGAATGGCTGAGTCTTTCACCGCAATAATATACAAATCAGTTTCAGGAAGAAGTTGAGACAGATCATTGGTAAAACTGGCATTCACTTTTCGAGCTAGTTCCGATGCGGCTTCTGTTTTTCGGCTGTAAACCTGTTTCACCAGAATTCCCTTTTCGTGAAGGGAAAGAGCCAATTGAGTGGCCAGATTTCCAGCCCCAATAATTACAACATTTTTAATCATGGCTTCTGTTTTAATGTTGGAAAGGTAAAAAAAAAACGGTGAAGAACTGGCATAAAAGCGAGTGAGCGGGTGACTCGAAGTCACCCGCTCACTAAAATATAGCTAAATCAAATCTATCTGTTTTCGTATCGTTTGCTAACGACATCCCAGTTCACAATGTCCCAGAAATTGTCGACGTATTCGGCTCTTTTGTTTTGATATTGAAGGTAATAGGCGTGTTCCCACACGTCGAGACAAAGGAGCGGAGTTCCTTTTTTATCAACCACATCCATCAACGGATTATCCTGATTGAGGGTGTCGCTTACGAAGAGATTGCCATCTTTTCCGGCAACCAGCCAGGCCCATCCACTTCCGAAGTGCTTCTTTGCGGCATTGGCGAATTCTTCTTTGAATTTATCCATTGTTCCAAAACTTTTGTCAATGGCGCCTTTCAAAACAACTGAAGGACTCGACTTTGTTGGCGACATATTTTCCCAGAAAAGCTTATGGTTGTAATATCCCCCGCCATTATTTCGGATGGCAGCGCTCTGTTTGCTGATGCCAGCAAATAAGTCTGTTAAATTCATCTCGGCAGCGGGCGAATCTTTGATGGCTGCCAGAAAATTGTTGAAATATGCTTTGTGGTGTTTCGTGTAATGAATCTCCATTGTTTTTGCATCAATGACTGGCTCTAGCGCGTTGTAAGCATATGGTAACTCTGGAAAAGTAGCATCAATAGCCTTTTGTGCTGGTATTTTGGAGTTGTAAACGTTTGACCAAACTGGGGCGGCGACTAAAGAAGTCCCGACAAGGGCAATAAAATTTCTACGTTTCATAATTTTTAAATTTTGAAGTTGGACTGTTTTCTTAAATGACTAATTGTAAGAATTAGAAACAGTTGTATCGGTAGTTTTGTTTATACCCTTCGAATCAAATATGAAACAGTTTCTGGTTTTCCGATTGAGCTTTCGGAGTTTACAGATATGCTAAGGATTTTCAGAAATCCATTTTATTATCTCAGCTTTTGACTGAAATGCTTTAATGAAAGGTTCTGCTTTCCCGATCTCCTCGTACCGCTGTCCGCCTTCATTTGTCAGGACTATAATTTTTCTGACCCCGTTTGATTTTAGCGGAGCAATTATGTTTCTTTGAGTAAACGGATATAATTCTGGAATAATCCTGAATTTTGAATTTAGTTTATTGATGATAACGTATCTTGGATAAACGGCTAATGCATATTCAAGAATGACCGAAACCGAAGCGATGTAGGTTTTTTGATCAGAAAAATTGATGTCATCAATTAAAACTTCGAGGTAATCAAATTTCGAACTGATTTTAAAATAAAGGTTCTTAAATGAAATGTCTTTTTCTTCAGGCATTGCTTATTCGGAATTGTGGTTTTAGGTGAAGACAAAATACAACCAATTTTTGATATGTGGAATAAGCCCGAAAGAATAATTACATAAAAATAGATTTGTTAATATCCCATTGAAAATGAATGGATATTACACAATTTCATACCAATTCATGCTAATTGCCTAGCTCAAACATGCTGGCCATATCGCTTTTCGAAAGCGTTTTGAAAGCTACCATCGACTCGGTTTGGGTTATCCCTTCAACTTTGGTTACTTTCTCGGTGATCAGTTCAGCCAGATCTTCAGCGTGAGGCAGTCGGATAACTGCAACCAAATCGAATCGTCCACTGACGGAGTAAACATCTGTAATTCCGGTCAAACTGACCAATTGTTCTGCTACTGAATTGATTTTGGTGCGCTCGGCATTGATGAGTATAATGGCGTTTATCATGTTATTGGCATTATTTAATATTTTCAGAATTTTGCGCGGTGCTAAATAGGTAAACAATGTAAATGAAATGATCTTTTATTTCATAGAAAATAATTGTTTGCTTACTCAAAACAGCCTTTCTTAATCGTGGATTATATTTTGAAAGAGGAAAAATCGTCGGGAATTGTTCGATCAACTTGATCTGCGAGGAAAGTGATTTTTTGAAATTGAGGACTTCTTTTATACTCCATTTTTGTGAGAGATAATCCAATATACTTTCCAGATCCCGAATGGCTTCCTCTGTCCAAAATAGGTTGAACTTAGAGACCATATTTCTTTTTCACATCGTTATGCGAAACGATTCGTCCTTCTGTAACATCATCAAGTCCTTGGTGAATACCATTCTTGACTGACTCTGGTAACTCATGCCACCAGTCCTGAGCATTTTCATTTGAGTCTTTTACTATTTTCAAATAATTCAATGTCTCACTATCTTCAAGTTTGGTGAGCCACTCTATCAACTCTAATTTCATTGCATTGTGTCCCATTTATATTCGTTTTTTTACAAAGTTAAAAAAGTCAATCAAAAAAAGAGTTTAAGACTTTGGTAAATTCGGGTTCTTAGGTTTGTCTCTTACACTCTTAATGGCTGTCAATCCCTTCAATCATATACAATGAATGTTCGATAGTTGGGAGAATTTCGTTGCAGTATTCGGTTACAGCTTTTACACTTCCGGGCAAAGTGTAAATGAGTGTTTTGCCCGAAACACCAGCAATACTGCGACTCAGCAAGGCCGCAGGTTTTTCCATCCCATATTTTACCCGAATCAGTTCCATGATTCCCGGAATTTCCTTATCGAGCAACGGGCGAACCGTTTCCGGTGTAATGTCTCGCGGTCCAATTCCAGTGCCACCGGTTGTAAAAACCACATCAACTTGCTGCGAAATGGCGAACTCAATCAGTTGTGCAAGTTGTTCCTGATCATCAGAAATTAAATGATTTGTAACTGCAGTTTGTCTTTTAATTCCTGAAAAAAAAGTTTCAGCCAGATTTTTGATTTGGGGACCGCTTTTATCGGCATATTCGCCGGCGCTGGCCCTGTCGCTCAAAGTGATGATCTGAATGTTGATCACTTTGGGCAGGTATTCCAACTGGTCGCCAGCCTTCAGGTTTCCGCTGTGGATAACACGTGCAAAAATGCCTTCTTTGGGCATCACGCAATTGCCCACTTCGCGAAAAATGGAGCAGTTATCGCCGTGGCATTTTTTCCCAATCTGGGTGACTTCCAGTTCCAGATTTTCATTCCGGAAACGGTCGAGCGGACGGCATTCGTGCAGTAGTAAGCCTTCCGTAGTAATGTTTTCAGCAAATTCGCCGAATTTAATGTTACGGCCTGCTTCTTCCGAGAATTTAGCAATACTTTCGTTTGCCAGTAGGCTAACCTGACGGTGCCATTTGCCCGAGTGAGCATCGCCAACGACTCCAATATCAGTTAACCGAATGGTATCCACTGGCTTTTTTACAGTTCCTTTTTTTTCTGAGGTATTTACTGAAAGGACTTTTATCTTCATTTCTCTGATTTTCAATATTAGCAATACATATCGTGGTTACCATTTTTTACCTTTTCGAGCAAGGTGATTGCTCTTTCGCGGGCAAGTCCGTGCATCGAACTGATTACATCTTCAATCAGGTTTTCACCAATCAGGCGGGTTTCGTACGAAGCATAGTCCATCAGGTATTCCATGAAAGTAGAAACAGCATTTGGGTTACAATGGTTCTTGATGTCGCCAGGTTTTGCTCGGTCCATAAAATCCTGTCCTGTGCGCCCAAGGCGGTAACAACCTGTGCAGAACGAAGGAATGTAATCCATTTCGGCCACATCGCGAATCACTTCGTCCAGCGGACGATGGTCGCCCAGACAGAACTGGCCGCTGTCGTCGTGTAAAGAATCGCTGTAACCACCTGGATTGGTGCGGCTTCCGGCCGAAATCTGTGAAACACCCAAAGCAAAAGTGTCGCGTCGCATGTGGGCAGTTTCGCGGGTCGACATGATAATGCCGGTATAAGGAACAGCCAGACGAAGAATAGCGATGATTTTCCGGAAGTCGAGATCGGAAACAGCATGTGGCGGATGAGCTGAAAGGTCAGATCCGGTTGCTGGTTCGATGCGAGGAACGCTAATGGTGTGCGGTCCAACTCCAAAAACCTTTTCAAGCTCCTGAATGTGTTGCATTAAGGCCAGCAATTCAAAATGGAAATCAGCCAACCCAAAAAGCACCCCGATTCCAACATCGTCGATACCGGCTTCCATGGCGCGATGCAATGCAGTAACCCGGTAGTCGTAATCTTTCTTTTTGCCACCGGTATGCACTTCGCTGTATATTTGACGATTGTAGGTTTCCTGAAAAAGCTGGAAGGTTCCGATTTTGGCCTCTTTCAGTAGTTTAAAATCAGGAAGATCGAGAGGTGCGATGTTGACATTTACCCTCCGGATTTCGCCGTTCCCGACTTTTGCCTCATAAATTGATGCAATAGAATCAATGATATACTGAAATCCTTGTTTGGGATAGGATTCGCCGGCAACCATCAAAATGCGCTTGTGTCCCTGACTGACGAGTATTTCGGTTTCGCGTTTGATTTCGTCCTGATTAAGCGAACGACGAAGAATGGATTTGTTTTTAGCCCTGAAGGCGCAATAGCTGCATTCGTTCGCGCATAAATTGGAAATGTATAAAGGGGCAAAAATGACCAGCCGCTTGCCATAAATCTTTTCCTTAATGTGATTGGCTTCTTCGAAAAGCTCGAACAACTGCATCGGATCGGTGATTTTGGAGAGTACGGCTACATCTTCCAAATCAAGGCCTTTCATCTCTTTGGCCTTGTTCAGTACGGCACTAACTTTTGCAGGATCAGGATTTTGATTCCGTTCCAGAATTTGGGCAATCTCTATTTCGTTAATAAAAGCTGACATGATGGTGGAATTCTAAATTGTACTTCAAAGGTACTATTCAATCCTCAAAAATGAATGATTAAAATTTCGAATAATGTGATATACTTGCAACTTGTTTTCAACTTATTTAAAACTGTTTTTATGCCTGAAAATCTGGTTCGAGAGATATCCATTGTAAGCGTGTCTCTTCTTAATTTGTTTATTACGGTCTGGTATTGCTGGCTCACTTATAAGCAGAAGATTAAACCGGCTTTGGCTATGTGGATTTTTTTCACCATTGCAGTTGCAATTAGTTTGGCAACCTATTTAAAATCCGACAATTTTAGTTTGCTCGACAATATCCTGAATACGACCGACCTTGTACTTGCGTTAAGTGTCACCATCGCTATCTATCTTTGGGGCGACCATACTTCACGTTTTAGTCGTTTCGATAAGGGTTGTCTTGTTGCCGTAGTTGTTATTTTGCTGTTTTGGTTCGTTACCCGGAATCATGTGGTAACTCATACCTTAACTCAGGGAATCCTGGTGATTGCCTATTTCCCGGTCGTCAGCCGACTCTGGAAAACCCGCGAAAATTCCGAGTCGTTTCTGATTTGGATCGCCATGGCTGTTACCCCAGCAATTTCCCTTTTATCGAGTAAGGGAACATTGGCAACCATTTATTCGGTAAGGGCTATTGTTTGTATTCTGGTTTTGTTGATGCTGATGTTGAGGGTTGAATACCTCAGCCGTAAACATTCCGACTTGGTCGGCAGCGCTTAAACTAACTTGAATATATATTCGTCAGATTTCAATTCCCTAATTTCAAGGCAAAACTATTTATTACAGCTTTTTTACCAAAGAAATACTTGACTTATTAACGGGGACCTGTTCAAAATCGGCATAGAAAGCCAGTTCTGATTTATGATTTTAATTCTTCTGTACCATCGGCATATAAGGCAAATCTTCCTTTATTGCGGTCGTGTGCCTGTTCGTGTTTCGGCCACGGCCAACCACCGAATTGGGTTTGCTGGTAATCCAGATATGCTTCCTGGATTTCTGCTTTTGAATTCATAACAAAAGGTCCGTATTGAACAACGGGCTCATTAATTGGTTTTCCCTGCAACATCAGCAAAAAACAATCCTCATTTCCGGACTGAAGTTTAATTTCGCTGGCAGCTTTTACCTGAACTGAATGATACTCTGGAATAATTTCGCCTTCAATTTGCAATCCTTTTCCCTTGTAAAAATAGAGTGTCCGGTTTGCTTCGGAACTAGTTTCGGGTAAGGTCCAATCAGCACCAGCTTCGAGTTTAATCGTTAAAATAGCTACTTCGTGATCTGGGTTGGCTGCCCAGGAATCAGGTGTTGGATCGGGAGCCTTTGTGTCATAAATTGTACCGGCAATCACGTTTATTTCAACTGATTTCCCATTACTGCCAGTTCGTTTTAAAACCGGAATGTTGTCTTCCCATAACATTTTAAAATACGGTTCAACAAATTTGCTGGCCTTGGGTAAGTTTAACCAAATCTGGAAAAGTTCCATCGGATTTTCTCTATCCTGATGGATGAGCGGAAACATCTCGGAATGTTGAACCCCTTTGCCAGCAGTCATCCACTGCACATCTCCTTTGCCAAAACGGCCAGCTGCACCCAACGAGTCGGTATGATCAACCAGACCTTCTTTTACCACTGTAACCGTTTCAAAACCACGATGAGGATGATACGGAAACCCGGGAATTTTCTGACCGTGATACATTCGCCAACCCTCTTTTTTGGTAAAGTCCTGACCGATGTTTCGGCCTTCAAGCGATGCCGCCGGACCCATTTCTGCATTCCCTTTGGGGTATTCGTCGCGATGATGAACACAGAAGATAAATGGATCAAAGGTTTCCCATTGAAATCCCAGGGGTTTTATATTGAGAATAGATTTTTGTACCATGTCAATTCGTATTTTGATTCAATCATCCGTTAACAACAGATGAGAACCAGAATGGTTGATGGGAAAGGAAAACAAGTATCTCCGCTGATTGTTAATTATTTGAGAGAAGATTCAGAATGTTATTAACCCGGATATGAAATACATCCGATAAAAATTATGACGTCATGGATTTAAGTACAAAAAAATGTGTTCCCTGCGAAGGTGGTACACCTGCATTTGATCCGAAACAGATTGCAGAATATCGGGAAAAGATTGACGAAAGCTGGAATGTAATCGAATACAAAAAGATCGTCAAAGAATATCACTTCAAAAACTACAAACAGACAATCGACTTTGTAAATAAGGTAGCAATATTGTCAGAAAAAGAGAATCATCACCCGGTTATGCACGTCTATTACGGGAAGGTAGTTATTGAATTGTGGACACACTCGGTTAACGGACTTTCAGAAAATGATTTCATTTTGGCTGCTAAAATTGATAAGCTGTAACAGAATCAAAAGTCTATGAAATTGAAAGCTATAAAAAAGGGCAGAATTTTCATTCCACCCTTTTGTATCTTTCATTTCCGGTACTCTGACTTCCGTCTCCGGTCTTCTAACTTTTTATTTACATTGTTTTGCCCAGGTATCCTTCAACTGTACGGTGCGGTTGAAAACCAACTTTCCAGCAGTTGAATCCTGATCGACATTGAAATAACCCAAACGTTCAAACTGAAAATGATCCAATACTTTGGCATCTTTCACGAAAGGTTCGATATAGCATTTGGGAAGTACCTGCAATGAATCGTGGTTCATGAATTCCTTGAAGTCAACATCTTTATGTCCATCGGGTTCTTCGTCAGAGAATAAACGATCGTACAGGCGAACTTCGGCTTCTATATTTTCGGAAGCCGAAACCCAGTGAATCGTTGATTTTACTTTACGTCCGTCGGGCGAATTTCCACCGCGTGAAGCCGGATCGTAAGTGCAATGTATTTCGGTAATTTCACCATTGGCATCTTTAATTACATCGGTACAGGTAATAAAATACGCATAACGAAGTCGTACTTCAGTTCCAGGCGAAAGGCGGAAAAATTTCTTTGGTGGTTCTTCCATAAAGTCATCGCGTTCGATGTATAATTCGCGGGTGAATGGTACAAGCCGGGTTCCCATCGATGCGTCTTCCGGATTATTCACAGCTTCCATTTGATCCACAACCCCTTCCGGACAATTGGTAATCACCACTTTCAATGGATTCAGAACGCCCATCACACGTTGTGCACGTTTATTCAGGTCTTCGCGGATACTGTATTCCAGAAGGGCTACATCAGTAACTCCATCAGTTTTGGTTACGCCAATACGTTCTGCAAAATTCCGGATCGATTCCGGAGTATAACCACGGCGGCGCAAGCCACAAATGGTAGGCATACGGGGATCATCCCAGCCAGTCACGTGATTGTCTTTTACCAATTCGAGTAATTTACGTTTACTCATTACGGTATAGTTGAGGTTCAATCGCGAAAACTCGATCTGTCGCGGACGGTAATCCGAATCTTTCAGTTGATCGACGAACCAATCGTACAATGGACGGTGAACTTCAAATTCAAGAGTGCAAATCGAATGAGTAATTCCTTCCCAGTAGTCGCATTGCCCGTGGGCGAAATCGTACATCGGGTAAATGCACCATTTGTCGCCAGTACGGTGATGTGGCGCTTTCATAATCCGGTAAAGAATCGGGTCGCGCATGTGCATGTTTGGCGAAGCCATGTCGATGTTCGCACGCAAAACACAGTCGCCTTCGTTGAATTCACCGGCTTTCATGCGCATAAACAAATCGAGATTTTCTTCTATGGTGCGACTTTTAAACGGACTTTCAGTTCCCGGACGGGTTGGTGTCCCTTTTTGCGCGCTGATGGTTTCAGCATCTTGGTCATCGATGTATGCTTTACCTTCCTTGATCAGTTTGACAGCAAAATCAAAAAGCCTGTCGAAATAATCGGAGGCATAATATAGTCGGTCACCCCAGTTGAAACCTAACCAACGGACATCTTCCATAATGGAATCAACATATTCGGTTTCTTCTCTCGAAGGGTTGGTATCATCGAAACGCAGGTTGGTTAACCCGTTGTATTTCTGAGCGGTTCCAAAATTCAGGCAAATGGATTTAGCGTGGCCAATGTGCAGATATCCATTGGGTTCCGGAGGGAACCGGGTATGGACACGACCATTATTTTTCCCGGCACTAATCTCTTCTTCAACAATTTGGTGAATGAAATTATTCGATTTCACCGCATTGTCATTTTCAATCACATTTTCGCTCATTTTATTCAATTTTAAAATCACTTTTCTAAAAGGCATTAACTGCAAAAGTATAAAATGATTTCAGCTATCAGATATTTAGGTGTTTGAAAATTGAATTACGGAACAATAAAATTAATTTTGTGGGCGAAGACCGGAGACCGGAGACGGAAGACCGAATGTAGAAATTTGGGGATTTGAAGATGAGGCTTGTGGGTTAAATGGTTTTATGGCTGAATGGTTTGTTAGCAATTTAGCAGTATCTTCAATCTCCGAACTTTAGTTCACTTTAGGCACTCCGAACTTTTTAATGGTAAATTGTAAATAGCTAAATTGTAAATTCTTATGGCTTTGATTGAAATTGAAGGAATGGAGTTTTATGCTTTTCACGGGCATTTTGAGGTGGAGAAAGTTGCAGGAAATCGATTTCTGGTGAACCTTAACATTCAAGCGGACTTAGGCAAAGCCGGACAGTCGGATCGATTAGAGGACACGCTCGATTACCAGAAAGCTTATCTGGCAGTGAAAGAAGAAATGGCTATTTCTTCTGATTTGCTTGAACATGTATGTCAGCGAATCATTACTAGGATTAAATCTGAATTTCCGGAGGCTCAAAAAGTATCGGTAAAAGTTTCGAAAATGAACCCGCCGATGGGTGGCCAGATCGAAAAAGTAAGTCTGACGATGGAAGGATAAGTTTTTAGTCAGGGCTTCTTAAGTGAAGCCCTGACTAAAATAATCTATTTCATTTTCGAAAACCTTACCAAAACCGAGGCATGTGGTTCAACTGAAACAGTGAATTTATCAGTAACCGAACCTTTATCTTCCTTGCTCCACAAGTCTTTTACAGTATAATTTCCGGCAACGCCAAGTTCAGCGAGATTTACTGAAATTTCTGAAGTCCCAGAGTCGTTGATGTTAAAAAAGGCCACGTATTTATTCTCAGTTCCGGGAACGTCTGCAGTCCAGACAATCAATCCATTTTCAGCTTTTAACTGCTTGTTTTTAGAACTGTTCTGATTTACCGCCAACACTTCGTCGTTCGTCAAAAGTGAAAGCGTAAACTCGTCGTTCGTAGGCAAATCGCCGCCAAACATCAGCGGCGAGCGGAACATTGCCCAAAGATTCATCAGAGTATATTGCTCTGTTTTGGTAAAGCCTGTCATGCGATCGGTACCACGTTCAGCGCGCAAAGCAATATGCCCGAGAGGAAGCATGTCGGCATCAGGCCAGTGACCTTCGCCAATGTAAGGAGCCCAGTCGGCACAGCGTTTAAACTGAGGTTCAAGCATTTTCCAGTTGTCCCAGAAGTCGTCGCAAATGCGCCACATGTTGGAGTGATTCACCACATGATTGGCCCATTTTAGCGGAGTAGCGCCAGGCGAAGTTGAGAAGACCATCGGGCGGCCACTCTGGTCAATGGCTTTCCGAATCATCGAGATTTCGCCATGGTGATATGGCCTCGACAAATCGTCAACTTTTACATAGTCGACACCCCACGAGGCATACAGGTTGAAAATAGAATTGTAGTATTCCTGAGCACCCGTTTTCAACGTATCAACAGTGTGCATATCGTGAAGCCATCCACACTGAAGCGAATCGGAATAAATATCGGCAGCTTTTACATTCGTTCCCATCACTGGTAGGTTCTTCTTTACCGCTTCAACCGGAATTCCGCGCATCAGGTGAATCCCAAATTTCAGTCCTTTTGAATGAACATAGTCAGCTAAAGGTTTAAATCCTTTGCCATCGGCTGCTGAAGGGAATTTTTCCACGGCTGGCAATAGACGACCGTATTCATCCAGAGTGTAAACCGGATCCTTTTCATTGTAGCCGCCCGCTTTGTCGTTTGCTACAAACCAGCGAATGTCAACCACAATGTATTCCCAACCATGTTGTTTCAGGTTTGCAGCCATATAGTCGGCATTTGCTTTTACTTCAGACTCGGTAACGGTTGGCCCGTAGCAATCCCAGCTATTCCAACCCATTGGTGGGGTTTTGGCGTATTGCCAGAACTGTTTGTCCTGATTTTCGGTAACTGGTTTTGCTTGTTTGCCGGCACAAGATGCAATCAAAAACGCTGCAACGACGAATAGAAATAGATTGGTTCTGTTTTTCATGTATGGAAATAAATAAGTTGTGTAATTCAGGTTTATCGTTTAAAGTGTAAATATAACATTTATAAAAAGATCGGGAAAACTCAAGGTTAAAGAATATTTTACAACAGGATGGTTCTCTGAGATTAGCCACGCAACCTTTTCAGGAGAGAATAAATCTTAGATTTTTATCCATGAAAATAAATCTTAAACGAAAACGAAAATGAAACGATTATTTTATCTGCTTTTAATGGTCAGCCTTATGGCTTGTGAGAACGAAGACGAGGTGAAGGAGCCAACTTTACAAACAATTACCGTTACTCCTGTTGCATCAGGGAGTTCTGAAATATTTACTGATATTTCTTTTGGTACCAATAAAGTGGGCTATATCTGTGGTTCGATGGGAACCTTAATAAAGACAACCGATGGCGGAAAGAGCTGGACTAAAGTTCAATCGGATATAAAACCAAGTTTGAATTGCATTCAGGCGCTTGATGACAAGAATGTTTTTACTGCAAGAAATGAGCTTTATCATACGAAAGATGGTGGTACTACCTGGGAAACTGCCGGATTGGAGAATGTGGGCTCTGGTATTTTCGATTTGCATTTTACGAGTCCGTCTGTCGGGTTTATAGCGAAAAATGGCGTGATGAAATCAACCGATTCAGGAAAAACATGGACTCTGAAATTTGATGCCGGTGCCGATGAAGAGTATTATGCCTTAAATTACAATCGGTTGCAGTTTCTTGACGGGAATATAGGGTTTTGTGCCGGAGGGAAAACCTACGATGGAAGTACGGTTGGCAACATGGTAAAAACTACGAATGGTGGCGAAACCTGGACAAGTCTAAAAATGAAGATGAGCCAGATTACAGCTTTCCACTTTTTGGACGCCAATAATGGCTTTGTTTTTAATTTTAATCAGGAATTGTGGAAAACGACGGATGGCGGAACTTCCTGGATGAAAGTCAGTTCTTCAATACCTGAAAAATATCCGGATTGTTATTTTGTGAATGAGTCGAAAATAATACTTCGTACCTCTAACGCGATTTATCATTCAGTAGATGGAGGAATTACCTGGGTGAAAGACTATACTTTGACAGATACCACAGGCCAATTGACTAACATGAAATTTATTGATTCTCGCTCAGGATTTGTAATAGGCAACAACGGGTTCCTGGCTAAAATAACGCTCAACTAGAAACTACGAATAAAGGCTACCTGAAATGGTAGCCTTTATTTTCTCAAAGCCAATTGAACCGTCCGAAGACTTTTTAATTAAAGTCGGACGAACAATTCTTCTTTATTTCTTCTCACTTTTGCCGACGAACTGAGGTAATCTTTTTCGGCATCGCGGTATCCCAGAGCAAGTATAACTGTACTGCGCAATCCTTTTTCCTGAAGGCCAAGAACTGCATCCAATGCATCCGGGTCAAATCCTTCCATTGGTGTCGAATCAACTTGTTCTTCGGCGGCCACAGCCAAGCCGGTTCCAAGCGCAATATAAGCCTGACGAGAATTCCAATTCAACAACTGTTCAGGAGTTTTTCCTGAAATTGCACCGTTAATCATGTTACGCATTCCATCCAGCGATTCAACTGGAATGCCGCGAACTGTTGCAATATTATTCAGGTATTTCTCCACATTTTCGTCGCTATATTCTTTCCATGCAGCAAATACCAACACATGCGAACCTTCGGTTATTTGCGGCTGATTGTAAATTGCCGGAGCCATTTTTGCTTTCAACTCTTCATTTTCGACCACCAACACGGTGAACGGCTGTAACCCGATAGAGGTAGGTGCCAGCTGAATTGCTTTCAGGATTTTCTCCAATTTTTCTGCCGGAACTTTTTGTCCGTTCATTCTTTTAGCGGCATAACGCCACTCTAAATTGTTTAATGCGCTCATTTTCTTATTGTTTTAATGAATTTCCGATTTGTAATTTGGTATTTTGAAATACAATAGTTACTTTTAGTGCCTCAATAGTACAAAGTAACTTTTGATAAAACAAGAACGCATTATTTCATAACCAGGGAACATGGAAGTAACTGTTGCAGAAGATCAGTTGATTGACCTTCGTAAAAAATTGGAAATATTTTTTGATGGAAACGAAAAGCACCACGAATTTTGTCCGGTTCGCGATATTATGGATCGGTTTGGCGATAAATGGTCGTTACTGGCCATCCTTAATTTGGGCAATTCGGGTAAAATCAGGTTTAACGAATTAAAGGGTAAAATTGAAGGAATTTCTCAACGGATGCTTACCGTAACCCTTCGGTCGCTTGAGCGTGATGGTTTGATAACCAGGACGATTTATGCAGAAGTTCCTCCACGCGTTGAATATGAATTGACCCAACTTGGGAAAGGGTTGCTTCAGCAAATTATGGAACTTGCACAATGGGCTTCCAACAGTATGGACGAAATTATGAAAGCAAGAATGGATTACGACAGCAAACTTCAGTAGGTATATTTTTTACCTCAAGCTTAATTTTCCTTGTAGGTTGGAAACTTTTTTTGTTATCTTTGCGCACCCAAAATGGGAAAAACCATGCATTGGTCGGTTGGCCGAGTGGTTAGGCAGCGGTCTGCAAAACCGTGTACGGCGGTTCGAATCCGCCACTGACCTCAACCCATTAGAGACTCCTTGATTATCAAGGGGTCTTTTTTGCGTTTATGACAGGTTTTATGTCAGTTATGGCAAATTCAGTAATGTAACTATAAACGTGTATAAAATTAATTAATAGCATAAAAGAGTAACTATAAACGTATTATCTCGATTGGTTTAATTTTGTTCTGTTTCGTCATTTATTGATTCTTCTTCTTCTGGTTTAGATTGGTAGAATCTTAATGTTTTAGCGTGCATCTCTGATAAGTTAGCAACCATCTTCTCTAACTCAGTATTTCGTCTAACTAAATTTACCCCCGCACTGATAGTTTGGTCTAAATCCTTTTTTAACTTTACTACTTCTTCATTCAATTTAAATAATTCATCTTCAGTGGATTCAGATAAAAATATTTCACCTTTTCCTAGAAATAGGTATAGTGGATTTATATTCAGTTTTTCAATCAAATTCACAATGGCTTTTGACGAAAGTTGACTTATCCCATCAAGAGTAGTTTTTAATTGGGTCGTGGTTGTGTACCCAATGGTCTTTGCAATATTGGTTGGTTTTTCACCCTTTTTTACTAATGCGTTGTATATCTGATTAAAATTCTGAGTTAAATCAACTGTTATCATATAGGTAGTAATTTTCATCAAATATATAAAAAACTTCAATAAAAGTGTAAATAATTACTTTAAATTATATCTTGAGACCTATATTCAATTTTTATAAACTTAATTATAACTAATTTTGTGTAACAAAAATGAAAGGGAAACGTATAATTTCGTATGACAAATAAATTTTTGGTTGATTGATATTGACAGATAAATTTAGATTTTTCTCATTCGAATAAATTAATCAATGGCAGGCTAAACCCTGCCATTGGTCTTATTAGGAGGGGAAACAAGTTTTAATTAAAAATGATTTGGTGGTGAATAGTAATTAAAATTCACACCCAAATTTATTTAACGATGTGTAACAGTTAGTGCTAGATGAGTAAATCCAGTATTAACTATAATTTAACAAACAGCCTGAAGGCTACTAATAGTAAGTGATTCAGGGTGTTTTTGAGGGTGCAAGGTGTTGCACCCATAAAAATAAAATAAAGAGGTAAAAAAATTAAAATATGAGCAGTAAATCAGTTAAAGTAAAAAATGTAAACAAATTAATTTTCGTAGACAATTTAGAGGTTTCGTTTAAGGGAAATATACCACTATGGTCAACATCCACAACACCTGACCAGTTTGGTAACAAAAGGAAGCATTACTATAATCCGCAATGTTACATAGAATATCAATCATTTGGAAACAAACAGTTTCAAAATATTGCTGACCTATGGATTGCTGACCGTAAGATTGGTGAATTAAGATTCTCACCTAGGAAAGGTTTTATAGATGATGAAATAATTAGTTTCAAATTCGATAATGTTCAGTTGTACCAGCAGAATTTCTTTAAATACGTTGATTCAATAGTTGAAAATATGGGTTTAAGATTTAAACATATCAGTCATTTGGATATTGCTGTTGATTGTATTAATCATGAGATGATAAAATTCATTCATAAGTACCTAGAAAGAACCCGATTAAACTTGAAGTATTCGATTAGGCATAAAGGTAAGGTCAACCGTAGAAATATAACTTCGAAAGGAGATAATGAAATATATTGGGGTAATATAAATTCGGTCAAGTACATAAAAATTTATAATAAAACGATTGAAATTGACCAAAACCAAAACGCTAAAAGTTATATTCCTGTATGCTGGAAACAAAACGGAATGAATACTGAGAATGAACAAGTGGAACGATTTGAATTAACGTTGAGGCAAAAACATGCCAGTTTGTATGATTATACACAACTGGATGATTCAAATTACTTAGCTTCAATCATGGAAAGCAAATGTGAAAGTTTCTTTGATTTTGAACAAACCTATACTAATCACAAGAAGAAACATAAACGAAATGTGACTCCAATTAATTTCACTGGTTTTAATACTGTTCTCTTACCAAAGTTTAAATATGTACCACAAAACACACTCGAAACGGAAAAAAGAACCTTAAAAAACCTATATTTTCAGTACCTACAATCAAAACATATCGCCACACACCCAGATGTTGTTTCAGGTAATACTTTAGTTCCAGAAAAACTAAAAAACTACGCTGAAATCAAAGGTACTATTGATTTGATGCTGCATAAATATCCATCACTAAGTTTATATTATAACAACAAAAAAAATAGTTGGGATAAGGAATATAATAGAACTGATGAATTGGCAACAGGTACACTAACAATTAAAAACTATATCAACGCAATTGATTTAACATGGGAATTAATGACAAATAATGTGGATGATACAGTTTCTGAAGAAATCACCGATCCAGAAGAACAGAAATATGCAAGAAAATTTAATCGTCAGGAACACGATCTGTATAGATCAATAAAGAAAATACAGGTTAAAGATTTAGCTAGAGGATCGAAACTGGTTGAGAAAATCTCTAAGCCGATAACCCAAAAAGTTGACTTTGAAGGTAGAATAAATTATATGAACAGACACATTGTAAAGCCAAACTAATATTTATAAAGGCAAATTCTGATTTTATTTTACTTACAATTTTAAAAACCTGTTAACCCTTTAACAGGTTTTTTTGTGTTTAAATGTTGAGGTTTTAAGTGTACTATAACCCCTGTTTTATTGTACTACCTGCACCGTTGAGGCTACTAAAACCAGATATTAATTTATACCTGATTTTAGTCAAATGTCAGTAAAAACGCCAGTTGTATGATATTTTAATGGTTGGAATGTAGTAAATAATAGTGCCTACATTAATATCCGGCTGGGCCGGATATTAATACTGCACTAAATGCCACTCATTCCATTGAAAAACGTAAAAAAATAATTTAGTCAGCTATTTTATTTTAACTCATCTAAAGAACTTAACCCTAATTGTTTTAAACAATATTCAGTACCAATATGCTCAGGATATTCCAATGGTTCTAAAGTGAAATTTGTTTGATTTGCATATAGTAAAGTATTGAAATCATTATCCATCCAACAATTTTCAAAGTATTTGTAAACAGAACACTCAGTTACTTGTACCAATGTCATATACTTGTCAGCAACTTCAGCTGTTATAGCGACATTAAAAACTTCACCATTTGATCTAACGCTTGGATAAATAATGCCATCGATTCCTGCTTTTAAATATTCTTCACTCAAAATCGCTGAAATTAAATAATCGTAATCATTGGTTGTTTCTTCTTTTGCAAATTCGCTAGCAAAAAAATTGGTTATTTCAATTGTATCTTCTCTATTTTCGGTTAGCATTTTATTAAAAACATCTGACAAATATTTTATTGTTGGATTAACAGATTTAAAATTATCATGTTGAACTATTGCAACAAACCGTATTTCCTTTAAAAGTTTCCATCTTCCAAATGTTACCTTTCTATACCCTTTTGTTGTTTTATCTCTAAGCCACGGATGACATTCAATAAGTGGAATATCTCTTAAATCTGAATATCTTGCTGGTTGAGGGTTACTTAGAGTACCATAAAACATGGTGTTGTTTGGTGTGCTTGCTCTTTTATATTTGGTATTTAATTGGTTGGGAACATAGGTCAGTTGAGACTTTGAATAAAAACTTTCATTGTCATCGTGCAATCTGGCTCTTACAATCTCTGTTTCAACAGGAAGCGTTCCACTTATATACCCATTATCATTTAATGTCTTAATTTGGTCTAAAATCTCTACAATTGGGTATGCTGATTTTTTTATGCCTTTTAAATAATTTAATGTTCTGATCGTACTTTGATTCATCAGGGAAAATTGTTTTGAACGTTTGTAAACAATTGGGCTTTCATTGTATTATAGTAATTCTCTTTTAATCAAAAAACCTATGCGACCACCTCCGTATAAAAAAGGTACGTCTTTAGCATTTTTCAATGAGCTTCTACATTTTCACGTAGGTAAAATAATTTTAGAAAAGTTCCCCATAAACCCGCAAAGAAACCGAGACTTAATAATAAAGGAAACCAAAATGACCCTACAACTCCCTCGTTTGATAAGATATAGGTATATGTTGTCCAGCCAATGGTTAATATCGTCCATATTGTAGCATAAATTTTCATTGTTGTCTTTTTGTAGGCAGGTATTATCTGGTAAGCCACAAGCATTAATACAATAGCAGTACATGTCCATGAAATAACACCTGAAATAGCCTCTCCAAAAGCAGGAGAAAAGAATTTAAAAATTCCCCCATCAAATTTATTCAATAAGTACTTTATGATCTCAGAAGCAATTATGCTTAATGGAATAAATAATATCCATCGCCAAATGTTTTGTACGGATTGTTTCATGGAATTTATATTTATTATTCTGATTGATTAGCTTATTTCTATTCAAATATACATAATTCAATTAACTGAATCATCCGTTTTTTGGTGCTTTTTCTGGACTAGACGCCCTTTTCTAATCACAACCATAGTATTATCATAATAATCGCCTTTAAATTGATTGTAGAGCGTCTGCATGGCAACACCCAATTCATCACGTGTAAACTGATCATACATGGCAGATAAGCTACCATAGTAGAAATGTTCATCGGTTGCAAGTACATGCAGGTGTATTACCTGCCTAAAATTATCGGACTTCTCCATAGTGGTTGATTTGAAAACCTAAAATTAAACAATATTCACAAACCCACAATAAAATGGTAAGTATATTCAAAATAATTACTAAAATATTTGGTAGCTATATTGAATATACTTACCTTTACTTAACGATTTGAAACAAACACACCAATGAAAACACTGAACGCAACCTCAACAGCTACACTGAATAAAATAGTTTCCAAGATGGAAGATGGTTACATCAAAATTGACAACACCGATAGTTCATTTATGCCTGTGTCCGTTGAGGTAGTTTTCGAAAACGATAAATACATGGTCATATCGGTTGCTCATTATTACGACCAGAACGGTGATTTAATGGCTGACCCTGAAATGTGTTTCATTCAATTGAAAGGAATGGGTTTATTCATGCCTAGCTACTTCAAACAAGATGGTTTTTTAGGTCGTGAACAAGAATCGGTATTGTTTGAAGATGGTATCATTAAAGGTATCAGAACAAAAATGCAAGCAGACCATACATCATTCGCTAATATGTGGCTTAGGAATATTAAAAACCAACAAAACCTTTAATCATGCAACAAGTAGTATTATTCGGCAGGGTTTCCAGTACGAACGAACGCCAAAGTTTTGAGCGACAGATTAACGATTTAACCCAACTGGCAACAAAACTGAATTATAGGGTTGTTAGTGTTTTTGCTGAAAAAATATCAGGTGCAACAAAAAACGCTGCACGGAAAGAATTACTAAACATGATTGAGTTTGTAAACAGTAACCAGATTGATAAAGTACTGGTAACAGAATTGTCACGGCTAGGCCGTGACACGTTGCAGGTATTACAAACCATCGAAATCCTTAACCAGAACAAAATTTCGTTGTATATCCAAAATTACAACATCGAAACGTTAACACCAGAGAAACAAATCAACCCAATGAGCCAGTTCCTTATTACCATACTGGCAGAGGTGGCACGGATGGAACGTAAGACCATCGAAAACCGTTTAGCTAGTGGTTATATGAATTTCCGTAATGCTGGTGGTGGGGTTGGTCGCAAAGCTGGTTTCCGTAAAAGTAATGAGGCGATGAAAGATCAATACACGGAAGAAATCAAGATGTTGAAAAAGGGTTACAGTTTCACTCATATCAACCAGATAACCCAAACCAACAAAAACACGTTAACCAAACTAAAAAAGCTGTTCATCGATTGAACAGCTTTTGTTTTACATGTATAATTCTTCAATAATTGCTGTAAAAATTGTTTGTGGTAATTTCTTCATAGTTCAAACCGCCCACTAACAGGAATAACTGAACCATCTCCTGACCGTAATTTTATATTACTGAACTCAAATACGGTTTGTCCCTTAGCTTCACTAACTTTTAAATTTCCAGTAGGATAATAAGAATTAAAGTAATACTGATCATGTCCATTTTTTGACAGAATTATATTGATTCTTGCATAATCAATTAACTGACGATTATTTATGTCCACAAGAGGATAGTCATTATTTGAAGGATTATTATTATTATCTAAATACTAGTGATGCGTTAATTTTTAAAATACTTATATAAATAACTATATATTAAAACATTACAAGCGTTCTTTGATTTTTTGATTTGAATTGACTTATAGTTTTGCGCCTAAAAAGTGCAAGATTATGAATTCAGGAAAATATGTTTTTGCCCAGCTATTACAGTTTGTCAGTAAATACGAGTTTGAAAGGTGCGTCGAGCGTTACCAAGGAGATTACCATGTAAGGGAATTGAACTGTTGGAACCAGTTTGTTCAACTTTTCTTTGGTCAACTCACTTCCCGGAATTCATTAAGAGATATTTGTACTTGTTTGAAAGCCCATAAAAATAAACTTTATCATTTGGGCATAAAGCAAAATGTCAATCAGTCTAGCCTTTCACGTGCAAACGAGCGAAGAGACTGGAGGATCTTTGCTGATTTTGGTGAGTACCTGATAAAAATGGTCAGACCACTATATGCAAACAGTCCAATCCCAAATATTGATATTGACAATGACATATTTGCCCTTGATTCAACAACCATATCTTTGAGCATAAAGCTATTTAGTTGGGCAAAAGGCAAGTACTCACGGGGAGCAGTAAAGATTCATACACTACTCGATTTAAGAGGAAGCATTCCTGCATTTATATTTATCACAGATGGCAAATACCATGATAGCAACATACTGGATATCATGGGTCCCATCCCTGAAGCAATATATCTGATGGATAAAGCGTATGTTGATTTTGCCGCTTTATACAATATTCATAGAGCAGGTGCATTTTTTGTTACAAGAGCAAAAGTGACATTAGATTACTCGGTTATTGAATGCAATTACAATATTGACGAACGCTCAGGATTAAGAAGCGATAAGACTATAAACCTAAATGGATATAAGTCTAAAAAACTTTATCCAGAAATGCTTCGACTGGTTGAATATTACGATGACGAGAAAAATATATTGCTCGTTTTCCTAAGCAATAACTTCGAAGTATCGGCAATGGAAATTGCTTATCTGTACCGTAACCGTTGGCAAATAGAAGTGTTCTTTAAATGGATAAAACAAAATCTGACGATAAAGAAACTCTGGGGTAACTCAGAAAATGCGGTTGCCCTCCATATCTGGGTAGCTATCTGTACATACCTGATTGTCGCATACGTCAAATATTCACTCAAAAGTACACTGTCTATTTATGAGATAATGCAAATCTTAGGCATTTCAGTATTCGACAAGGCACCCGTAAAGGAGCTAATTACTGAATTAGAAGTCAATCAAAATTTCAAAGAACAATATGATTTATTTAATGATCAATTTTAACGCATCAGTAGTATTATCTAAAAGATTACTATCAGTAATTACTAAATGAATTTCAAGTCGATCTACAAGATAACCTGCAATTTCCTTCGAATATTGGGCATCGTAAATTCCAAGGTCATACGTGCCGTGATCGATAAAAAGATGTAAATCTAAATTTGATCCAAATAGCCTTTTATCGCCATTGATTTCTATAAAATTTCTACTATTAATCGTTTCCGAATCTTTCTTACAACTGATTGTAATAAGAAGGATAAGGACAAAAGAAAATATGATGTTCGATTTCATAAGTTTGGGCAATTGATTTTCTCGAAGGTTTAAATAGTATGGGTGTAAATTAATTGGCAATTTACTTAAATGCAATCTCAAAGGCATCAAATTTTATTCCATTTATAAACTTTTTAATTCTTTGAGTTAAATCAGGACGAAAACAGTTGTTAAAAACGTCCTAATAACAACCTCATAAAGATTAAAATAGGACAACGATTAAATCAGGACAAGAGCAACAAAGAGCAGGTATTATATTACGGCACGCAGTGCCGGAATATTATACCCCCTACCAGTACCTCTGACCACTATCCCCACCAGTATCCACAGGGGTATCTTGTTAATCCTGATTGTTACATAGCGAACTATGTATAGAGCCGCTGGTGGGGCATTCATATCTTCGACACAAAAAGAAAATCTGGTAAAGTTTACCTTTTGGTGAAAATTGGAGTCGTCAAAAAAAATATATAAAAAAAATCTGCTCCCCCAAAACTACCCTGTAAGACCTAATTGTTCCTGTATTCGAGTTGCAAAATCATCATCTTCAATGCGCAGGTAGTGCATTGTGTGCTTTATTTCTTTGTGACCTAACATTACCTGAATATCATTGATGTTAATCCTGTGTGTGAAGTAGTATATACTTGCAAACGTTTTACGTCCCATCTTAGAGGTTAGGTTAATATTAAGACCTGCTAATTCACTAATTATTTTCAGGTTTTTATCAAACTGGTTGAGCGATAAGTTCAGTGGAAAGTTTGAACCAGATTTAATATTATAGGCTTTTAGAAGTGTTTTACCTACAAAACAATCATTATCTATTATTGGGATACCTTTACAGTAAGTATTATTCTTCGCCCTTCGGTACTGAATATACTCACCGTTTCTTGTACTTTTTAATACCAATTGTATTTTTTTTACATCAGAAACATACATACCTGTTGAACACATGAATAAGAAACAATCCAGAGTTCTCTTCAGGTTAGATTCTTTAGTCGATCTCTGTTTTATTTGTAAATTGGCAGGAATGGTTTTGGATTTTTCATAAGCCTTTAATCGAAAGATACCCTTATTAAATTCATTGCGTAATGAATTTAGTTTAATCATATCCTCAACGGTTAATGCCCGATCATCATCATCTGTTTCCTGATTATCGTATTGTTCAGAAAAATTAGATTTCAGATATGATATGTCAATTGCCAATCGTTTTTCACTCATTAAGTAAGTTATGAACTCTTTGATGCGGAAGTGCATTTTTACACGATAATTGTGTGATAATGGATGGAGATAATTATAATAATCATTCAATACACTATCATTTAAGACTTCAGGTAATTCACTTAACTGCTTTGATGTAAGAAATTGTTTAAAGTTTTTAATTGATTTAATATAACTATTAATTGAAGAACTTGATAAATAACATCTCGTTCTCTTGTTGAATGTATTACGCTTCAGCGTGATAAACTCATCTGAATAGGTAAAAATTGAACCCTTTTGTTTCGCTCTTTCAACATAGTCATTAGCGTAAATCTGTGTAGCATCAAATGTCACTTCTTTACCCTCGAAATACCTCTCAATATCATTGCTAAAATCATTCAGGTAAATATCATACTCTGATGATAACCCTTTACCGATATGTTTTCTTACTCGACCTCTAAAATTGTTGTGTGTAATTTCAAACTTCACAAAACCATTTTCTTCTCTTTTTCTAATTTTAAATTTTACATTTACCATAAATTATAACTCCTAAGATATTATACGAGATAATAAGTTTTTAGTTACATCTTTATGACACATTATTTACATTAATCTTTACACATAACACCTTATAGATAAGTTATAAGTTAGTAAAAACGTATTTTAATTAAAATTAAATAGTTTTAGTTACTTTACGCCACTGACCTCAACCAAAAGATGAAAAGGTATTCAAGAAATTGAATACCTTTTTTGTTTGATTTTAATGCCTAAAACACACAACATACTATCTATGAATTCATTTCTGGTTCGATATTCAATTCTTTTTGTCCTTTTTGTCGGTCTTTGCAGTTGGGGTGAAAAAGCTCATCGCAAAATCAATTCATCGTGCGTCGAATTCTTTCCAAAGGAATTGAATCAACTGAAAGTTTGGGCTCCAATACTAGGCGATCATGGTTCTGATGCCGACTTCAGGAAGAAAGATGACAAAACTGAATTTGCGAAGCATTTTATTGATATCGACAATTACGACGATTTTAACCGCAAACATCGGATTGAAGAAGATTTTGAAACGGCATACCTAAAGTATGGGATTGAGAAGATCAAAAAGGAGGGAACTTTGCCTTGGGCCACGGATTCAACCTACAACGCATTGGTTCAGGATTTTAAGTCAGGGAATTGGGATCAGGCCGTTTTAACCGCAGCCGATTTGGGGCATTATGTTGGCGATGGTTTTATGCCGCTTCATATAACTGCCAACTATGATGGGCAATTGAGCGCACAAACCAGAATCCATCGCCGTTACGAAGAAACGATGATCGATAGGAATATTAATGAGATTCAGTTTAAGCCATTCACCTGTACCAAAATAAATGGAGTCAAGTCGTGCATTTTTAGTTATGTATATGCCAATCACTCCTCCGTAAGTTTATTGTTAAAGGCAGATAGTCATGCCTATACAGAGGCTGGAAATCAATACAACAGTCGTTATTATGAGCGTCTTTGGATGGAATCAGGTTTATTTACAATCCGGCTTTTGGAGGAATCATCGAAAACAATGGCAGGATTAATTTATACCGCCTGGCTCGAAGCGGGGAAGCCGAAAATCCCTGCAGATCTTGGAAATTAAAAGGGAATAACTATTCAATTCTTGGCCTTTTTGATCGCTTGATAATGACTACAGGTTTTTCCCGTCTCTCAACTTTTTTCTCCGGAAGTGGTTTTTGGGTCTCTGCAATCGGTCCACGCTCGTAAATGATCAGTCCGTTCAGGAAATTCCGGAGCAATTGATCGCCGCATTCCTTGTAGTTTGGGTGATCTTCAGCACGGAAAAGTGCACTAAGTTCACTCTTTGAAACCTCAAAGTCAACCAATTTTAAAATTTCGAGAATATCTTCGTCACGAAGTTTAAGGGCAACTCTTAGTTTTTTGAGAATATCGTTGTTTGTCATATCGGCAATGTTTGTAAAAAAAGATGACGTCAAAGAAACAAAAAACTTTTGATGTAAGGGTTTTGCTTTTTGTGAAGCCCTGGCAGTGATTACTTGGGATATTGCACCTCACCGATTTGCCGCCACGTAACCAGTTTGATGTTGTACTCGTTGAGTGCTTTTTTGAACTCGGGACTCAGTACAAAATCCAGGTCGTGTTGCCGCCATTCGGCTCCAAAATCGGGATGATTAACCATGATGGCGCGTGTTTCGTCGTTGTCGATAGCCAGATGAACAATGATTTCATTTAATCCGGGTTTCATGTTCTCAATGAATTTCAGGTAAGGTTCGCCCCACTGTTTCGCTGGACTTGCCTGATTAAGCATGAATAAATGATCCACTACTACATTGTCGCGGCTCAGCATTTCGAGCAATTGGGTTGATACTCCAGCTATCATATCAGCAGGAATCAAAACCGGCAGCCGATATTCGTGCCCCATTTTCAGTAAAATCTGGTAATATTCCGGAGAAGCAAGGATGGTTCCCATGTGGTTGTCCAAATGTGTTGGCTTGATTCCAAATGCCAGCGCCCGTTCAATTTGTGCCCTGATTTCTTTTTCCACTTCAGCGCCATTGGCATGTTTGGCAAATTCTTCAACCGACGGATAAAAATATCCTTTTTGATTCAACAGATTTGGAATGGCTGATGCCGGAGAAACTCCTCCAAAGAAATAGCTATCCCACTCCGAAGTTAAAGTCAGATGAATGCCAATATCGAATTGTGTGTTGTTTTTTGCAAATTCTGCAATGTCAGAGAACCACGGACAAGGAACCATAATGCTTCCGGAAGTGATTCCACCTTTCTGAAATGCCTGAATAACCGCATTGTTCGTTGCCTGCGACAATCCCATGTCGTCGGCATGAATGATGAGTAATTTTGCATTTCGGTCGAAACCCAGTTTTTCAGCCAGATTTTGATTATTCTGCGAGAATGCCGGGAAACAAAAGACGAAGAGCAGGGCAAGAGCAATAATGATTTTCATAGTTGGTACGTGTTTAAGTTTTGATAAGCAGCTTTTAAAAGTACCAATTATTTTTGAATTTGTTCTTTCAGAAGGGCAATTGATTCTTTCGTTAGTTTCATGAATCCAGGTACATAAACTTCAAAATACTTTTTTCAGAAGCTTGATTTTTTTGGTTATTTTGCAATCGTTTAAAACTGGTTTTGCTATGATCAAAAAATTGCTTTCCTATCTTCTGACTCCCATCTATTTGATCTGTTTTGGTCTTCTGCTTGTTATTTTCCATCCGATCCAGATGATCACCCGATGGATTTGGGGTTACCCGGTTCGTAAAAAGGCAGTTGATGTGCTGAATTACGGATTGCTCTATAGTCTAAGGATTTTGGGAACCAAAATTACCTTTAGCGGATTGGAAAAAATACCGCAGGGTCGCCCGTTGATTATTGTGGCAAATCATCAAACAACCCTCGATATTCCGGCAGTAATTGTTGGGTTCAGGAAAAACCATCCGAAATTTATTTCGAAAATCGAACTAGGTAAATGGATTCCCAGTATTTCGTATAATCTGCGCCATGGAGGTTCGGTGCTGATCGACCGTAAAAATCCGAGGCAAGCAGTTAAGGATATTTTAGAGCTTGGCAAACACATCGAAGCCAATAATTATGCCGCCTGTATTTTCCCCGAAGGAACTCGTGCCAAAGATGGGAAGCTCAAATCCTTTATGCCTGCTGGTATTGCGTCGCTATACAAAACAGCGCCTTCAGCACTCATTGTTCCGTTTGCCATTGATGGAAACTATGAGTTGATGAAACATGGTTATTTCCCGATGACCGTTGGTGTTCACCTGAAACTAACCGTTTTCGATCCGATTGAACCCAAGGGTATGGACATGACCGAACTGACTCTAAAAATTGAAAATATGATCCGGAAGGAATTGGGACAGGAAATTAGAACGGCATCGGTATAAATTCTTTTTTCTATTTTCCACTCATAAACTCGGTACCCACAAACTTTTTAATCCAGACCATCGAACCGTAATCTTTTTGCATGGCGGCAAGGAAAGCTTCAGCTTCGGCAGTCTGATTGGTTTCGTATAGATTCTTTAGGATAAAAGCGCGTAATAGCATTTGCTGCCAGTCGCATTTCGAAACAGGTTTAGCTTCAATCAATGCAAGCGCTTTGCGGTAGAACTTCAATGCTTCAAGTTTGTCGCCACCAAAAACTGCAGGGCGATATTGCAACGAGTTGCCTTTTTCGATGTAGCCCATTGGCTCCGTCGGATCAAGTTCAAGTGCTTTATCCATGTGATACATGCTTTTGGGCCCCAGGAACGGAGCTTTATAAAACGCGAGGGCAATCTTATACCCGTAAAAAGCGCCTGCCAGGCTATGGAGTTGTGCATTGCGGGGATATTTCTCCAAAAGGTTGTCCAAATAAACGTCCGCTTTATCTACATATGTTCGCGCCATTTCTTTGTCGTGTAGGCCAAATTCATAGCCAACTAGTCCGTACATCGCTTTTAAAATCTCGGTTTGCCAGACGATATCTGTCGATTTTTCTTTTTCCATTTCTTCAATCAGAGCTGGCCATGGGGTCATGTTTCCGGCACGGTAACTTTCAAAAAAAGCGCACTGGTAATAAGCCAGATCTTTCTTTTGAGCGGTAGCCGCCAATACAGGAATTATCAGTATGGCAAATAGTAGTGCATTAAATTTCATGTATTTATTTTTTAACATTCGATGTTGCGCGTTACGAGTTTCGTGTTTCGACAACTCGGAACCCGCATCCCGTAACATTTTCACTGAGACTGACCATTTGCATTTCGCGTTAAAGCTTTATTTTTCGTCCCTTCCATGTAGTCTCTTTTTTTATTCTCCTGAAAATATGGTGAAAAACGATGAACGTAAAACTAATCATCTGCAACGGATGCAGCAAAACCGACAAAAAAACATTTTGACGGCAGGCTAAGGATATAAAAAACCGATTGGCCAAAACAAGTATCACAAATAAACCCAAAAACCACCATCCAAACGAAAAAAATACGATGAATGGCCCAAAACAAACGATGAGCCAGAAGGCAAGCATGACTATTCTTCGGCCACCAAAATACTCGTGAATATTCCGGGAAAAACCGACAACCGCCTCGTCAAAACTTCGGTACATTCGGCAAAACACATCGTTATCTCCAAGTAATACAGCTATTTTAAATCCTTCTGATTTGATCATTCGTGCCAGTCGGATATCTTCCACATTCTGTTTCCTGACCTTGGAGTGCCATTGGTGAGTGCGATAATTTTCAGCATCAAACATCATCAGTTGCCCGTTGGCCGCCGAAAGTGACGGGAACTTGCTTTTCTGAACCAAAATCATTGGTAATAAGCTTTGCAGTATCCAGTTCATCACCGGAACAATGATGCGTTCGGCAAACGATTCCATTTTTTGTTGCGGGAAAACCGATAACAGTGCCAATCCGTTTTTCTGAAAAAGAGCAACTGCTTTGGTGATTGCATTCGTGCTCAATTCTACATCGGCATCCAAAAAAATCAGGTATTTTCCTGAAGCTTTTTTTGCCAGTTGGTAGCAGGCAAAATTTTTACCCAGCCAATCCTCCGGAAGTTTTTCGCCCAAAAACCAGTGAAAGCGCTCATCTTCGCCGGCAATCCAGTTCAGGATTTCTTCGGTATTGTCTGACGAATGATCATCGCAAATGATTACTTCAAAATCGGGATAATCTTGTTTTTCGAGGCTATCCAACAACCGTCCGAGTACCGCTTCTTCATTTCGCGCCGGAATCAGTACCGATACTTTTGGGAAGCTAATGGGCTTTTTATCTGGAAGATGCAATCGCGACATCAGGTTTGCCAGCGAAATAAGCGTCCGGAGAGCAAGAAAAACCAATGTAAAAATGGCCAATACTTCCATTATTCGGTTTGTTTGGTTACACAAGTTTGATAAAACGAATGATAAGCTTTTTCAATAGATTCAACAGTTCGATTCCCGGAATAGTTTTCCAGGTAAATCCGGATTTCAGGACGCGCAAATCCAAAGTAGTCTACCAAAAAGACAGCCAATACAATTTCAAAATGATCAGTTTCTCCAGCAATAATGCGGTTAATTCCTTTTTGAAACTGCATGATTTGCTGATGTTGAGTCAATAGTTCACCGGTTGGATAGATGACCACTAAATTCGTAGGGTTGCTTAAAATCCCGGAAGCATACTGTAGCGAATCCAAAAAATCCCGATTGTTTTTTTTGATTGAGAATACTCCGCATCGGTTCAGAAACATGTGTTTTCGTAGTTGTTCCTCGAGCATCATGACATGAAATTTTCGATTGAATATTTTCCGGCTCAGTTCGTATGACCAGTATCCGTCCCACCAGCTAAAATGGTTTTGAAATAAAAGCACCGACCTATTTTCAGGAAGATTTACATCGGTAACAACGCTCATCTTCCGAAACTGAAAGAAGCTTAACAGTCGAAAGTAATTTCTGAAAAACCAGATATATAAGTTATTGTGTCGTGCTTTAATCATCGGTTCAGGTTTTTAATCCGATACAATTTCCACCAGGGCGTGTGCGGCGATTCGTGGTGCTCATAATGATATCCAAAGAAATAGCACGAAAGCATGGCCCAACCGTGCGATCCATTTTGACTTCGGGCATTGTGTGGCATCATCGATTCGGTATGTGGCAGCTTGTGTGGCCTGTAAGTACCGAAGTAAAACAATTGAAAGGTTGCCAGAATCGAAGGCAGAACCCAGAACACGATGAGGTTTAGTTGATTAATCCAAATCTGCAAAACATTAAAAATGATGGCCAGGATGATGATTTGCCACCAGCTCACATAATTTTTCAGGAACGAAAACCACCAGCGCCAGAAATTTTGCGATCCGGTAGAATAGTCCGGATCGGCTTCTTCGCCCGGAAACCGATGATGCAAATGATGCTTCTCGTAAAGCCGGGAGTAGGAGAGTGCCGCAAACAACCATGTTGCAGATTGTCCAATGATCGAGTTCACTGTGCGGTTTGACGAAACCAGACCGTGCATCGCATCGTGAGCCGTGATGAAAAGTCCGGTATATAAATAGGTTTGAATGGCGATGTGAATCAGCATGATTGGCGCGAAAGATACTTCGACAAATACCAGCAGATAAGCCAAGTGTGCAGCCCAAAGCGAAAGGATGAGAAAGGCGATCAGTATTCCCATAATCAGGTGCGAATCAAAATGTTCAAAGCCAGGAAAAACACCACTTGCATGGCGAATAGAAAACCGGCAATCCGGTTATTGATTTCAACTTTCAGGAGGCGGATCATCAGAAAAAGGAATCCGGAAACCAGAAACCAGTCGATGTAATTTTTACTTGGAATACCCGGGCATGCCCAATACCACATGTCGTTGGCAATGGCAACGGGTTCCATCAGCCAGTCGAAGCCTACCATTGTTGCTGCACCAATTAATGGGAAATACCAGGTGTTGCGAATGGGTTTGGCCAGTGACGCAATGCAATAAATCAGAACCAACCAGTTGAGACCGATGATAAATGGTGTATTCCACAGTTTTGGGCCCAGTGAATTTCCGTAAATGTAGAATCCAAAAATGGCTTGCGTATTTACTCCGATCAACTCAACAATAAAGCCAAACAAAGCAATACCTGAAAAAACAAGTCCACTTTTCAAGTTTTTGGGTTCGTGAAAAAACATAAGCAAAGCAGCAGCGACCACCATCCCGAAAGGTGTGAGTTGTTGAAAAATGGGCTGCAACGGGCGAATCATAAACCCGATTATCCCAACCAGATACCATAAACCGATTGCGATTTTTGCAATCTGATCTTTTGTAAACGTTTTCATTTTGGTCGTTTTTGCAATTGTTCTTTCACCAATCCATCAACAATGTTTGCCGACGACAAACATAACGGAATTCCTCCGCCCGGATGCACGCTGCCCCCCACAAAATACAAACCGTTGATGTCTCTTCGGAAATTTGCATGTCGGTTAAACGATGCATAACGGCTATTGGAGCTGCTTCCATACAATGAACCGTTGACTGAACCGGTTTGTTTAAAAATATCAGGAGGCGACAAAATTTGTTCGCTGACGATACTTTCCGACAATTTTTTGCCCAACATTCGCTCCAGCTTTTCCAGAATATTTTTTCGTGATTGTGCAATCAGTTCATCCCAGTTTTGTCCGGTGTCGGCTGGCGCATTAATCATTACGAACCAGTTTTCGCAACCTTCGGGCGCGTCGGATCGGTTGTATTTGCTGCTAATGTAAACGTATACAGTCGGATCGTTGTATATTTTTTTTTTCTCAAACAGGTGTTCAAATTCGTCCTGATAATCAGAACTGAAAAAGATATTGTGGATGTCTAATTCAGGAAAGACACCTTTCATTCCCCAGTAAAAAATAAGGGCTGACGATGATCGTTCTTCTTTTGTAATTCTTGCAAGTCGTTTTTTATCAGGCAACAGCGATGAGTAAAACCGATGAATATCAATGTCGCTAACCACAATATCTGCCGCGACAAATCCTGTGTCGATTATAACTCCGGAAACCTTGCCATTGGCTGCATCTACTTTCCGGACGGGTTGGCTGAAATGAAACTTGACACCAAGTCGCAAGGCTTGTTGATAAAGCGAATCGGTAATTTGAAACATGCCATCTTCAGGAATAAAAGCGCCCAGGTTGTGTTCCAGATGCGAAATTACGCTCAGAGTTGCCGGGGTTTCATAGGGATTGCTGCCGTTGTATGTGGCATATCGATCGAATAATTGAACCAGGCGACCGTCGCTCAATTCCTGCCGGTTGTATTCGTGTAAAGTATTCAAGGCCTGAAGATGCCGAAAATGAATCAGCGTTCTGAGCGATTTTAAGTTCATCAGGGTTTTAATACGATGGAAGGAGCCGAAAATGAAAAGGTCGGAAGTGAGTTCATAAACTTTAGCTGCCTTTTTGAGATAATTGACCACCTTTGATGATGGAATATCTAACTTTTGTCCGACCTCAGCAGAAAACTTTTCGACATTGCTGAAGGCCGAAAGCTGAGTTCCATCGGGATAGAAGTATTTGGTAATTACATCGAGTTTGCGGATCGGGAAACGGAGGTCATCATCGAGAAGTTCGTGTACCAATTCAGGTAAAGTAAGCAGCGATGGTCCTGCATCGAACCGAAACCCATCGAAATGAAGTTGCGACACCTTGCCGCCGGCTTTTTCAGCCGACTCGTACACCGCTACACTAATTCCCTGACGGGCAAGCCTAATGGCAGTAGCAAGCCCGCCAATTCCTGATCCGATGATGATAGCCGTTGTCATAATTCACTAAATTTATGAAACGAGCATGTTTGTTAAAATGTAATTTTGAGTCTGCTGCGAAAAGTCAAAAACCCCTAAATCCCCTGAAGGGGACTTTGAAGAGTTTATTTATTTTCAACGAGTTCCCCTTTAGGGGTCAGGGGTGGCAAAGTTGAAAATCAATAAACTCGGACTTTTCGGAGTGGACTCAATTTTAGCAGTATGACATTACATGCGAGTTCCATCCGGAAGATACGGTAAAAAGGGCAAAAAAGTAAATCCAAAAGTTACTTTTAGATAATAATTTTTCTGTCAAGATGAAAAACAAGATGTACTCCAAAAATAAATTCGTAAATTACTAAAACATTTCATGAGTTGTTTGTTTAAGTATTTTGTAAATAAATTAAACAGATGCAAAAAAAGGTAATAGTAATCGGAACAGGTCTAGGAGGACTAAGCACAGCACTTCGGCTTTCAACCAGAGGGTACGAGGTTGAGATGGTCGAGAAGTACCATCGGGCTGGCGGCCGGTTAAACCTACTTGAAAAAGGCGGGTTTAAGTTCGACATGGCTCCAACCTTTTTTAGCATGAGTTACGAGTTTGAGGAATTGGTGAAAGATTGCAACATGCCAATGCCTTTTGAATTTGTTGAGCTCGATCCACTTTATTCGGTTCACTTTGAAGGCGACCAGCGAAGCTACCTGATTTATAAAGACCTGAAAAAGCTGGCACTTGAATTCCAGAATGTTGAACCTGACTTTGAACGGAAGATTACCCGTTTTTTGAAGGCTGCCGGGCAAATTTTTCACGATACCGAGAACATTGTGATTCAGCGCAATTTTGATTCTTTGACTCAATATCTGTTGAAACTCACAACCGTTCCAATTAAACACGCTCCAAAAATGTTCTATTCGATGTGGCGTGAAATGGAACGAAATTTTGATTCGTTCGAGGTGAAAGTGATTTTCTCGCTCGTAGGATTTTTTCTTGGAGCCACTCCTTTCGATACTCCGGCTGTATATACTTTGCTGAATTACACCGAATTAGTTCATGACGGCTATTACAATGTGAAAGGTGGAATGTACAAAATCGTGGAAGGAATTCTTCAGGAGCTGCAAAAACGGGGAGTTCAGATCCATTACAATACTGAGATTGTAAGTTTTTCGAAGAAAGATGGCGAGATTAGTTCATTCACTGACACTTCAGGAAAAGAATGGAAGGCCGATCTGTTTGTGGTGAATGCCGATGCGGCCTGGTTTCGCGGCGCTATTTTAAAACGACCTGAGTTCTCAGTACAAAAACTGGATGCCAAAAAATGGACATTGGCTCCGCTGACCATTTATCTGGGTTTGGACGCCAAAGTTCCGAACATGTATCACCACAATTACTTTTTGAGACGGAATTTTGAAGAATACGCCGGAAAAATTTTCAAGAACAAAATAAAGCTCGACAAACCCTATTATTACGTCAATATTCAGTCGATGCACAACCCAGACTATGCACCTGAAGGCAAGGAGTGTATCTTTATCCTTTGCCCAGTGCCCGATTTGCGATATAAACAGGATTGGAGAGACGATGATGAAATTGCAGATGGTATTATTCAGGATTTGAGCGACCGGACTGGGTTCGATTTTCATGCACACACCGAAGTGAAGGTTGTTTTAAATCCTGAACACTGGGAAGAAATGTTTGGCTTGTACCGCGGCAGTGGACTCGGTTTGGCTCATGATCTCAACCAGGTTGGCGGTTTCAGGCCAAAAAACAAAGATGAAAAATTCAATAATCTCTATTACGTGGGCGCATCGACTATTCCGGGAACCGGATTGCCGATGACCGTCATAAGTTCGCGATTGGTAACCGAAAGAATACAGAACGATCATGGAATTGTACCGAAAAAATAACCTCGATTGCAGTAGAATCACGACTCGTAATTATAGCACTTCATTTTCGTTGGGTGTTCGTGTCCTGAATTGGAAATACCGTGAAGGAATTTACAGTATTTATGGGTTTGTGCGCTTTGCCGACGAAATTGTTGATACCTTTTTCGATCAGGATCAGCGAACGATCTTTGAGGAATTCAGGCAAGAAACTTTCAAGGCGATTGATCGTGGTTTCAGCATAAATCCGATCATTGACAGCTTCCAGATGGCTGTCAGGAAATATAAAATTGATCGCGAATTGATTGAAGCTTTTTTGTTGAGTATGGAAATGGATTTGAGTCAGGAGGTTTATTCATCAGAACTTTTGAAAAAATACATATACGGATCAGCCGAAGTGGTGGGCCTGATGTGCCTTCGGGTTTTCTATTTCGACGAACCCGAAAAGTACGATCAGCTGGTAATTCCTGCACGCAAGCTGGGCGAGGCTTTCCAGAAAGTGAATTTTTTACGCGATGCACGCGACGATTTTAGCGAAAAGGGACGGATATATTTTAAAGACATTGACTTTGCGAATTTTACTGAAGCGACGAAGAAACAACTCGAAGCCGAGATTGACCGGGATTTTCAGGAGTCGATGGAAGGCATCCGTCAGTTAAAAAAGCAGGTCCGCCTGGGTGTTTATCTGGCTTTCAGCTATTACATTCATTTGTTGAAGGAGATCAAAAAAGCCCGTCCGGAAGAGATTCTGAAAAAGCGTTACCGCATTTCCAGCACAAAAAAAAGTTATCTATTGGTTAATGCTTACCTCAAGAATGCCTTGAATTTGCTTTAACAAATATCGAATTTCGTTTTAAGGATTCTGGCAAGAAAATGAAACCTTAACAAACTGCTTATTAAACATTATAATTCGGTTCGCTCTTCAATTTTTCGTATTTTCGCCATTCAATTTATTCTGAAGGGTCAACATGTTCAAATTTCTTCTTTATCCTATTTCTGCTATTTATGGGTTGATTATTTCCTTGCGGAATTTTCTGTACGATTATAAAGTATTCAAATCAACCGAGTTCGAGATTCCGGTTATATCAATCGGAAACATTACCGTTGGTGGAACCGGGAAGACTCCTCATACCGAATATTTGGTTGACTTATTGAGTAAACAATTTACGGTAACAACGATTAGCAGGGGATACAAGCGCAGAACAAAAGGTTATCAGGAAGTTGCTTTTGATTCACTTGCAACGGCTGTAGGCGACGAACCACTCCAGATCAAACGAAAATTTAGCAACATTCAGGTTGTGGTCGACGAAAAGCGTGTTCATGCAATCAAAAAAATACAGATGCAAGAGCCCGCTCACTTGCCGGATATTATTTTGCTCGACGATGCTTTTCAACACCGGAGTGTGAGCGCGGGGATCAACATCTTGCTGATCGATTTTAACCGCCCGATTGATAAGGACCAATTGATGCCGGTTGGACGATTACGCGAGTCGAAATGGCAGATGCGTCGCGCCAACCTGATTATTTACACCAAATGTCCGCAGGAAATTTCGCCAATCACCCGGCGGATTATCATGAAAGACGTGAACCTGCGCCCTTACCAGAACTTGTTTTTTACTACAATGGTTTATCAGCCGCTCGCTCCGGTTTTTCCTGAAGAGGCTATCGGAACGCCAAAACTGGCATCTGATAAAGTAAGTGTTTTATTGATTACCGGAATTGCTAATCCGGAACATTTGCGCAAATACCTGAGTACATTCACCGAAAGCATTACCGATTTAAAATATCCTGATCATCACAATTTTAATGCTTCAAACATTCAGCAAATCGAACAAAAATTTGTTGGGATTGATGCTGAAAATAAAATCATTATTACTACCGAGAAGGATTCGATGCGATTGAAAGACATGAATTTGTCGCCTTTAGTGAAATCACATTTATTCTATATTCCGTTGAAAATTAAGTTCCTCGACAGCGAAGGAAAAAACTTCGACGAAAAAATTGTAACCTATGTTAGAGAAAATAAAAGCAACCGCGACCTTCATAAGCGAAAGAATAAAAAAGCCAATTGATGCCGGAATCATCCTGGGTTCGGGTTTGGGCGGACTGGTAAATGAAATAACAGTTGAGCTGACTATTCCTTACAGTCAAATTCCAGATTTCCCGGTTTCAACTGTTGACGGGCATTCCGGACAGTTGATTTTTGGTCAGCTTGGCGGTAAAAATGTACTTGCCATGCAAGGACGTTTTCATTATTACGAAGGCTATTCGATGAAGGAAGTTACTTTCCCGGTCCGTGTAATGAAAATGCTGGGCATTAATACCTTGTTCGTATCGAATGCTTCCGGAGGATTGAATCCCGATTATAAAGTGGGTGACGTGATTATTATTTCCGATCACATTAATTTCTTCCCTGAACATCCGCTGCGTGGCAAGAATATCAATGAACTCGGAACCCGGTTTCCGGATATGAGTAAATCGTACGATCCACATTTGCGCAATAGGGCGAAAGCAATAGCTCTAAAAAATGGTATCGCAGTGCGCGAGGGTGTTTATGTGGGTGTCTCCGGACCAACTTTCGAAACTCCTGCCGAATATCTGATGTTCCGTCATTTAGGCGCCGATATTGTTGGCATGTCAACCGTTCCGGAAGTGATTGTGGCCCGACATATGGAAATGACAGTTTTCGGGATTTCGATTGTAACCGACAGTGGCGTTCCCGGACAAATCGTTGAAATTTCGCACGAAGAAGTTCAGGAAGTGGCCATGAAAGCCGAACCAAACATGACATTGATTTTGAGAGAACTGGTTGCCGGATTATGACCTGTAGCCCCTCAAGCCTTCCTTAATGGATTTGAATTATGGACAAAATTCCCGGATATAAGCTAATTCCTGTCAAAACATGGTTTTTGACTTTTGACGGAAACCTTCCGGATGTGCCTTCTGCTGACGAATTGATCAGCATCAATCTTTGGAAAAATCCTCCGGCAGACGAGTATCTTAAAATTTACAAGGCTGTTGGCGAAAACTGGGGCTGGACGGGTCGTTTGCTGAAATCGTATGAAAAACTATCTCAAATTTTGAATGCTGAAAACAACGAAGTCTGGCTTTTTCAAGTTGAAAATGAAACTGCAGGCTTCTTCGAACTGGTTCGCGCTGAAGCTGAGACCGAACTTGTTTATCTTGGACTGAAACCCGAGTGGATAGGGAAAGGGCTGGGACAAAAATTAATTCAGGCATCGGTTTATGTAGCCGGACAAAATGGAGCAAAGGTGTGGTTGCATACTTGTGAACGAGACCACGAATCTGCATTAATGGCATACCAAAAAGCTGGTTTTAAGATTGAGAAGGAACTTATTTCATTAGAATATTATCCTGAATAACCATGAATTTACCCAAATTTGAAGACATTAAAGCGGCGCACGACCGCATTCGTCCATACATTCATCATACACCGGTTTTAAGTTCGAAAAGCATCAACGAAATTGTTGGCGCTGAGCTGTTTTTTAAATGCGAAAATCTTCAAAAAGTTGGCGCTTTCAAGTTTCGGGGAGCCTGCAACTCAGTTTTTTCGCTTTCCGATGAGGAAGCTAAAAACGGGGTTTGCACCCATTCATCCGGAAACCATGCAGCGGCTTTGGCTTTAGCTGCCCGAATGCGTGGTATTCCGGCATACATTGTAATGCCTGAAAATGCTCCGGAAATCAAAAAAATAGCAGTGGCTGGATATGGCGCACAAATCACTTTTTGTACCCCAACTCTGGAAGCTAGAGAATCGACGCTAAAAAAGGTAGCAATTGAAACCGGTGCCACCGAAATACATCCGTACAATTATTTCAACGTGATTTGCGGACAGGGAACGGCTGCCAAAGAACTGATCGAAGAAATTGGGTTGCTGGATGTGGTGATGGCTCCTGTTGGTGGTGGCGGATTATTAAGCGGAACAGCGCTTTCAACTAAAGCATTGCTTCCGGGAGCGAAAGTTATTGCTGCTGAACCTGCCGGTGCTGACGATGCTTTCCGGTCGTTTTACTCGAAAACACTCCAACCTTCGGTGTCACCTAAAACCATTGCCGACGGGTTGTTAACTTCGCTCGGAAGCCTCACGTTCCCGATTATACTGAATGAAGTGGATCAAATTGCAACCGTTTCAGAAGAAGGCATTGTAGCGGCCATGCGCATAATTTGGGAACGGATGAAAATCATCATCGAACCCTCGTCGGCTGTTCCATTGGCTGCCATCCTCGAAAATAAAGTGAAAGCAAAAGGTAAAAAGGTTGGAATTATCCTGAGCGGAGGAAATGTTGATTTAGGGCGATTACCGTTTTAGGAAGTCTATTCTGCTGATACGAGTCTATTTCTCTTTATTTTTCCAATTTTCCAATCATTACCAGATATATGGAATAATCTTGTATCGGGTTTTCCCGGAATATTCGATATAACCTTTCAATTCATTTCTCAAAGTTTCATCCTCAAGACTAGTCCGTATGATCAGTAGAATAATCATCGCACATACCGGTATGGTACTCCACAACGATCCAAAGATGAATGGAAATCCTACTGACTGGATAATCGAACCCAGATAAGCAGGATGCCTGACTATTTTGTATAATCCGGTGTCGCAAACCGTATGATCTCTATCTGTTTGAATCCGGACTGTACTTGAAAAAAATCGATTCTGTTTTTGAGCAATGAGAAATAAAAGTTGCCCTAAAGCTGTTAGAATTGCCCCAATCAGATAGATGCTCCAGTGAAAATCGGGCGACCAATGATAACGGCCCGAATCAAGTCCGGCAATAACATACATTGAAATGGTGGCAATGAAAGAGATTCCCAGTAGCACCTTATCCCATTTCTTGGTGTCTTCGGCAGGCTTTGAGCGCTCTTTCGACAATTCAGGATCTATCCGCAGAACAGTATAGTTTAAAACTACCATCAGAAACCCAATTGACACATAAATCAGCCCTTGCCAATAAGCGATTTTACCAGCACTGATAAACAGGATTGAGAAAATTATAAATGTGCCGAAGACGTGTTTGATTAAATAACTTGCCTTCATAAATTTTATATTTTGTCAATGTCTTATTTCCTGATTGCGCTTGAGGTAGCCAAGCTTTGTCTATTCATTTGTACCTCCATTTTCTTCCGGCAAATCCATTTTCAGGTGATTCGATCTCAAATCCAGATTTAGCGGACTGACAAAATTTAGACTTTTAGTGAGCCACGGAACCCTCTGGCGGCATAGTATGAATCTGCTCCGTTGTGATACAAAAATACCTGATTGTAACGACGATCACAAAAAAGTGCGCCACCAAGTTTTCGAATCTCAGCAGGTGTTTTCACCCAGCTGGATGTTTTTGTATCGAAATTTTCAAGTTTTTGCAATTCCCGATATTGTTCTTCTGTTAAAAGCTCTATGCCCATGAAAGCAGCCAGTTCAATCGCGCTATTTTCCGGTTTATGTTCTTTCCTCGAATCCAGCGCTTCGCGATCGTAACAAAGGCTTCTGCGGCCTTTCGGACTTTCTGCCGAGCAATCCAGAAAAATGTATTCGTTGGTCTTTTCATCATAACCAACAACATCCGGTTCGCCGCCAGTTTTTTCCATTTCATTCAACGACCAAAGTTTTTCACCGTCTGCTTCCAATCTCGAATATACATTAGCCCATTCAATATCTTGATGCAGATTCATGTTTTTCTCAAAACGGGCTTTTAATGTTCTGATTAGTTCTTCTTGTTGTCCGGGCGATAATTCTTTCGTAATTTCCATTGTTCTGATTGTTATACTGATTTATTGCAATTTCTTGTAAACAACTATGTGCCCGGTTTGGTTGTTCCTGCTTTCGTTTGGTAATTTAGCCAAAGTTCTTCGTGGGTTTGGTGTGCGTCAATGTGCTCATTGTTTCATGTATTTATTATTGAAAGTATAAACCAGACTGACATTCCAAAGAAAGTCCTCACCAACAGGAATTCCTGTATGTATGGTCTTGTTTACAAGTGTTGAGACTGATAGTGGAAAATTTCGCTTTGCCAGACTCAAGCCAGCGTTTACATAAAATCCATGATTTTTGTCCATTCTCAGGAAATACACCGATGGGTTAAAACCCATATAAAATTGTTCGGTCAGTTTTATATTCGAAAATGCGGTTTTTAAAGCGAGATAATGTGTGTTTTTGATGGCATCTTTTTCAACACCATATACATACATGTAGTATGGCATAATACTAATGTTTTTTGTTGCGAAATAACTTGCAGTCAAATCTCCCGTCAATGTGCGGCTAGTCCTTATAATGTTGTCAGTAACATTATTGTTGGTTACCGGTATGGTTTTAAAAACAACCGTTGGATTCGCTCTGACTTTAAAAAGAAACTTATCTGTTCTTAGCATATCATAACGCCACCAAAAAATGAACATCCAGGGTTTTCCATCCAGGCCAAATCGAAATTCGGGTTCAAACCGGAAACTGTTGCCAACCGACATAAAGACAATCGCTGCCGGTTTACCCAAAGTTAAATTGGGAATGGATGAAATTCCCTTATTTGTGACCGTGACAAAACCTCCAAAATTGATTGGACTCTTTGTACTGTCTGTCTTTTGTGAAAAAGTGGTAACAGGAATAGCTAAAAGCAGATAAAACAAAAATGAAAGCCGGCATTGAATCACTTTAATCATAAGGTTGTGCAGCAAAGGTTTAGTGCTAAAAAGTAACGCAGTCGTTTTCGTACTTACAAAATGAAATAGGTATGTAACGACTTCTAATACAACACAAAAATAAAGTAAAAGTCATACAACCGTTTTCCTGTGGAGCTTAAGTTAATTACCTGTTAATCATTTTTGCGCTTCCTCCTGAATAACGGTCACCTTGAACATCAATTTTTGATGAAGCGGCGTTTATTTCCTGAAGTTCGTCAGCTGTGAATTCGATGGCTGCAGCTCCCAGATTCTCGTGTAAACGATGCAACTTCGTAGTTCCTGGAATGGGCACGAACCAAGGCTTTTGAGCCAATACCCATGCCAATGCAATTTGAGCCGGTGTAGCATTTTTCCGTTTTGCAAATGCAGCAACCAAATCGACAAATGCCATATTGGCTTTCAGGTTTTCGGGCGATAAACGAGGAACTGTACTCCGGAAGTCTTTACTGTCGAAAGTGGTGTTCTGGTCCATTTTCCCAGTTAGGAAACCCTTGCCCAGGGGACTAAAAGGTACAAAGCCAATTTCCAGTTCTTCTAGCGTTGGAATAATTTCTTCTTCGGGTTCGCGCCACCACAAAGAGTATTCGCTTTGTAAGGCAGTTACCGGTTGGACGGCATGTGCGCGGCGGATCACTTTTACTCCGGCTTCTGAAAGTCCGAAATATTTTACTTTTCCTTCCTGAATCAGGTCTTTCACGGCACCGGCCACGTCTTCAATTGGTACATTAGGGTCAACACGGTGCTGATAGAAAAGGTCGATGGCATCGACCTTGAGTCGTTTCAGCGACTCCTCAGCCACCTTTTTAATATGCTCGGGACGGCTATTAAGTCCGGTATTTACTCCGTCCTGAAAATTAAATCCGAATTTAGTTGCAATCGCTACTTGTCCTTTGAAAGGTTCGAGAGCTTTTCCCACCAGTTCTTCATTGATGTATGGCCCATAAACTTCGGCCGTATCAAAAAAAGTCACTTCTCTTTCAACGGCTGACCGAATCAGGGCGATCATTTCCTTTTCATCGGAAATGGTGCCGTAACCAAAGCTCATTCCCATGCAGCCAAGTCCGATGGCTGAAACTTCCAACCCACTGTTTCCTAATTTGCGTTTTTGAATTTTTGTTTCCATGATTTTATACTTTTAATGATGATACAAATATTTCTATTGTTTTCATATTTAACCGAATTTTAAATTTTTATTTTGATTGTTTTCTGCTGGTTGTTGTTTTCAGCTTTCAGAATATAAATTCCTTTTGGGAAGTTGCTTACATTCATCGTATTGGAGTTGGTAATAGTCAGGATTTTTCCGCTCATATCTATCAGCGATATTTTTTCGGATGTTCCTGAAAAATGCAAAATTCCATCACCGGAAATTTTAAAATCAATGTTGTTTTGTTCCAGCGTTCCAGCGCCGGTTGGCATTCCCAAAACCTCAAATGTTATCGTTGGATTATTGGGGCCAAGTGCATCTTTAAGTCCGGCCGCATTTTCCATGTAGCCAATTTTCGAGTAACTGTATGATGTATTGAATGTTTCATAAAACAAAACCAGTCCGTTTGCTCCCCAAAGCATGAGGTCACCCGCATTTATCTTTGGCGGAACTTCAGGAGACGTTGGTAAATTGCCTTGTAAAGGGCGATATTTCTCATTCACGTTCACATCATTCATGGTGATTGTCAATGGTAAAAGGGCTATAAAAGCACGTGCGGTAGAATTATCGTAAGTTATTACTGAAAACGAATTTGAACCTACCGTAACTTTAATCTTTGGCGTTTCCTGTGCATTCATGCTAAACGTTGAAATGAAATAAACGATGATTGTTAAAATAATAGGTTTCATCCGTGAATAATTTGTTTTTTAATTGCCGGATGGAACTCGCATGTGAATATTCGCTTCGCGGATTTCCACTTCGTTCCAATTCATCCGTGTTTGTGTTTGTAACGAACATGCTCGTTTCATATCATACTTATTCAATGGTTATCCCGCCAATATCAAGAAAAGTACAGCCGGGATTGATAAACATATTTTTATCGATTCAAGTAAATTCTCTATCAACTATTTCAATTTGTTGTATTCCTCATCGGTAACAGGACTTAACCACTCGTGAGTTGCACCTTCTGCCGGTACCATAAGGGCAATATGGGCAAACCAGCTATCTTTTGCAGCTCCATGCCAATGTTTTACTCCAGCGGGAATGTTTACCACATCGCCCGGACGTAGTGCTCGTGCGGGTTTTCCTTCTTCCTGATACCAACCATTACCTGCAGTGCAATAAAGTATTTGACCACCTTTATGATGAATGTGCCAGTTGTTGCGACAACCGGGCTCGAAAGTCACATTATAGGATGTTACATTGTCCGTTGTTAGTACTGCCAAATAACTCTGACCTATGAAATATTGTGCGTTAGCATCATTTTTCTCTCCCAATGGGAATATTTGTTTTAAATCGCTCTTTTTCGTCTGTGCGAAAACCTGCCCCAAAATGATAAGGGACAATATTGCCAAAGTTGTTATCTTTCTCATAATTATCTGATATTTAATATTTTTTCGTCTTGTTCGGTTCAGGTCAATTATTTTTTATTGAAGTTAAATTCACAAGGTATTGTTATGGCTATTTATCAGTCATTTTCAACAATACATTTTTTGCTATTTCGGCCTGCTGCTTTCCAATATGTGTTTCAATAATCGAAAAGACTTGGTTCAACTGGCTTTCTGTAAGTCCGATATTCATTCCTACTCCCAGGTGAAACTGAAGTTGTGGCGCTACACCTTCCATCGCTGAAAGCACTGAAATGGTTGCTAATTCACGTTGTTGGTAGGTAAGTATATCACGGCTGAATATATCGGCAAAGAGATGTTCTTTTAAAAAAGTATCAATGACTGGCGCAAAGGCATTTGCTCCGGTTTTGGGACCCTTTTCTTCCCGTCCTGTAAGAGTTTGCAGAGTTTTCTTGCCGGTCTCGTATTTGTTTGCATTGTCGGAAATGGTGGAAGCCTCTTTGCCCACAACATCTGTTACACCTTTGGCTTTTCTTTCTTCCACTACACTCATAAACGTATTTATACCGTTAAGGCTTCGTGGAAAACCGCAATAGGCATAGAGTTGTACCAGCACTTCTTTTATTTCATTGATGGTAAGCCCTGCATCAAGCCCGTTATTTAATTGTGTTTTTAAGTGCTCGATGTCGCCAACCGCCGTCAAAGCGGCAATGCTTACAATGCTTCTCTGTTGTGGATTCAAAGACTGATTTGCGTTTATGTTATTTTGTGCATTCATTGTATTTATGTTTATTGTTAGAATAAATAAAAGGGTCCACTTTAGAAAGTTGCTTTTGATACTCATAGCTTTTGTTTATTTTATAAGTAATAGGAACAATATAATGTCAAATTCTAATTGCAACTCACCCCGAAGTCCGCAGGCGGCCTTCCCCCCTCTCTTCTGGAAGAGAGGGGGAGAGCATCGAAGATGCGAGGGGGTGAGTTCGAATAAAACGAATAAATCAAAATACGACATTATTTCATTTTCAGTACTTAGATTCAGAGGGTTTTAATCACTTTCGCCGGAACTCCGCCAACCACTGTATTCGCCGGAACATCTTTGGTAACCACAGCTCCGGCTGCAACTACCGAATTTTCGCCCACCGTAACTCCGAGTAAAACGGTGGCGCCAGCTCCAATCCAGGCGTTTCGCTTAATCACAATCGGTTTCACCAGCAACTTTTTCCGATCCTGGGGATTGATCGGGTGACTTTCAGTAGTCAGGCAAACTTTGGGGCCAATCATTACATCTTCTTCAATCGTAATTCCGCCCATATCCAGAAATGTACAATCGTGATTGATAAACACATTTTTGCCTAAACGGGTGAATATTCCCAGGTTGGTTTGGAATGGAAGAAATACCGTGGTACTTGAATCAATGGTTGTGCCTGTAATTTCACTTAATATTTTCCGAACCGTGGAACTATCGGCAGAAGCATTCAATTCTGCCAATAGCTTCATGGTGCGCGCCACGATCCCGAAGATTTCAGAATACTGCGGATCATCGAATGAAACGGATTCACCAGCTTGTAATCGTTCGAAGATGGCCATCTTTTTCTTGTTACAATTCGTTATACTCCTCATCGGCAACAGGTTCTCTCCACTCTGTTGTCGCGCCTTCTGCCGGTACCATAAGGGCAATATGGGCAAACCAGCTATCTTTTGCAGCCCCGTGCCAGTGATTGACACCTGCCGGAATGTTTACTACATCCCCCGGATTCAATAGTCTTGCGGGTTTTCCTTCTTCCTGGTACCAACCGGTTCCAGCAGTGCAATAAAGTATTTGACCGCCTTTATGATGGATATGCCAGTTATTGCGACAACCGGGCTCGAAAGTCACATTATAGGATTGTATACCTTCCTGAGTCAACACAGCTAAATAACTTTGACCTGAAAAGTATGGTGCATAGGCATCATTTTTCTCTCCCAATGGGAATATTTGTTTGAATTCGTTCATTTCCAATATTATTTTATTTCGCATTTTCCAATACGGTGGTTATCATCTCTTTCGTATATAAGCCTTCAGCGCCCCACATTTTAGCAACTACCGATAACTTTTCAACCAACACGGGAATATCTTCTTCCGGAATGTTGCCTTCTTTTAAAGTTACCGGGGCTCCAATTTTCTGATACCATTGTTTCAAAGCCTCAATTCCGGCATCAGCGCCATCAACATTAAACATGTTTTTGGCGAATTGTACGAAGCGTTCGGGCAGATTGTTCTTTTGCCATTTCATCCAGGCTGGCATTACAATCGACAAGCCTGCTCCGTGGGCAATATTGTACTCAGCCGATAAGGTGTGTTCTATAAAGTGAGTGTCGTAGCGGTTGTTTTCAACGCCGCAGAAAGTGGTGAAGTTCAATGCTTGTGTGGCAGCCCAGGCAAATTCGGCACGGGCTTCGTAGTTACTTGCATCTTTAAGCAGAATTTCGGTGGTACGGATAACAGTTTTCAGGATATTCTCAACGTATCCGGCCATATGTTCAGGCAAATAAGTGGCCGACAGGTACATATCCAAACTATGCGCAAAAATATCGGCAGCCGAATAAACCAAATATTCGTTTGTTACGGTAGCCTGAAGTTCAGGATTTATAACTGAAACAGTTGGAAAAGTTGCAGCCCCGGCCAGGTTGAATTTCTCTTTGGTTTCTTCTTTGGTCACCACAGCAAAATTGTTCATTTCGCTACCGGTTGCAGCAAGCGTTATAATATCAAAAATCTTCAATGCTTTGTTGGGAACAGCTTTGTAGGTGAAAAAATCCCAAACGTCGCCATCGTAAGTTGCACCAGCGGCAATGGCTTTCGACGAGTCGAGCACCGAACCGCCTCCAACTGCCAAAACAGCTTCAGCACCCGATGATTTAGCCAATGCAACGCCTTCATAAACTTTGCTTAAAACCGGGTTGCTTTGCACTCCGCCTAGCGCTTCGTAACTGATTTTGTTGTCAGTTAATGAATCAGCTACGGTATCAAACAAACCGCTTTTTCTGATTCTTTCCGAACCGTAAACAATCAGAACTTTTGTTATGCCGTATTCAGCGATAAATTGTCCGATGTTTTTTTCTTTTCCTTTTCCGAACTCTATTCTGGTTGGGTTGTAATACGTGAATGCTTTCATTGTTTCTGTTTTTGTAATTCATAAAAATTGTATTGTGCAAATTTCGAAGGAAAAAACAGGAATGAATAACCCAAATTACGGTATTGCTTACCTAAATTACGGATTCTTAATTTGGCTGTACTTTTTTAAAAATGAGTTCTTTACTTTTGTCAGAGAATAAAACGTTAAATGAAAAGTTATGAGCGAGGTTACCCGATTAAATACCGTTACCGAATACAACAATATGGTGGGACAGGAAACCTTGCATCCACTGGTAAGTGTTGTTGATTTTGCGAAAAAGGAACCTTTTTACTATTTCAGGATGCAACTGGGAATATATGCCATATTCCTGAAAGACGTGAAATGTGGTGACATGGTTTACGGCGTAAGTACCTACGATTATGAAGAAGGCACGTTAGTTTTCGTTGCTCCAAACCAGGTTTATGGCTTTGCAGATAAGAGCGAAAAGCGGCAGGGAAAAGGTAAGGCGTTAGTATTTCATCCTGATTTGATTCATGGTACAACGCTGGGAAGGAATATTAAAGATTATTCATTTTTCTTGTACGAAGTAAATGAGGCGCTGCACCTCTCTACAAGGGAAAGGGCTATTATTGATGATTGTTTGGAGAAGATCGGCTATGAATTGGAACATGCCATTGACTCGCACAGCAAAACCCTTATTGTTTCGTACATTGAATTGTTCCTGAATTACTGTAAACGCTTTTATGAGCGCCAGTTTATAACCCGAAGCAATGTCAATAAAGATGTTTTAACACGGTTTGAAAAGGTGGTAGATGAATACTTTTCAACTAATTTGCCCACTGAACTCGGACTGCCTTCGGTGAGTTATTGTGCCGATAAACTATTTCTATCGTCCAACTACCTGGGCGATTTGCTAAAAAAGGAAACCGGTAAATCGGCACAAGAGCACATTCAGTTGAAATTGATTGAAATTGCAAAGGAGAAAATTTACGAACCAGGCAAATCGATCAGCCAAATTGCTTACGAGTTAGGATTTAAGCACCCACAGCATTTTGCCCGAATGTTTAAGAAGAATACCGGATTTTCACCGAATGAATACCGGATTTTAAACTAGAGTTTAGTCAAATATTTTTCCAATAATTGTTGGTAGGATTGAAAGGTATCCATGTCCTCCAATATGTCGTCAGATTCCAATCGGATTACATTTTCTTCGTGGCGTTTAATAACTTTTTTAGCGCCTTTGTCATTGCTCAATTCGGTAAGTTCCTTCAAAAAGCATTGATCAAAAAGTACGGGAACGCCTGTCCATCCTGAAGCGGAGCGTGAGACCAGGATTTGTTTAGAATTGGGTTGATAGGCGTCAAACATTTTTTCAAAGTAGGAAGTCGTAAGCAAGGGTTGATCCAGCAAAGTGATCAAAACTCCATCTGCCGCCGGAAATTTCTGGATTATCTGACCGATTCCAAACGAAATGGAGCTACCCATTCCACTTTCCCAATCCGTATTAATAAAGATGTTTACCGGATATTTCTCAATAACGGGAATGACAAGATCCGAATTTGAACCGATAACGACATTAATCGGATTGCCTGTATCCTGCAAAATCTCAATTTGATGCTCGATCAGGGTTTGGTTCCCCCAGGGTAACAACTGTTTGGGTTGTCCCATTCGGCTTGAACCACCAGCTGCCAAAAGTAAAACCGGAATTTCAGCCATGGATTGAACCTACTTTATTTCGTAATGCTTCGGGCTTTTTATTCCGAATTACAGCTAAGATTTCGGCCAGAATGGAAACGGCAATCTCTGAAGCAGTTTCTGCGCCAATGTTGATTCCTGCCGGGCTGTGAATCTGTTCCAGAAATTCGGGTGAAATATCCGGAAAATAGTCGAGTAAAGTTGATAACAATCGTTCCCTCCGGTTTATTGAACCGACAATACCGAGGTAAGCAGGTCTGATCTCTTTCAGCGCCATCAGATATTGCACATCTTTATTATAACTGTGTGTCATAATAACCACTGCCGTTTGCTCATCCACATCCGAGGTGTCGATGTTTTCGAAAAATGGAGAGATTAAAGCATCAGCACCCGGGAAATAATCACAGGATTTTGATTCATCTGCCGAAGCCACAATTGTCACTTCCCAGCCCAGTAATTTGGCTGCCTGACACAATTGAACAGCATCGTGTTCAGCTCCAAAAATATACAATTGAAACAGGGGGTTGAATTTTTGAGAAAAGCATTCCTGATCATCAATCTGCACTGATTCAAAAAATGGATTTAAGGAATATGTTTTACCATTCAAGATTACGACTGTTCCTGCATTTTTATGTTCGCCTACTTCAGGATAGTAATAAGCATCAATCCTGAAATTTTGCCGGTGTTTTAATGCCGTTTCAAAGTTTTTCAAAAGTTCTTCAGAAAGAAAAACTGGTTCGATTAAAATATGAAGAATCCCTTCGCAGCCGATCCGCAAGCGACCGTCGTAGGTCATTAATTTTGCTTTCCCACTTTTAAATACACTTTGAGCCTGTCGTTCTATTTCCGTTTCAACGCAGCCTCCACTAACTGCACCTGTAGAATCGCCATCTTCATTAAATACCATGCGAACACCGGGACGCCGGTAGGAAGAACCTTCCAAATCGACCACGGTAACAAAAACAGCTTTTTTCCCCTGTTGCTGCCAGGTCTTTAATGTTTGAAACAGCAATTTTATTTCGTGTGTCATCGCGTTCAACTAAAAATATCCGGGTTTCTTTATGATTCAAAACTGTTTTTAATGAATGGTTGATGGCGGTATCTATCACCGGTTGCTTTGTATAAAGCATTTGCCAATGCGCCCATAACCGGTGGATAAGGTGGTTCGCCAAGGCCTGTTGGATGAATCTCATTCTGAACAAAGTGAACTTCAATCTCTTTGGGAGCTTCGGTATGCCGGATCAAACGATAAGAATCGAAATTATCCTGATCTGGTTGACCTTTACTAAATGTGAGCTGTCCATACATGGACTGTCCAATTCCGTCCACGATGGCACCTTCGGTCATGTTAATTGCAGCATCCGGATTCACAACAACCCCACAGTCGATAGCAGTATAAACTTTTTGAATGACAGGATTATCTTTATCTCCGGTGATATCCACCACATTTGCCACATACGAACTATGACAAAAATAGGCCGCAACTCCGCGATTCTTTCCGGCAGAATCTTTTTCCCAGCCTGATTTGTCGCGCACCAATTCAATTACTCCGGCATAACGGGCTGCATCGTAATCGTTTTTCTCGCCCACCGGATTTTCCTTTGCCCTTTTCAATAGATCGAGACGAAACTGGATGGGATCTTTGCCCATTGCTTCTGCCAGCTCGTCAAGGAACGACTGCTCCGCTACGGCATTGAAGTTGGAACCAGGTGCCCTCATTGCCCCAACAGTAATGTTCGATTCAATGGCCCAACTTTCGGCCAGGTAATTATCTACTGCTCCGGCAGGGAACCGGTTAGCATGGAGTGCATTTTCAGGAACTCCGCCCATTTTGACATGAAAAGCAGTGAGATTATTGTTTGAATCCAACGCGGCCCTATACAAAGCGTGATATGCCGGACGATAAATGCCAAATGTGATTTCATCTTCGCGTGTATAAATCAGTTTAACCGGCGCTTTTACTTTTTGCGAAATCAATGCGGCTTCAACCATAAAATGTCCGTACAAGCGTCGTCCAAATCCACCTCCCATCCGGGTCATCTGAATGTCAATTTTTTCAAGTGGCAAACCAAGCCGTGCCGACAAGGTCTTTTCCATATATTCAGGAGACTGAATTGGTCCAACTAATATCGCATTATCAGCAGATACATCGGCAAAAAAGTTCATGGGCTCCATCGGCGTGTGTGCCAGAAATGGTGCGGTATAGGTACGTTCAATCACCTTGGCTGCTTTTTTAAAAGCTTCTTCCGGATTGCCATCTCTTCGCTCAATCTTACCCGGTTTGGCAGCTGCTGCCACCATTTTGGCGTTGTGGTCGGCCGTACTTTCAAGCCCGGATGGAACATTAACGAGCTGATCTCCTCCCCAACCCGCCATGGCGATTTTATAATCCGCAAAGGGCTCCCATTCAACTTTTAAATACGCCTTGGCGCTCATTACTTCCCAGGTTGAATTGCCAACAATGGCAACCAGTTCAGTGAACGAAGTTGTGTCGCACCACTGTGGTTTATAGTCGTCGTTAAATAATTTAATTTGAAAAACGTCTTTGATTCCAGGTTTGGTCTTTACATCCGTTGCATCGAAAGATTTCAGTTTCATCCCAAAAGCCGGCGGATGGACGATCATGGCAATTAGCATTCCTTCTTTTTTGTAATCGAGGCCAAACAAGGGTTGGCCAACCACTATTTTATGCCCATCCACATTTTTTTTAGAAGTTCCAATGATTTTAAAATCTTTCAGGTCTTTTAATTCGACCTCTTTGGGGACAGGTAGTTGGGCTGCGGCAGAAGCGACTTCGCCATAACCAGCTTTTTTGCCACTATTTTTATGATACAATATGCCAAGTTCTGTTGTGATTTCTTCAACCGGTACATTCCATTTTTTTGCAGCAGCATCCATCAGCATTTTTCGAGCTGAAGCCCCCGCCATTCGAAGACCCGGCCAGCTTTGCTTTATGGAATCACTTCCACCAGCAAGTTGTCTGTTAAAAATAGCTGTGTTTAACGGAGCTTGTTCAACCAACACATTTTTCCAGTCAACATCCAGTTCTTCCGCGACAATCATGGGCATTGATGTTTTTACATTCTGGCCAATTTCAGGATTTGGCGACATGATGGTAACCACCCCATTTTCACCGATCTTTAAATAACCGTTGATTTCAAACCATTCGTCAGGAATGGACTGTCCTTTAGATGCAGATGTACTGCAGGCTGCTGCCAGCCAGTTAAAACCAATCAGCAGACCCCCACCAGTTAACAACGAACTTTTTATAAATGAACGTCTATTGAGTTCTGTTTTTACAATTGTCATGTTTCGTGATTTTAGATTAACTATTTCATATGTCTATAATTTGCTTCTTAATTGCCATATGGAACTCACTATTTTGTCATCCTCGTGTGTGAGTATGTTTTACTCATGGCTCGTTTCATCTGTCAACAAAGAAAATTAGTAGCAGACCTGAAATATAAGGTCCATTAAGAATTGGCCGCAGTTTTTATGGCTGCTTTGATTCGGGTGTAGGTTCCACAACGGCAAATATTGCCATTCATGGCCGATTCAATTTCTTCATCGGTTGGATGTGGATTTACTTTCAATAATGCTGCTGCGTTCATTATTTGTCCACTCTGGCAATAACCACATTGCGGCACATCATGTTCAATCCATGCTTGTTGAAGCGGATGATCTCCATTTTCAGAAAGTCCTTCAATGGTTGTTATTTCTTTGTCTCCTACTGAATCCACAAAGGTTATACACGAACGCACTGCAACACCGTCAAGGTGAATGGTGCAGGCGCCGCATTGTGCCATTCCACAGCCAAACTTGGTACCTACCAGATTGAGATGATCCCGGAGTACCCAAAGCATCGGAGTTGAAGGATCAACATCTACCTGATATTCTTTTCTGTTAACTTTCAATTTAAAAATTGCCATAGTATTTCAAATTTAGGATCTTTCAATTTTAGCGAATAAGTCAGAATGTAAAGCGATAATATTTTCTTAGTCAATAGCGTAACAAAGGAAAAATCTATTTGGTTCACCCAACAGTTATCTTTTGGCACGATCTGCCTAAATGCTTGATTCTTCATGATTAATAATGGATTAACAAATTCGGGAGAACAAAGGGATGACGCTGAATTATACTTTTTTATTATCCATGCGAGAAATGCAGAAATAGAGTCTATGAGTGATCGACACGACTGAACAAATTATTATATAAATGGTTAAATTAAACCATGATAAAGATTGAAGACAATCGGGGAAGGCGGTTCGAAAAACTCAGGATAAGTTTATTGAATGAGTGTAACTTTTCATGCGTGTATTGTGTCAGCGAGGATTTCGGTAACATATCAGTAAAGACAATCCAAGAGCAAACTGCAGACCAACCTCTCGCTCCAGATGAATTTATTAAACTGATTGAGGCGGTGCATCGCTTGACCGGGTTAAAAAGCGTTAGGTTGACCGGTGGTGAACCGCTATTGCATAGTAATCTTTTTTATTTGATTAATCACATTCAAAAAATCGGAATTTCTGATATTCGGCTCACTACCAATGGATATTTACTGAAAGAAAGAGCGTCAAAACTTTTTGATGCAGGTGTGAAGTCAATCAACATTTCGGTCGATGCAATCGATCAGGATATCTTCGGTGAAATTTCTCGTCATCCCAATACCGCAAGGGTTTTTCAGGGAATTGAAGCTGCCGTAAAAGCAGGAATGAATGTAAAATTAAATGCAGTGATCATGCGGGGAAAGAACGATTCTCAGATTATACCATTGCTCGATTACGCTGCTGGGTTGGGCGTTAAAATCCGTTTTCTGGAATTGATGAAAATGGGACATTTGTACCATTCGGAGAACGGGCTGTTTTTTTCGGAAAAGGAAATGCTGGCCGTCATTCAGGAAAAGTATACGATTGAACCGGTGAAAAGAGAATACGCTGAAACATCAAATTACTGGCGGACTTCGGGTGGCGGAACATTCGGGATTATTGCCAACGAATCGACTCCGTTTTGCCACGATTGTAACCGGCTGCGAATGGATAGCAACGGTATTTTCTACGGATGTTTGAGCAATGCGCACGGCGAAAAACTTTCACCTTATATTCATGACGATGTTCTGCTGACTGAAAAGCTGAGAGGATTGCTGCGCCTGAAACAGCCAGTCAAATTTCATGGAAGTGAATTGTCAATGAGAAATATTGGAGGATAAAAATGGATAAAAGAGCGATTAAAATTATCTGCTTTGCAGGACTCAGGAAATATTTCGGGAGCGAAACAACTGTTCATGTTGAATCCGGAGATAACTATTCAGTAATTATTGACGGATTAAAAGCCATCAACCCCGAAGCAACTGAAGTTTTAACGAGTTGCAGGATTGCTGTGAATGAAGCATTTGTTTCGTTAGGCGATCCGATAAAAACTGAAAACGCAATTTTTCTGATTCCGCCGTCAAGTGGAGGTTAAACTTTAAATACAATGAAACATCTGCAACATACAGACCTGAATTACAGCGAACTTTTCGACGAATTCCGAAATCCGAATAGTGGGGCAGTGGTGCTTTTCAGTGGCGAAGTTCGTGACAATAACAAGGGCAGGGAAGTTACACATCTGGAATATGAAGCTTACGAGCCCATGGCGAATAAAATGATTGAGGAGATTTTGAAGGAAGCCATTTCCCGGTTCAAACTGAACCAGGCTATTTGCGCTCATCGTTTGGGACGGGTTGAGATTAGCGGTTGTGCGGTGGTGGTCATCACCGGCGCTGGGCACCGAAAGGAGGCTTATGACGCGAATCAATTTATTATCGACAAGGTAAAAAATGAAGTGCCCATCTGGAAACACGAGTTTTTTACTGACGGCACCAGTGAATGGGGACAAAATTGCGATTGTGTTATTGGCACGGGCGAACACGAACATGATCACCATCATGAGAAAGCTGAGTAAGGAAGATTTATCGAGATTTACCCGACATTTTTCACTTCCTGAAATTGGGAATGAAGGTCAGGAGAAACTAAAAAATGCAAGGGTTTTGGTAATTGGTGCCGGAGGTTTGGGAAGTCCGTTGCTGATTTACCTGGGAGCTGCAGGAGTGGGTACAATTGGCATTGTTGACGATGATATTGTAAGTCTGTCAAATTTGCAACGACAAGTTTTATACACAACTGCCGAAGTGGGGCTCAAAAAAGTAAAAATTGCAGCTCAAAAATTGCAGGCACTTTATCCTGAACTTGAAATTCAAACCTACGATTTTAGACTCAACCCCGAAAATGCCGAAAAACTTTTTCAGGAATACGATATAGTGGCCGACTGCACCGATAATTACAAAACCAGGACACTGATCGGACAGGTTTCGGCGAAATTAAAAATGCCGCTGGCTTTTGCCTCAGTCCTGAATTACGAAGGGCAAATCACCGTTTTTAATTATCAGGGCGGACCGACTTTGGAAGATTTATATCCCAATGTTCCCAAAGATGGAATTTATAAAGAAAATGAAATTGGGTTGTTGGGTGTTTTGCCTGGGATTACCGGAACACTTCAGGCCAATGAAATCATCAAAATCATTACCGGATATGGTGAAGTAATCAGTGGCAAATTACTGGTTTTCAACATTCAGGAAAACAGGTTTAATCTTTTCAGGTTTTAACCGATCTTCTATTTCCTGTCTGATTGTCTCCCGGAATCAACTCGTAGCAATACCTTAGTTATTTATCCAAATCCGGGGAAAGGAATATTTACTGTGCTGGGCGAAAATGTTAACAGTGTTAGGGTAACCCGCCTTTCCGGAAAAGTTGTTTGCGTCAGCCAAACACCGATCTTCGATCTTTCCAATCAGCCTACCAGTATCTATTTTGTTGCGGTCAAGACTGATCAGACAACAGTTGTTAAGAAGATTATCAAGAATTAGATTTTTTCTTTTACTCTGGTGGATGCCAATCTGAAATCCTTCCAATGGAATAATCGGGTCCTGACTTGTGACATTTAGTGCGGTAGCAGATTCCATTTGGTAATAAGGTTTGCAAGTTGGCTATTCATGATTTCCTTTGTGGGGGATCGGAAGACAAATGTTTGTTTGGTCAATCGGTCTTGAATATGGGTTTCTGTTATGTTCCAGACAAGGAACCGGATTTCCCTCAATGATAATTTGGTGATTATTTCCAGGTATTTTTCTGCTATCAGAGCGACAAAACAAATCAGTACGTGAGCCTTGATCGCTTCTTGTTTTTGATGGTATATTGGGCGGGTTTGCAAATCAAACTTACTCATGCGGAACGATTGTTCAATGTGCCAGAGCTGGTGGTAACGGTCTATGACCATTTGGTTGGACAGTTGTTGTTCGGGCAAGTTGGTGCAATACCCCTTAATTCCAAGCAACAGCCTCCTTTTTTCTATCAATGTCGTGTTGAGTTCTATTTTTTCTTTAGTAACCTTCCTGACAAATTGAGCCTTCACTTTCAGTGACTGCTTTGCCACCAGCTCTTCGGCTTTTTGAACAAGCTTGTTTAGCTCGTTCAATTCCTTTTTATACCGTTTGAGTGAAAAATCGCACACCAAATAACCGTATCGCGATGGAAAGCGGGCTATGGCACCGTGTTTCCCGTTCAATGTTGCATGGATTTGTTTTACCAATCCAAGTTCCGCATTGGCCAGCCGTGCACCAACAATGTACGATAGTTTCTTTTCCCTGAGTTCGGCAAGCCTTTCTTCATCCAGCATTGCGGCATCGGCTACAATAATTGGCCGTGTCTGCGGGTGGGCTGAGGTAAACGTTTCCACAACCGGGAGCATTGTCTTTCCTTCGAATGTGTTGCCTGCAAAAACCTGATACGACAGTGGAAACCCTGTTTGTGTTACCAGCAGCCCGATGACAATTTGGGGTTGCTGTGACTTGTTGTCCTTTGAGAACCCTTGTATTTTAAACTCATCGGCCTTAAACGACTCGAAATACAATGTGGTAACATCGTACAGCACAAAATAGAAAGGTTCATTGAACTTCTGTTGTGCCACCCTGTAAGCACATTGCTCAATATCTGCCTTGTATGCTGACAACTTTGGAATATTGCGGTAAATCCGTTGAGAATATTTAATGCCGAAGTAATATCCCAGCAGTTCAACAGAGCGGAGTTTTGAAGCAGGCTCGATAAGGCGCATAATGGCCAGATCAAGCAACAGGCGGGGAAGATGGGATAAACCGCATTCATCGAAACAGCCCATGAAGAACCGAAAAGCAAAGTGGTGCGTCACCCCAATGCATTCGCCCCTGTCTACAACTAAAAGTTTTTGTTTTTGGGCAGGGAACAACGATAACTGGGCGGTTTGTTCATCGATCCATTCCAATGCCCTTTGCCTCAAAACAGCCTCTTCTATCTGGTCTTTGGCGCTACCAATATGTTTGCCTACAATCGATCTGTGACCAACATACCTGACAACCTGAACCGCAACAGATCCCGACTTAGTTTTGACTTTTCGTACTGAATACATACCGCAAAATTAGGCGTTAGTGCGGTGAAATCAATAAATATTAATTGCTAAATTGTTAATAATGTGGAATTTAAAAATTGATCTCTGTGGAAAAATCAAAAGTGTCACAAGTCAGGAATGGAATAATCGGGTAATTTATCAATGAAACAGTAAGCACTATTTTCGTCAAAGTTTCATAAATTTCAGGCTTGCTTGAAAGCAAAATAAACCTATTTTTGTGAATCACTCTCTTAAAAGCCCCCAGCTATGACAATCGAGATAACCGTTGGTGAGAAAATAAAACAGATTCGTGAAATGAAAAAGGTCAGCCTTGAAGAGCTGGCTTCCAGAAGTGGAATGGATATTACAACGATTCAAAAAATTGAACAGGAAAAGAATATTCCGTCATTGGCTCCACTGGTGAAAATCGCTCGCGCACTTGGTGTTCGCCTCGGTACTTTTCTCGACGACAGCGATTCATATGGTCCTGTAGTTGTTCGTTCAGGCGAATATCAGAAAGGGGCAAGATTTACTTCTCAAAGCAGCGAAACACGCGAGCATCTGAATTTTTTCTCGCTTGCGTTTGACAAGGCTGGTCGAAACATGGAGCCGTTTATTGTAGAAATTGAACCCGGGCAGCAATCGGATTACATGCTTTCATCGCACGAAGGAGAGGAATTTATTTATGTACTTGAGGGCGAAATTGAAATCAATTACGGCAAGGAACTTTACCGGCTTGCAAAAGGCGACAGTATTTATCTCGATTCGATCGTATTACACAATGTACATGCAGGGAACAGTATGTCTGCCAAAATACTGGCTGTTGTTTATGCTCCTTTTTAGATTTCAATCCATACTGAAAATAAAAATCCATGCAATTACTTGATTTTACTTTTGGCGAATTATTAGAGAAGTATGCCATTGAAGCTCCTGATAGGGAATTTATGGTTTATGCCGACAGGAATTTAAGATTTACCTATTCGCAATTTAACGAAAGGGTTGATCAACTGGCCAAAGGGCTTTTATATATTGGAGTTTCGAAGGACGATAAAGTGGGTATTTGGGCCAATAATGTTCCTGATTGGCTGACATTTATGTTTGCCACTGCCAAAATCGGAGCAGTTCTGGTAACCATCAATACCAATTATAAATCATCTGAGTTAGAGTACTTACTGCATGATGCAGATATTCATACCCTTTGCTTGATCGACGGATTCCGCGACAGCGATTATGTGAATATGATTTTTGACTCAGTTCCCGAGCTAAAAGATAGCCCAAGAGGAAACCTGTCGAGCGAAAAATTCCCCAAACTTAAAAATGTAGTTTTCATTGGTCCGCAGAAACACCGTGGAATGTATAATACTTCCGAACTTTTGTTGCTCGGAAGCCACATTGATGATTTCGAACTGGAATTAATCAAAGAAACCATCTGTTGCCACGACGCGGTTAATATGCAATACACCTCCGGAACTACCGGTTTCCCCAAAGGAGTGATGTTAACACATCACAATATCCTGAATTGCGGTTATGCTACAGGCGAATTTATGCGATATACCTCCCATGAGCGGTTGTTGGTTTGTGTTCCATTGTTCCATTGTTTTGGATGCGTATTGGCGCTTTGTGCAGTCATAACACATGGAAGCACCATGGTGATGGTCGAGAATTTCGATCCGTTGATGGTTCTGGCTTCTGTTGAGAAGGAAAAATGTACGGCATTATACGGAGTCCCAACCATGTTTATTGCTGAGTTGAACCATCCGATGTTCGACATGTTCGATTTAAGTTCATTACGTACCGGAATCATGGCCGGTTCACTTTGCCCCATCGAAACCATGAACCAGGTAATGCAGAAAATGAACATGAAAGACATCATCATTGTGTACGGATTGACAGAAACTTCTCCTGGAATGACTGCGACACGAACCCATAATTCACCTGAAGTGCGCGCTACCACAGTAGGTTTTGAATACCCCAATGTCGAGGTTAAAATTGTTAATCCGGAAACCGGTGAGGATTGCCCGGTTGGCGAACATGGAGAAATCTGTTGCCGTGGATACAATGTAATGAAAGGCTATTACAAGAATCCTGAAGCTACTGCCAAAGCAATTGATCGGGATGGCTGGCTACATTCCGGAGATTTGGCTGTGAAAACTCCTGACGGTTTTTATCGGATTACCGGACGTATTAAAGACATGATTATTCGTGGCGGTGAAAATATTTACCCACGCGAAGTCGAAAATTTTATTTATAACATTCCTGAAGTTGAATCCGTTGAGGTTGTTGGCGTTCCAAGCAAAAAGTATGGCGAACAAGTTGGCGCGTTTATCAAGCTTAAAGCAGGCAGTGAATTATCAGATGAAGCTGTTCAGGAATTCTGTCGGGGAAAAATTGCCCGCTATAAAATTCCTCAGTTTATCTTTTTTGTTGATGGATTTCCGATGACTGCCAGTGGCAAAATCCAAAAATACAAACTCAGGGAATTAAGTCTGGAATTGCTCAGAAAAAAAGGAGTTGAGGTTATTTAGTCCAGAATTTATCTTCATTGGGGATGTTTTTCGAATAGCCCAATTCCAGAGGATCAAAACGTAACATTCCGAATAAATACCAAGCTGTTGAGGAAACTGCCGGGTTGGTATCGACACCAGTCCAAAGTGCATCGCTTCCATACGAAGTTCCAAAATTGGCAGAATAGGGCAATGCGTATGATCCGGGGAAAGAGTTACTCTGAATCAGATTTTTCTTCATCTCCTGAAGACACTTTTGAGCTTCGCTTTCCATTTTTGCTTTGATAAAAGCCACTGCCATTTGACCAGTTCCTTCAAGCCAAACGACATCGCGATCCTCGTCGAAGCAGTATCCGCTAATTGGTTTTTTTGTAATTGTTGATGTCTGGGTCGTTTTAAACCGGCTTGTCTTTGATAGCACATCAACAGGAAAGTCTTCGAACGAACAATAGCCCCACGAAAGCACATCAAGTGCATATCTATATTTCGGATTTTCAGCCCATGCGATGATAAGTTTATCCGTTTGGTCCCACCTTACATTTTTGAAGTAGATCAGGAGTTTTTGATGAAACGAAGTGTATCCGGGAATAGCATTAAAAGCATCGATATTTCCTTCTGCAATTTTCGAAATACGGGATCCGTTTGAGGCATAGCCACCCCACAAACCTCCATCAGTATCCTGCAACGAAATTATCCAATTGGTTAATGCGGTTACTAGATTTTGGTATTTCGTATTTTGAGCTACATGATGATAATTATTCAATGCAATCAGCAGCCATGCATTATCACCAAGCCATCGGTGAGGTGAATTGTCAACCGGAATCCCATCAACTGTCCGCATTTGCCCAAATCCTCCGGGTCTTTTTAGTAGCTCCGATTCAAGTCGGCCATTAAAAAAGTCGAATATCTTTTCAGCTTTATCTAAATCGCCATACGATGTAAAAGCCATTGCCGCAAGTGCATTATCGTAGAGAGAAACAAGTCTTCCTCCTTCACTGCTAAGTAAAAGTCCGTTGGCTTGTTGCATATTGGTTAACCATGAATAAACAGAATCTACTTTTAATTCTGGCGCAGGTAATTCAGCGCTACTATTTTTTTTACATCCTATCGCGAATGCAGAGAAACATAAAATAGTGATTGTTAATGATATAATTGAGTTTCTCATTTCAATAAATTTTCAATTTAGTTCTTTTCAATTTTCACCAGGATACCAGATCTATTTATATATTCAAGACTCGTCATTTATGCATTTTCAGCTTGAGTTAACTTTGACACACCTGCCCATTTCATGTATTAATAATTCCTGAATGCATTAAATTATTTATCAGTAAGTTATAAAACAAAACTATAATTTGATTGTTTTCCGAAGGTAATTCATGATTAGAGAAAAACAATAATTTTAAATTCTAAATAGATAAGCAAATTCCAGTATTTTTATTGAAATGCTTTTTGTACCTTCGAAATCGAATCAATGCGAAGTTGTTGAAAAAATGGGACAATACTCCCTGATTTTTTATAAGTACTGATGTTTAATATAAATGATGCGACGATGAAGCGAATATTAGTGGCTGAAGACAATAAGTTGATTTTAGAAACGATTTTCCATAGCTTGAAACGCGAGGGATACGAGATTATTAAGGCAAATGATGGCAAAGAATGTTTACAAATTCTTGAAGATACAGAAGTCGATTTACTTATCACAGACTTGTACATGCCATTTGTAAATGGGAATGAAGTTATCACAATTATACGCGACGAAAGAAAGAAGAATATTCCAATCCTGGTTCTTTCAGCAGCAGGAGCGGAGGATAACGTTTTAAAAGCTTTTGATCTTGGAGCCGACGACTTTATGGTAAAGCCATTTAGTTTGGTAGAGCTTAATGTCAGAGTTCGTAAATTGTTGGCATTGAGACGTTAAGTCATGTTTTAAGCAACTCCTATAAATGGTTATCAATGACAGTACGCATCCGTAAGCCGAAAGTATTTATCACTGTATTTTTATGTTTTATTTTCATTTTTATTCTTCCGATGTCGGAGGAATGCAGAGGTGGCGTTAACAATCAGATTAATAATTCAAAAGAATCTAATAATTTATCTTCGGGAGTCGATGATTCGCTTCATTCTGCTTTGCAGCAAGATGAAGTTGCCCCAATCGATTCGTCAGCTTTCATTTCAGAAGGACAAGGAAAACAGATACAGGACGAGCCTGAGGCGAAGATCAGTCAACATCAAAAAGAAGTTAACAGGTTTGTTCTTTGGGTGGTAGGTGATAATAATGTTTCGGAATTTAAAAGCCGTATGATTGATTACGGGAATAATAATTTACCCTTGTTTCTGAGGAAATATTACAGGCAACTTGTTGATAAGACCTACACTTACCCGATTATCATTCTTTTCATATTGTTTATATTCGCATTGATTATCAATATCTCCATCGTCCTTCTGGTTATGTATTTCACCAACAAAATGAAGACCCACCGTGAGAGGTATATTCAGATCTATCGTAATTCATATGAAGAGGTATTGAGTTCATATTTATTTGGTGATATTGAATGGGATTTAGCACTTTTGAAATTGAAGAAGCTAAAAAAGCCACTAAACAGAAAAATATTAACAAGTGTACTTTTAGTATTCAAAGAAAACCTTCGGGGCGAGATGGATAATCAAATTCCACAAATATTTATAAATCTCGGATTGGAAAAGGATTCCTTAAAGCTTACAAAATCAATATTCTACCATAAAAGGATTGAAGGATTGAAGGCATTGACCAATCTCGATCCTGAAAATGCAAAAGAAATTATACCAAATTATCTCAACGATTCACATTTTCTGGTTCGAACAGAAGCTCAGGTCGCCTATGTCCGGCTTCATCCTGACGACCCTTTTGCTTTTTTGAAGACTTTAACAAGTCCATTTCCACGTTGGACACAACTATCATCTTTTTTTACCTTCAGGCTTCATCAGGTTCCTGTTCCTGCATTTGTTGATTACCTTGATTCCGAAATTCCTACGATACGAAATTTTAGTTTGCGTATGATTGTATTTTTCCAGCAACTTGAAAATGCTCCAGCGATTTATAAGTTACTTGATAGTCCTATCGAAATAACCAGATTTCTTTCTATTCATGCAGTAAATGATTTACGTCTTTATGAAGGAAAACAGATGATTAAGAATATGTATTCATCGGAAACCCAAAACAATAAGCTTGAAATTATAAAAGCATTGAAAAATATTGGAGATGAGGAAGATTATGATTTTCTGGAGTCTATTATTCGATCAGAATCTACCTCGTTGAAAACGGAAGCATGCCGTTCATTATATTACATGAATAGTGAAGGGCAGGAAAGGTTGAAAATTTTAAACCAGAACAGTGAATTAGAAATTGACCTTTTCCTGGCCCATGTAACTGATCCCAGAAACTGAATCAAATGTATAAAGAATTCATATCAGGTATATTCGAGAATTTCTTTTTAATCTATGCAATCTGCATATTTAGTTTGTATTTATGGCTTGCCATAGTTTCGGCCAGAGAACTGATTCGGAATCATTTTGCTGTGCTAAATACAAATTATGACGCTATCATCTCGTCGCCTTTTGCGCCAATGATTACAGTTATAGCTCCGGCATATAACGAATCGCTTACCATTGTTGAAAATATTAAAGCCCTGCTGGCACTTTACTATCCAAATTTTGAAATTGTGGTCGTAAATGATGGAAGTAAGGACAATACCCTTGAAAAAGCCATCGAAGCTTTTGATCTCGAAAAGGTTACTTATGTATTTGACTATAAAATACCTTGTCAGGAGATTCGTGGTATCTATAAATCGCGAAAAAGAGCATTCAATAACCTTACTATTGTTGATAAATTTAACGGTGGAAAAGCCGATGCCCTCAATTCAGGAATCAATATTGCGAAAGGAGATTATTTTATCTCGATTGACGTTGATTCGATAATTGATCCATACGCGCTTCAGAAAATGATTAAGCCATTTTTGGAAGAACCTTATCGTAGGGTAATTGCAACCGGAGGTGTTATTGGAATTGCCAATTCATGCAAAATTGTTGATGGACAGCTTATCGAGATTGATGTCCCCAGTAACTTATGGGCGCGTTTTCAGGTTATTGAATATACCCGGGCGTTCCTGATGGGAAGATTGGCATGGAGCCGGTTGGATGGACTTCTGCTAATCTCGGGTGCACTTGGGCTTTTCGATAAAGAAGTTGCAATTGGTTGTGGTGGCTATTACACTAAAACGGTTGGCGAAGACATGGAATTGGTGGTGAGGATGAGAAAATACATGTCGCAGCAAAATATCAAATACAAAGTCGCGTATGTTCCTGATCCATTGTGCTGGACAGAAGTTCCGGTTACCTTAAAGGTTTTGGGAAACCAGAGAAATCGATGGACTCGAGGAACGATCGACACCCTTTTCATTCACTGGAACATTTTCCTTAATCGCAAATATGGATTTATGGGAATGGTTTCTCACCCTTTTTGGGTATTTTTTGAGTGGTTGGCTCCAATAGTCGAATTGCTTGGAATTATTTATTTCTTGGTTATTGCTTTTCTTGGCAATCCTAACTGGCCATTCTTTTATGTCATGCTGTTCTTTGTTTACACTTTTTCCATCACTTTTTCGACCTATGCAATTTTATACGATCTTCTGGCATACAATAGGTATAAGAAAAAGCGCATGATTATTAAACTTCTTCTGACGGCATGGATTGAACCGATCATCTTTCATCCACTGGTTGTTTACTGGGCTTTGCGTGGAAATTTCGACTTCTTTATCCGGAAGAAGAAAACTTGGGGAAATATGACACGTGTTGGTTTTGACGATAAGAAATAGTGAAAGGTATTCAGAAAAAATAATGATATGATCCGATTAAGAACAGATATAAAGCACAAAACTTCAGTAAAGCCATTTTTAGCATTGGTTATTTTGGTATTGAATGGCTTATTTCTCAATGTTTCAGCTCAGTCGTACGATGAAGCAAGAAATTTGGCTTTTAATGGAGACAGGGCTAAGGCTCGCCAGCTTTGCAGAGCAATTCTGGCAAAGGGATTTGATTCGGATGTGGCTTTGCTTCTTGGACGAACCTACGCCTGGGATGGGAAATACGATTCGACCAGGATTGTGCTGAACGAAGTGCTTAGTCGCAACCCCAACAATATGGACGCGTTGGATGCTTTTGTCGATGTGGAGTATTGGTCTGAAAATTATGATAAGGCAATTGAGTACTGCGATCTGGCCTTGAAAAAGGCTCCATATTCAGAAGATTTCTTGCTAAAAAAAGCCCGAATACTTCATAGTAATGATAAATATAAAGAAGCCGTTGCCACGCTGGAGGATTTTATTCAGAAATATCCGGGTCAGGCTGAAGTGTTGAAAAAATTACAGGAATACCGACCTGATGTAATGAAAAACAAATTGAAAATTTCGTATACCCTCGATATTTTCGATAAGGATTTTAACCGCGACCCCTGGCAGTTGACGGCGTTCTCCTATGGCCGCAAAACCAAATTAGGATCTGTTATTGCCCGGGTAAATATGGCTCAAAGGTTTGGTGACACTGGGTTTCAATACGAACTGGATGCCTACCCCAAAATCAGTGAAAACAATTATCTGTATCTGAATTATGGATTTTCTAGAAGTTCGGTTTTCCCTGAAAATCGGTTTGGAGTTGAATTGTATCATAATTTTCCAAAATCATTCGAAGGATCAATCGGCATGAGGCAACTGTATTTTAGCAGTTCTAATGTATCAATCTTTACAGCTACACTCGGGAAATATGTCAGTAATTATTGGATTTCTTTGCGCTCGTATGTAACTCCGGGCTCTGATGGGACTTCCGTTTCAGGACAATTGCAAGCCAGACGCTACTTTTCAGATCCGGAGAATTATATTGGATTACGCCTTGGCTATGGCGTTTCTCCTGATGACAATCAAAATTTGGTGGATGTCAATGCAAAATCCAGATTAACCTTAAAAACGCGTTCGATTCGTATGGAATATAACCATATCATTAGTCGTATCTGGATTCTGAATGGAGGCGCTACCTGGGGAAATGAAGAACTAATTCCGGGAACCTATTCAGGGTATTACTCTTTCGATATCAGCATCGCTCGATTATTTTAACACATTTTTAGGATGAATTACAGAGAATCAATACAGCTTATCGTTCGTTCATTAAGACGATTTCTTAGCCTGAGTTTTATTTTGGCGTCTATGATTCTGATTGTTCGTTTTTACGAATTCGTAATTACTTCTAATTTCTCTAATTATCCGGAGGGCAGTTACCTGAGTCTAATTTCAGGGTTAAAATTCGACCTGATTTTATATTTGCGTGTTTCCGCAATTTTAATGCTTCCCTTCCTGCTGTTGGCCTATTTCAGTCAGAAAGCAGCCCGAATCTTTTTCATTACCATTAGCATCTTGCTGATTCTTGGGGACATGCTTTTAATGCAGTATTTCGCAACAGCCAGGGTACCACTTGGTGCCGACTTATTAGGTTACTCTCTTCAGGAAATACAACATACTGTTGCTACTTCAGGTGGAATGAATCTTTTGCCGTCTATAATGATTGTCCTTTTCCTGATAATTATGATTCGAGTTTTTCGCAATCATGTTTATTTCAGATTAAAACCATGGTTAATTTGGTTATTAGCTGCTGTAATGATCATTTCTTTGCTTCCGTTCAAACAACTTGAGACCGATTCATCCAAATACGACGATGAATTCAGCATGTTTGTCGCCTCCAATAAGCTCAACTTTTTTTTCGAAAGTATGCTTGGCCATTACCTCAATCAAGGATCATTAAACAATAAAATATTCACGTTTACACCGGTTACTGCTTCTTCTGAAGGAAATCCATTTACGTATATCAACCCGGATTTTCCATTTCTTCATCAGGAAACTACTCCTGATGTTCTCGGAAAGTATTTTAATCTGGGAGAAACACCTCCAAATATTGTGCTTGTAATTGTTGAGAGCCTTGGGCGTGCCTATAGTGGCGAAAATGCTTATTTGGGAAGTTTTACTCCTTTTCTCGATTCGTTGATGCAAAAAAGTTTGTATTGGGAGAATTGCCTGAGTACATCCGGGCGAACTTTTCAGGTATTGCCGTCAACTCTTGCTTCGCTACCTTTTGGCGATCATGGGTTTTCCGAGTTAGGCGAAAATATGCCTGATCATCTCAGCTTGATTAGTCTGCTAAAAAAACAGGCTGGTTATACTAGTTCATTTACTTATGGAGGTGAAGCTGAATTTGATAACATGGAATCTTTTCTTCGCCGTCAAGGAACCGACCAGATTATCGACAGCCGCAAATTTGGCGCCGATTACACAAAACTTCCTTCAGGGAGCAGTGGATTCTCATGGGGATATGGCGATCGTGAGATTTTCCGTAGAAATATTGAGTATGTCACCTCAAATCCCGATGCAAAAAGACTTGATGTTGTGTTGACTCTGGCCATGCACTCTCCCTTTGTTGTAACTAATCAGGACTATTACAACCAGAAATTTAACGATCGCCTGAATTCACTGAAGCTGACAGATAAAACAAAAGCATTTGATCATCAATACGATGCTCAGTTCGCATCCATCCTCTACTTCGATGACTCGTTCCGGTCTTTCATGAAAGAATACAGTAAATTAGTCTCATTTCAGAACACGATTTTCATTATCACAGGCGATCACCGCATGCCTGAAATACCGATCAGCACTCAAATCGACCGCTTCCACGTGCCGTTGGTAATTTATTCTCCGATGCTGAAAAAGGCTGAAAAATTTTCGTCAGTCGTTACTCATTTCGACATTGCGCCATCATTAATTGCGATGCTCAATGCTGCGAAATACATCAAACGCCCAACGGTCGCCGCATGGATTGGTCATGGTCTGGATAACTCAGTTGACTTCCGAAGTTTGCAGACTTATCCGTTGATGCGGAATAAAAATGAAATCCTGGATATGATGAGTACCGATCAATTCCTATCGAACCAAACTGTTTATCGGATTGCGCCTGATTTGAACCTTGAACCACTTGGAAACAGCAACCACCAAAAGCAGATGAAAGATGAGCTGGATAACTTCCTCAGGAAAAACAATTACGCTTGCAAAAATAATAAACTCGTACCCGATTCTTTAAAGAAATACAATCCTTGATCAGTACATTGGAGTCTTGAATGTTGGATGGTCGTGTTCATACAGTATTCGGGATTCAGTCTTATTTTTCCTGAAAGCTTTACGACATCAAAAATTTACGAGCTTCTTCCAAATCTTCAGGAGTATCGATGCCGATATTTTCGAACGAAGTTTGTGCCGTTTTGATCCTGTACCCATTTTCAAGCCAGCGCAATTGTTCAAGCGATTCGGCTTTTTCTAGAATGCCAAGCGGCAGTTGAGTCAGCTCAAGTAAAATATCGAACCGATAAGCGTACATCCCGATATGACTGTAAAAAGTATTCCGATTTATCCATTCGTCAGGCTTGCTGTCGCGTACAAAAGGGATGGGCGAACGGCTAAAATACATGGCTTCAGTGTTCTTGTTAATCACCACTTTGGGGCGGTTAATGTTGGTGATTTCGGCAGCGTTTGAAATGGGTTTTATTAATGTTGAAATTTCAGCCAAAGGTGAATCGAAGCAAGCCTTAAGCCCTTCAATTTGTTCAGGTCGGATAAAAGGTTCGTCGCCCTGAATGTTGATTACCACATCGAATTTTAGCGACTCTGCTATTTTTTGAGCAGCTTCGGCGCAGCGGTCGGTTCCGCTTTGGTGATTCGGTGACGTATAAACTGCTTTTCCGCCGAAAGCTTCAACAGCCTGATAAATTCGTTCGTCATCGGTTGCTACATAAACATTTTCCAATGCTGCTTTTGCATTTTCGTACACCCATTGAATGATGGGTTTACTACCCAAATAAGCCAATGGTTTCCCCGGAAATCGGGTTGATTGAAAGCGGGCGGGGATAATTCCTATAAAGTTCATGTGATTATAATTTGTTTTTTAATGGCCACATGGAATTCGCATGAGTTTCTTGTCTCCTCAAACCGTGTTTCTACAGTCATGCTCATTTCATGTGATGATTACATTTGATGAATTCAGGTTAAAAAGCTAAAACATGTTAAAACAGGCATAGCTTAAGGCATTGAAATCAAAGTTAATTTAATTTTGAACGGCATTTAAATGTTAAAATAGTAATTTTGCAAAGCTAAAAAACATATTGTCCTCATAATGGATATTCAGGAAATAAAACAACGATTCGGAATTATTGGAAGTTCGCCTGCTTTGCTGCATGTGATTGAGATTGCGGTTCAGGTTGCACCAACCGACCTTTCTGTCTTGATTACAGGCGAGAGCGGTACCGGGAAAGAATCCTTCCCACAGATTATTCATCAGTTTTCGACACGGAAGCATGGAAAGTACATTGCCGTAAACTGCGGAGCTATTCCTGAAGGAACCATTGATTCGGAGCTTTTCGGGCACGAAAAGGGTTCGTTTACAGGTGCAATGGCCGACCGGAAAGGATACTTTGAAGAAGCCGATGGCGGAACCATTTTCCTCGACGAAATTGGTGAATTGCCACTTTCCACACAGGTGAGGTTACTGCGCGTACTCGAAGCCGGTGAGTTTATGAAAGTGGGATCATCGAAAGTGATGAAAACCAATGTCAGGGTTGTTGGTGCCACCAATGTGAACATTCTCGATGCCATTGAAAAAGGAAGGTTCCGTGAAGATTTATATTACCGGTTGAATACGGTTCCAATCAGGGTTTTGCCACTGCGCGACCGTACTGAAGATATTCACCTGCTTTTCCGGAAGTTTGCCTCCGATTTTGCTGATAAATATCGCATGCCAGCAATCCGTTTGGATAATGAAGCGGTGGGAGTGTTGCTAAGTTACCGGTGGCCAGGCAATGTGCGCCAATTGAAAAATATTACCGAGCAAATTTCGATCATCGAAAAGGAGCGTATCATCGACGGAAAAACATTAATGCGCTACATCCCGGTAAGCAGCGAAAATAAGCTTCCGGCTTTGTACCACAGCGTTGATGAAAAGACGTTTTCATCGGAACGCGAAATCTTGTACCAGATTTTGTTCGACATGAAAAAGGATATGAACGACTTGAAAAAGCTTGTTCATGATATTATTCAGAATGAAGCTAATATTGCTGATGTTCGCGACGATAATGCTCAGCTGATCAGGAAGCTTTATCAAACAGAAAATGGCAATTATGTTCCGGATCAACCCGTTACGGCAAGGGCAAATGGCAAGCCGGTAGCTCACGAAAATATTTTTGACACTGAAGAATTTGTTGAAGAATCATTGTCGCTCGAAGATAAGGAAGTTGAGATGATTCAGAAGGCGCTCGAAAAACACAAAGGAAAACGAAAATATGCAGCTCGCGAACTTGGTATTTCGGAGCGAACGCTTTACCGGAAAATTAAAGAATACGACATCGATTAATTATGAAACGAAGTACCCTACAAATATTACTTTCAGTTGTTTTCGTTGCCCTGGTTTTTACAGCGTGCAAAGTTTCATACTCTTTTACCGGGGCGTCTATTGCCCCCAATGTTAAAACATTCTCAGTTTATTATTTCCCGAACCGTGCAAAATTGGTTAATCCCAACCTGAGCCAACTTCTGACTCAAGGCCCGGATGGATTGGAGAATAAGCTGATTAAGCAAACTTCGCTCAACCAGATTAAGGAGAACGGTGATCTTGAATTTTCAGGCCAGATTACAGAGTACGATGTGAAACCGATGAATATTTCAACGGGTGACCTTGCTACTCAAAACAGGCTCACCATTAGTATCAAGGCGAAATACACCAACAACAAAGATCATGAGCAGGATTGGGAAAAGACATTCACAGAATATGAAGATTTTGATAGTAACAGGTCGCTTAGTGATGCTGAAGATGCGCTTGTTACCGAAATCATCAAAAAACTGGCCGACGATATTTTTAATGCTTCAGTAGCAAACTGGTAACCTATGACAGCCGATCAGATCTATCAATTCATACAGCATCCTGACCAGTTGAATCAGGAAACTCTTCCGCTATTGAAAGAGCTGACCGAGCAGTATCCTGCATTTGAATCTGGTTGGATATTGTACCTGAAAAATCTAAAAATTCTGAAAGATTCGTCGTTCGAACAGGAATTGATTAATGGTGCTATCCGGATTCATGATCGCCGGAATTTGTATTTGTTCCTGAATCAAAAAAACGACGAACCAATGCCTGAACAATCAGAATTGGATCAGTCAGTACCTTCGGAAGATTCTGATGTTCTCAATCTCATTTTCCCGACCGAATACAATCTTGAAACAACCGATAAAACGGAAGAGACAACGGGCGAAACAGCAAGGTCGATTCAGCATAAACCTGATAAAAAGCAAACATTGATCGAAAAATTTCTTGAAGCTCAGCCTAAAATGCCACAGGTAAAAGTTCAGGAATCAGAATCGCCAATGATTAGTGAGAAGCAAAAAGAGTTGGAAAATGATGATTTTGTAACCGAAACTCTGGCGACCATTTATGCGCAGCAAGGATATTACAAAAAAGCGATCCAGATATTTGAGAAATTAAGTTTGAAATATCCGGAAAAAAGTACTTACTTTGCCGCTCAGATCGAAAAAATCAAAACTTTAATGAACAATTAATTCCATTAATATGTACACACTGATCACAGTTTTATTATTCATCGTTTGTATTTTACTGATTCTTATTGTGTTGGTTCAGAACTCAAAAGGTGGTGGTTTGGCAAGTAACTTTCAATCTTCCAATCAAATCATGGGAGTTCGCAAGACAACCGATTTCCTGGAAAAAGCAACCTGGGTTTTAGCAGGAGCTTTATTGGTTCTATCCATTGGAGGTACTGCCTTTATTCCAAGAGATGCCAGAAAGGGTGCAGAGTCAGCAATTAAAGATCAGATCGAAAATGCCGTTGATCCAAATCAGGTACCAACTTTTCCAGCTCCTGCTGATACTAAAGCAACTCCTGACGCATCTACTCCAGCTCCGGCTACTACACCGGCCTCTGACGCTAAGAAATAAGGAAATTTATTCAGATTTAATTCTGAACGCGCTATAACAGAAAGTCTTCAATGCAAAATCATTGAAGACTTTTTTTTATTTTTACCTGACCTCCTAACATCAAAACTAAACTATTATGAATCTGACGTTTCGATTATTAAGCCTGATTTTGTTGTGTAATCTGTTCATTTTCTCTGGCTGCAAGAAGTCGGTTCCTCCACCAGTACCCGTATTACCTGTACCTACTGATCGCCAATTGGCCTGGCACGAGATGGAACAATACGCTTTTGTGCATTTTACCACCAACACCTTCACCGATAAAGAATGGGGATATGGCGATGAGAAAGAGTCGGTTTTTAATCCGACAGCCATGGATGTGACGCAATGGACCAAAACCATTAAGGCCGCCGGGTTAAAAGGTTTGGTTCTGACATGTAAGCACCACGATGGCTTTTGCTTATGGCCCAGTAAATACACAGAACACTCGGTCAAAAATAGTCCATACAAAAATGGTAAAGGCGACGTGGTTGACGAAGTTGAAAAAGCCTGTCGTGTTGACGGCTTGAAATTCGGAGTTTATCTTTCTCCCTGGGATCGAAATCGTGCTGACTATGGTTCTCCTTCGTATGTTGAATATTACCGCAACCAATTAAAAGAGCTTTTTGATGCTCACAAACCTGTTTTCGAAATGTGGTTCGATGGCGCCAATGGTGGCGACGGATTTTACGGTGGCGCTAATGAAAAACGAAAAATTGATGGGAAAACCTATTACGATTGGCCAACCACATTAAAAATGGTGCGTGAGATGGAACCCAATGTGATTTTCTTTAGCGATGCAGGCCCGGATATTCGCTGGTGCGGAAACGAACGAGGATCGGTTCAGGAAACCAATTGGAACACCATTACTCCTGATACACTTTATGCAGGGAAAAGTGGCATTGAGAATTTGTTAAATACGGGAAGTGAAAACGGCACAAGCTGGATTCCGGCGGAGGTGGATGTTTCGATTCGCCCGGGATGGTTTTACCATGCCAAAGAAGACTCACTGGTTAAAACCCCTGAACAATTGTTCGATATTTACCTGAGTTCGGTAGGCCGCGGAGCTAACCTGATTCTGAATATTCCTCCGGATCGTCGTGGATTGATCAACGAAATTGATGTGGCAGCTCTTCAAGGCTGGAAAAAATTAATCGATGGATATTTTAAAACCAACCTGGCATTAAACAAGCTCGCTACAGCGTCAAGTTTTCGTGGAAATTCGGTCGATTACAATGCCTCGATGGTTACCGACGGAGATAAAGAAACGTATTGGGCAACCAACGATGACGAAAAAACTGGTAGTTTGGTAATCGATTTGGGCGCACCTAAATTAATTAGCTTTGTGATCCTTCAGGAATACATTAAGCTGGGACAACGTGTAAAAAACTTCTCGGTTGAAATTGCAAGAGATGGGAAATGGGTGTCAGTAGCCAAAGGTACAACCATCGGCTACAAAAGAATTTTGCGTATTTTCCCAACTGAAGCACAAAATATTCGGATTGTAATTTCTGATTCAAAAGCCTGTCCGGTTATTTCAAACGTGGAAGTTTATTAAAAGAAGCTCCAAAGCCCCATCCCCAACCCTTCCCCGAAAGGGAAGGGGGCTGGTCTTGAGAATTCAGATCGTCATCGCAATTAAGAGTTCTATGAAAACCAGTGATCAATATGCTGGGTCTTCAGCACCAGAGGTGCAAAATATTTGTAGAAAGAGAAAAGAATGAGGTTAACCGTCCGCGGGAGAGCGTTTTCAAGGCATAAAGCTTTGTTCGGACGGAATGGAGACGGACTGACAGTCTGACACGGCAGATGACAGTCGTGTTTAAAGATAAAACCGTTTTAAATTCAGGCTGTTATAGATTTTATCACGGTTTGGTTTAATTGTCAGGTGCAAAAATGTCCCATTCAGGAGATGATTTTCGACACGAATCGATTTGGCACAATATCTGAATGGTTCGGGTATCAAAAAAATAAAATTTATAACCAATTAAAATAATTCGAAAATGGCAGATTTAAAAGGAAAAATCCTGGCTGGTAAAATTTTGGTTCAGCCCAAGGAAGCAGAAAAGAAAACAACTAGCGGAATCGTAATTCCTGATTCAGCAAAAGAAAAACCACAGGTTGGTGAAGTAGTTTTAGTTGGTGCTCCTAAAAAAGACGAACCAATGGAAATTAGTGTTGGCGATGTGGTTTTCTACGGAAAATATTCCGGAACCGAATTGAGCATTGATGGCGCTGACTATTTGCTGATGTCGCAAACTGACGTGTTATTTATTGCAGAATAATTGATTGACAACGATTTAAAAAGTATTTAAAATGGCAAAAGAAATTAAATTCAATATCGAAGCCCGCGACCTTCTGAAAAAAGGCGTTGACAAATTGGCTGATGCAGTAAAAGTAACCCTCGGACCAAAAGGCCGCAACGTGGTTATCGAAAAGAAATTTGGCGCTCCACAGATCACCAAAGACGGTGTATCTGTTGCTAAAGAAATTGAACTTTCTAACGCATACGAAAACATCGGTGCTCAGATGGTAAAAGAAGTGGCCAGCAAAACTGGTGACGATGCTGGTGACGGAACTACAACTGCCACAGTTCTTGCACAATCATTGATTTCAGTAGGTTTGAAAAACGTTGCTGCCGGCGCAAATCCAATGGATTTGAAACGTGGTATCGACAAAGCTGTTCTGAAAGTGGTTGAAAGCATTAAAGCTCAGTCTCAGAATGTTGGCGATGACTTCAGTAAAATTGAGCAGGTTGCCAAAATTGCTGCCAATAATGACAGCGCTATTGGATCGTTGATTGCTGAAGCAATGAAAAAAGTAAATAAAGAAGGTGTAATCACAGTTGAAGCTGCCAAAGGAACCGAAACTTATGTTGATTTGGTTGAAGGTATGCAATTCGATCGTGGTTACATTTCTCCATATTTCATTACTGATTCAGAAAAAATGGCGGCTGATTTAGATCATCCATATATTCTGATCTATGACAAAAAAATCAGTACGATTCAGGATATTCTGCCGGTTTTGGAACAAACAGCTAAAGCTGGTCGTCCGTTGATGATTATTGCTGAAGATGTTGACGGAACAGCACTTTCGGCTCTTGTTGTAAATAAACTTCAGGGTACAATTAAGGTTTGTGCTGTAAAAGCTCCAGGATTTGGCGACCGCAGAAAAGAAATGTTGGAAGACTTAGCTGTATTGACCGGTGGTGTAGTAATTACCGAAGAAAAAGGAATGAAATTGGAAGACGCAACTCTGGAAATGCTTGGAAGAGCCGATAAAATTACCATCGACAAAGAAAAGACATCTGTTGTTGCAGGCGAAGGCTCGGAAGATGCTATTAAAAGCAGAATTGGACAAATCAAAAAACAGATTGAAACAACTACGTCTGATTACGATAAAGAAAAACTTCAGGAACGTTTGGCTAAACTAGCTGGTGGTGTTGCTGTACTTTATATCGGCGCTGCTTCAGAAGTTGAAATGAAAGAGAAAAAAGACCGTGTTGACGATGCTTTGCATGCAACCCGTGCTGCTGTTGAAGAAGGAATTGTTCCTGGTGGTGGTGTTGCATACATCCGTAGCATTGCTGTTCTGGAAGGTTTAACTGGCGAAAACGAAGACGAAACCACTGGTATCGAAATCGTGAAACGCGCTATTCAGGAACCTTTACGCCAGATTGTTTTCAATGCTGGTAAAGAAGGCGCTGTTGTTGTACAGAAAGTTAGCGAAGGAAAAGCTGATTTTGGATACAATGCCCGCACTGATGTTTACGAAAACCTATACGAAGCTGGTGTGATCGATCCTGCTAAAGTAACCCGCATCGCGTTGGAAAATGCAGCTTCAATCGCTGGTATGTTCCTGACTACCGAATGTGTATTGGTTGAAGAAAAAGAAGACAAACCAGCTATGCCACCAATGGGCGGTGGAATGGGTGGCGGCATGGGCGGAATGATGTAATCGATCGCGCATACCCTTCAAATAAATAAATTTTAAAACCCTCTTTCGGTTCGCCGGAAGAGGGTTTTGCTTTTATGACTTTTGTTTGTTACTGCCATTAACTTTCGGTTAACACCAACGAAGGACAATTTTTGTTAATTTTGATAAACATCAAAACAAGGAATAATTTTCAGAATTATTATCCCCCGATATGAAAAGCGAATTATCAATCAGATATTTATCTACCCTTTTAAAAGAACATGCCAATCCGTTCTTGCGCGAGAACAAGAAGATCATACTTCAATTTATTTTTACCTTGTTTTTTGTTGCAATCGGAATCTGGTTTATTCAGCACGAGCGTTCCGAATTGTTTCAGGTGAAAGATGTGCTTCGTTCGGCGAATTGGGAATGGGTTTTTGTAGGTATTTCTTTAACAGTCGTTTATATTTTACTTCAGGGATTAATGTATGTGTTTGCCTTTGCTGCAACCCGCCATAAAGTGTCGCTTATCGATTCGACCATGTTGTTCATAAAACGAAATCTGATCAGCGTCTTTTTGCCTGCCGGGGGTGTTTCGTCGCTGGCATTTTTCACCGGCGCTATCGAGAAAAAGGGAATAAAAAATACGCAGATTCATTTTGCTTCTTCAATTTATGGCTTTATCGGAATACTTTCGGTGGTCATAGTTGCAATACCTGCTTTTTTGTATGCTGTTGTTGAGGGAACTATTGGCTCTGGAGAGTGGTATGCTTTAGCTGCGATTATCCTTCTGAAACTGGCATTGTTTTTTGCCTATCGTTCAATCCTTAAAAAGGGGGTTTTATACAATCTGTTGGTCAAGTTTGTGCCAACAACAGAGGTTTTTATGAACGATTTACAGAATAACCGGATTGATAAGAAAGCGTTTATCTACACGGTGTTGACGTCGGTAGTTATTGAATTCATTGGAATTGCACATCTGTATGTAGCTATGTTGGCGCTCAATTTTACTCCATCGCTGCTTGCGGCGGTGTTGGGCTACATTATTTCAGTCATTTTCCTGATTGTTTCGCCATTTTTACGTGGACTTGGCGCCATCGAAGTTTCGATGACTTATGTGCTTCTTCGGTTTGGTTTCGGAAATGTTGAGGCAATTGCCATTACATTCCTTTATCGTTTCTTCGAGTTCTGGTCGCCTTTGCTGGTGGGTATTCTGGCATTTTTATCGAAGGTAAATAAGCTTTTGATGCGCGTTTTTCCGGCATTTTTTCTTTTGGCTCTGGGTATTATCAACATCATTTCGGTGCTCACACCGGCCATTTCTGAAAGGTTGGATATTGTGAAAGAGTTTTTACCAGCTCAAGCCATTCATACGTCTAACTACCTCGTATTAACGGCCGGGTTATTGTTGCTGGTTACAGCCGCATTTTTACTGAAAGGATTACGAACAGCCTGGTGGTTTGCTATTGTATTAAGTTTAGTTTCGTTGGTTGGTCACCTAACTAAAGCTATTGATTTTGAAGAAGCCATCATCGCTTTTATGGCCATTGTCATTTTACTTGGAACCCGGAAAGAATACTACGTGAAAACAAATCCGAAGATGCGAAATGTGGGTCTGCAAACCTCGATTCTGACCGCTATAGCAACACTGATATACGGAATTGTTGGTTTTTACTTTCTCAACAAAAAGCATTTTAATATTGACTTTAGTGTTTGGCAATCAATTGGATATACGATCGAGAATTATTTCCTGATTAGCAGCGATACCCTTGTCCCAACTAGTGCTTTTGCACGGAAATTTTTACTTTCCATCAATATCAGTGGCGTTTTTTCCATTGGTTTTCTGATTTATACATTTGTCAGAACATACATCCCTCATGAAAATATTTCTGAAGAAGAGCGGGAAATGGCTAACAATCTTTTAAAAGCACATGGAAATTCGGCGCTCGATTATTTTAAGACTTCGGCTGATAAACTGATTTTCTTTTCTGAAAGCAATAAGGCATTTGTTTCGTACCGTATCTCCGGAAATTTTGCTGTAGTACTTGAAGATCCGGTTGCTGAAAGCAAGGAGGAGATGAAGACTTGTATCTTTGAATTTGATAGGTATTGCTACGAAAGCGGAATGAAAAGTATCTATTACCGGGTTCCGGAAGAAAGTCTGGAAATTTATAAGCAACTGCGCAAAAAAAATCTCTTTTTGGGGCAGGAGGGAGTGGTTGATTTAACCACATTTAAGCTTGAAGGTGGCACTAAAAAACCGATGCGCAATGCGATAAATAAAGTGATTGACCGTGGTTTTAAAGCCACCATTCACGAAGCTCCGGTGAAAGATGGCATTCTTCAGAAAATTAAATCGGTAAGCGATGAGTGGTTGAATGATATGGAGCGGACAGAAATTATCTTTTCGCAGGGCATGTTCGACTGGGATGAACTGAAACAGCAAACCATTATTACGGTTGAAAGTCCGGAGGAAAAAATTGTTGCTTTCCTGAACATTATACCCGACTATGCAAAAAATGAAGCGACCTACGATTTAATACGAAAAACAAAAGATGCGCCCAATGGAGTGATGGATTTCATCTTGGTTGAGCTTTTCAAATATCTGAAATCGAAACAAATAACCTTTGTCAATTTAGGATTTGCACCTATGAGCGGACTCAACGATCCGCATACATTTCCGGAGAAGTCGATGAAGTTTGCCTACGAAAAAATCAGGTCATTTTCGCATTATAAAGGATTGCGCGAATACAAAGAAAAATTCGATCCGGTGTGGCACAACAAATATCTGATCTACCAGCACGATTATGAATTACTTCAGGTACCAACTGTTTTGACCAATGTGATAAAACCATAGCAACATGAAACAGGCTTTTCTGATTGTCGCAGTACTTTTCTTTTTAGGTGAATATTCAGAAGCAAATTCTGTTGACACTTTATCGTTTGCAGCTTTTGGAAAGGTTGTCATTTATCATCCAACACATGTGCCTGATTCATTTGTGATTTTCATTTCAGGCGATGGCGGCTGGAATAAAGGGGCTATTGACATGACCAGCAACATTGTCGTGCAGGGTGCTATGGTTGCAGGAATCAATATCCTGACCTACCTGAAGAACATCAAAACTTCAAAATCAAGATGCTATTATCCGGCAGCCGATTTGGAAGAGATTAGCCTTACCATTCAGAAGAAATATAAATTTGGAAAGTACTTAAAGCCGATTTTGGTTGGCTACTCTTCAGGAGCAACTTTGGCTTATGGCGCTTTGGCACAAGCTCCGGCCAATACGTTCAAGGGCGCTATTTCGTTGGGCTTCTGTCCTGATATTGAAATTGACCGGCCACTTTGTCGGGGCAACGGCCTTAATTCGCATACAGTTAAAGAAGGGAAAACGTATATTCTTGACCCTTGTATGAATCTTACAGCTCCGTTCATTGCCATGAATGGAACCATCGATCAGGTTTGTAACTATTTCGAAACCAGGAAATATGTTGAGAATATGCCCATGGGCGAAGTAGTTAGTTTACCTAATGTTGGCCATGGATTTGCGGTTACCCGGAATTGGTTGCCACAATTTGTTTCGGCTTACAAAAAAGTGTTGACTGAACCTGAGTACATGCAGAAAAAATCGAATGAAAATGTTTTGCTGCAGGCACAGCGCGATTCGTTGTATAAGAGTGATTTGCCTTTAGCGGTTATCCCTTCGGCCGAGAAGAATGATTTGCCACTAGCCTTTTTTATATCGGGAGATGGCGGTTGGACGAGTTTTGATCAGGCTGTTTGTGAAAAGTTTGCTGAAAAGGGAATTCCTGTTGTTGGGCTCGATGCCCAGAAATATTTTTGGGACGAAAAGCAGCCTAGCCAGGTTGCTAACGCAATAACTCCTGCAATTCAGCATTATATGAGGCTCTGGAATAAGAAAACTTTTGTTCTGCTGGGGTACTCTTTTGGCGCATGTGTTGCTCCTTTCGTTGCCAGTAATTTTACTGACCCGGTAAAAGAAACATTGAAGGGGGTATATTGCTTCTCTCCTGATTTGACTGGCGATTTCGAAATACATCTCACTGATATGCTACATATGAAAACCAAAGATAAGTATGATGTGGTTAAGGAAATGAAGCAAATCAAAGCGATGAATCCGGTTTGTATCTTTGGGAATGATGAGGATGAAGAAAGACTGAAAGCTTTTTCGGGCAATGGAATCAGTATTGAAACACTTCCGGGCAATCATCATTACAACAACGATTATAATGCAATAACCACTATCATCCTGAAGGACTTTAAAAATAGCAATACATCCGCTCCTTTGAAATAATCAGGACAGGAACACGGTGTTTTTGTGTATCTTGGGATAGTTTTAAATTCAGTTCTTTCAAAAAAAAGCGAAATACTAATCCAAACATTTATTGTCATGAGAAAATTCCTGAAATTAAGCTTGCTGGTTATTTTAGTTGTTCTTGCTGTATTCATTTGGTGGCGGTATTATTTCGTTTTTGGCGAAGGTGTAAAAGCTGGAAACCTCAACTTCTTTGTCAAGAAGGGATTTGTATTTAAAACCTACGAAGGACGATTAATTCAGGATGGGTTTAAATCAACAACTCCAGGCGCAGTACAAAGCAATGAGTTCGAATTTAGCGTAACGAATGATAGTATTGCCTCTATTCTTGAACGAAACAGTGGTAAAGTTGTTGAACTCAGATATAAAGAATACCTTCATAGCTTACCATGGCGTGGCATGAGTACTTATGTGGTAACCGAAGTGTTGAAAACCGAAGAGAGGACAGCAGGGAAGGATTTGCTGCCATACCAATAGGTGTTAAAATACGATTTGTTCATCTCTTGCATTTTTAAAATGACAGCCGGAACTAAGTACATGACAAAAATTTAAAAATATCGATATCATCTTGAAAGAAAGCGTTTAAAAGAACAGTTGCAATATATGTTAGACCATATTTGAATAGACTTTTAGTTTTGTTTCCATGTTTCTTGATCGGGATTGGTTTGATGTATCTGTGCAAATAATCACCGACAAGGTATGCCCATGTAAAAGCTACTATCACCAATGCAAACAGTTTTTCAATTCTTCCAATTTCAGTCAAGTGTGTATCTTCAATATTAAAGCCACTTGTTTTTAAAGCTCTAAAAGCAGTTTCAATCTGCCATCGTTCTTTGTAAATACAAAGTGCATCTTCTGGCTTGTTGAATGAGATAACAATCTGCAATTCAGGCTTTCCATCTTTGTTCTTTACTTTAGAGGCTGACAGATAACACAGTTGATCGTTCAGATAAATAATACGGTGGTTCACTCGGCAACCATTTAGCGGCAAATCGGCAAACAGCCAACTGGCTTTAACTCGTTTGCCATTGTGAGGTTGCAAAACCCAAAAGTTTTCGCGGATGCGGATATAGTAACGAATCCGGTTCTCATTCAGATACTTGATCCATCGTTCTCCAACAAACTCCCGATCTGCGGTCAAACAATCCAACGAAGCAGATCCAAAAAGACGGATAAACCGTTCAATCAATTCAATGCGTTCATTGGTGTTTGAATTACCAAACTTGGGCAACAACTTAAACAACAGCGGAAAAGCAACTCCATGATAAACAACTGCAATTACCAATACATTGATATTCTGCTGTCCAAACTTCCAATTTGTCCTATCCATTGCCAGACGGAAAGGTGGTTCATGAGGTAATAGTCTGAATATTAATTTGGCGATCAAATCTGTATCAAGTAGATATTCAGACATAAACCGCTGTATTCTCCTCAGAGAGGAACTGGTACTGGCATTACTGTCAAAAGCTGTAGCCAACTTCTCAAAACCAACTGTTTGCACCTTACATAGTGCACTGATCATGAAAACAAAGAACTTTACTCGTGCCAGATTCCAACCTGATTGCTTATGGAAAATGGAAACTAATTCACTACTTTTAGCATCTACCCTGGGTGTCATATTTCTTACTAAGTGATGTGGTAATCCCTTGTAAGATAATGATATTCAGGGTTTTATGCAAATATTTTAATACTTATTTTGTTGATAATCAATTGTTTATGTTTTTGTCATGTACTAAGCAGCCGGAAATAAATTTTAAACCTGGAATCGCTATGAATAAGCTTTACATTACATTCTTTCAATGCGTAGTTTTTCTGGCACTCAGCCTGAATTTAAGTGCTAAGAATGAGGTTTTTGTAAAGAATAACGATTCTGTAAATACAGCTATCCTTCAGAGCTTCAGTAAAAAATTGAATCAATTCGAACAGCAACGAATTGCCGACTCGATCAGTAAAGTCAAGCTGGAAGAGCGATTGACTTTGTTAAAGACGAATGACCGATTCGAGAAAGAAGTCCTTCAGAATCAACTTCAGGAACTAAAAGAGAAAGAAAAGAACCGGCTTGCACAAAAAAAAGCGCAAATAGATTCGCTTAGGCATACCGCAAAAGGATTTCCGGTGATTGGTTTTTTTAACGATACGCTAATTCTCATATACGGGAGGTTAGGAAGTTTTTCGGCTAAAGAAAGGGCAGACGCAATAAGTAAACGGATAAATGAACTGGCTTCCAATTTTGGGTTCAAGCCTGACTCAATCCGACTGGAAGAATCTGATGTAAGTACCGATATTGTGCTTGAGGATAAGATTATTATGAGTATTTCGGAGAGTGATGCTCTTTGGAATAATTCAACAAGGGTCGAGCTGGCAGAGCAGTACCGAAATGTTATTGTTTCTGCGTTGTTGAAATATAAATCGGAGATTAGTTTGGTGATGCTTGGAAAGGAAATCGCCCTTGCGCTTTTAGTGCTGCTAATTATCGGATTAATTATATTTTATGTTGGGAAACTATTTAAATGGACTGCAAAAAAAATAGGAGAGCAGGAGGGACGCCTGATAAAAGGTATAAAAATTCAGAACTATACCTTGTTCGATTCCAAAGCTCAGGTTGAGGTTGTGTTAAGGCTCAATAGCATCCTGAAATGGATCATCATTTTGTTAGTAATTTATATTGCTCTTCCAATTTTGTTCGGAATTTTTCCGTGGACCAAAAATTTTGCTGAAACATTGTTCGGATACATCCTTAATCCGGTAAAGCAAATTGTTTCGGGATTGTGGGACTATCTACCCAATTTAATTACCATACTGGTTATTATTGGTGCATTCAGGTATGCTTTAAAAGGCCTGTATTTTTTGAAATCGGAGATTGAAAAGGGTGATTTAAAAATCACTGGTTTTTATCCCGACTGGGCAAATCCGACTTATCAGATTATCAAAGTTTTGGTTTTTGCCTTTATGGTTGTGGTTATTTTTCCGTATTTGCCGGGCAGTAATTCTGCAATTTTTCAGGGAGTCTCGGTTTTTCTTGGTTTCCTTTTTACGTTTAGTTCTGCCGGATCGCTTTCGAATATTATTGCCGGATTGGTGCTTACCTACATGCGATTATTTAGCATAGGCGACCGGGTAAAAATTGGAGATATATCCGGTGATGTTATTGAAAAGTCGTTGTTGGTTACCCGAATCAGGACAATTAAGAATGAAATTATCTCGATCCCGAACTCAACCGTGATGAATAGCCATACAATTAATTACAGCAGTGATGCTCCGGAAAAAGGACTGATAATACACACAACCGTTACCATTGGATACGATGTGCCATGGCGGGATATGCACCAGGTTTTAATTGACGCAGCACTGAAAACAAATTATATACTTCAGGAACCAATACCTTTCGTGCTACAAATCAGCCTCGACGATTTTTACGTCTCGTATCAGATTAACGCCTATACCCGTGAAGCAAACAAACAAGCCTTTATCTACTCAATCCTGCATCAGAATATTCAGGATTTGTGCAACGAAAGAGGTATCGAAATCATGTCGCCTCATTATCGCTCGGCACGCGATGGAAATACAACCACTATCCCTTCAGATTATTTGCCTGAAGACTATAAAGTCCCCGGATTTAAAGTTGAAATGAAGAAGGAAGACTAATGTGGTGTTAAAGAGCTTTTGACGGATCGTAATTCTGAAATTAGCATACCTGTTTTGGGCAAATATTTAAATATGAAACAGTCATTTTCGGTTGGGCTTAAATTTCTTATCAACAGCAACCGCCTCTTTTAAGAGCTTTACGATCGCCAATTCATCAATTTCGTCGACTGAATGGAAAATCTTATAATACACTTGTTTATTGGTTCCATGAATTAGATAGTTGTCCAGATCGGCTAATTTATATCCCTGGCAAAACCCGAATAAAACACCTTCGCGAATACCTCCCCAGGGAACAGATCCTGGCCAAATCAGGCAGATCCGCCTATTCCCGTAGTAGTACGGTACGTTATAAGCTAGTTTTTCTTTGCAGGTTGAAGGCAAATTTTCCAGAATTATCTGCCTGAGTACATCTACAATAATACGTTCGTCGTCCGGTAGATATTCCCAGAATTCGACAAATGACTGAAATTTTAAACCTTTCTGAAAATCCATCTTTTCAAGTTGATGTTTACTTCTAATTTCTGGAAAAAGAAAGTGGTGCGATAGATTTACCGCACCACTTTCAACAAATTAAATCTATCCGTTTAGAAAATGTATCGAATCGAAATAGCACCACCGTCGCCATAAAAACCGGAAGAACCTCCCAGATCGATCATCGGTTTCCAGTCGATTCCAATGTTAAAAGGGATTTCTTTGAAATTGTATTCCAAACCCAGGATTCCATCGACTCCGATTACCGTATAATTTCTGTCATTGTTGTAATCGCGGTAATGATCGCCATCCCAGAAACCAATGTGAGCGCCAACCCCATAATACCAGTTTAACCGATCGACACCAAAGGCTTGATTATGTATTTCGTATAAGCCGGTAACACGGAAACCATGCCATTGAGAGTCAAAAATACCTTCAACTGCCTTATTTCCACCTAAAAAATGCTTAATGGTTAATCCAGTTCCCCAGCCTCCCCGAAGGCCAATACCAGTATTGTAATCCTGCGCATAAGAATTAAGCCCCAAAAACAGGGTTACGAGTAAAATAGGCAATAATTTTTTCATGGTACAAAAATTTAAATGTTATAGTTTTTAATGAGTAAACAGCTAAACTAAATTTTGGTTCGATGATTTAATACAGTTAAATTGAAATTTTCCCTGCTTAGTCTTGCAAAATAAATCCGACCTTCGGTATGTTTTCGATTGTAATTGAGGGGTCAGGACTAAAATACTTGCGTAGTTTTGAGATGAAAACATCGAGGCTTCTTCCGGCAAAATAATCGTTTTCGCCCCAAATGGCAGTTAGAATCTGCTCACGGCGAATCACATTGTTTTTATTCAGGCATAAAAATTTGAGGATAGTACTTTCGCGCTCTGTCAGCCGTCGTTTTTGCCCGTCAATTTCAAGCGACTGATTTTGAAAATCGAATTGGAATCGGCCAATCTGGAACGTATTTTCACTTGTGCCTTTTGATAAATGACTACGATTTAAAATGGCCGTAATCTTATAAAACAGCTCATCCTCGTCAAACGGTTTAGTGATATAATCATCAACGCCAATTTCATAGCCTTTCATTTTGTCTTCTTTAAGCGAACGGGCAGTCAGAAAGATAATCGGAATCTGGGGATTCAGAATCTTCATTTTTTTTGCCAAAGTAAATCCATCCATTTTTGGAAGCATCACATCCAGAATGCAAAAGTCGAAATGGCCATTCTGAAAACCGGTGAATGCGGTTAGTCCATCGCGATAAAGTTTGACGGCAAATCCTTTTAATTCCAAAAATTCAACCAACAGAAATCCAAGGTTCAAATCATCTTCGACCAACAGAATATTTACAATCCGACTCATGATATGTTCTTTTTGATTCAGTTTTGCTTAATAACGGGCAGAACAATAATAAAATTACTTCCTTTTTGATTTTCGCTTTGCACTTTTATGGAACCCTGATGTGCCTTAATAACAGTCTTCACATAATAGAGCCCAATCCCAAACCCTTTGGTGGTATGCATATCGCCAGTCGAAATTCGGTAATACTTTTCAAAAATACGTTTAAACTCGCGGGGTGGAATCCCGATTCCATTGTCAGTTACTGTGATTTCAATTTTCTGATCCAAATTTTTAGTCTCAATCCGGATGATAGGTTTTTCAACAGAATATTTAAGACTATTCGATAGCAGGTTAATGAAAACGTCATTCAAATGAAGGGAATCGGCCAAAACTACCGATGCGGGTGCCTGAAAATTACACTTGACTTCAGCCTCATTTTGGTTTAACTGAAAAGTCATGGCTTGAATGGCGTCATCGATAATTAAATGAATGTCAACAGGAGCCTTGTTGTAGTCGAAGCCACTGTTCTCAACTGCGGCTAATTGCAAAAGCCGGTCGACCTGTCCTTGCAATTTCTTATTTTCTTCTTTTATAGCAGTAACTAAATTTACTGTTGTTTGGTCTCCTGATTTTTGACTTCGATTTAAAATCATATTTCCGGCCAGAGAAATAGACGAAATGGGGGTCATAAATTCGTGCGTGAGGTTACCGATCATGTCTTTTACCTGTTGGGCAAAGGTTCGCTCTTTCCGGTAATAAGCCAAAATCATGAAGAGCGATGCTATGGTGAAGAGAATTAATAAGATTGAAGTTGCAAACATGATGCCTATCCGCCTTGCAATAAAAGCTCTTCTTCCGGGGAAACGAATGGCCAGATCGATACTTGCATTTGGATCGGGCGAATTGAACGACTGATGAAACAATTCTCCGTTTTTTACCTTCGATGTTGGTTTTACCGACAATGTATCTTCTCCGTTGATCAGGAGAAAATGAAAATCGAGGTTAATGTGGTAGAGCTCAAGCTCTTTCTGAACGGTTGAATCGAGACGACTGATAATATTCTGGGTAAATACTTCTTGCGAGTTAATCAAACTGTCTTTTTCAATACTATTCTGTATGGCAGTGTTCAATTCTTCGTCTTTAGCCATATTCAATACGGTTTGCTGTAAAGCCATGTTTACCCCTTTAGCAAAAATAGCCTCCTGCATTTTAATCGATTCCATCAGCCAGTCTACCTGAATTACAAGCAGTCCAACCATAGATGCACTAGCTAAAATAGTTAAAATCAATCTTTGCGATCTCTTGCTCAAACGAAGTTTGTGCGGTCTCATCTTTTTGGTTTTTAATACATTGTAGGATTTCAAAAACACTATTGATCCTAAGTTTACTTTTCGGTCAAGTAAAGATATTTAATAAAAGCGATGTTCGGTGAAGTTTTAACAAGGCATTAACATGTCGGTAACCTTCGTTAGGTTTTTCCCACTGTACATTTGAATCGTAAAACAACAGCAGTTGAAACGTAACAACAATGAAAATAATTTTAATGGTATTCGCATTGGCTTTTATAATGTCTCTTGCAGGTAATGCCTCAAATGTTTCCTCGGTAATAAATGGTCAGACAGAAAGCGTATCAGTATCGCAAATGAACTCTTCGTCTTCAACTGAATCGGGTAAATCTAAAAAAGGCAGTCATAAGCATCATAAAAGAACCTCCGGATCAAAGAAAACAAAGTAACAATATAGGTATCTCGAAGATTTAGAAGAATCAATTATAAAAAAAGTAATCATTCAGCATCAGTAAAGAAACGATTGACAAAACTTGATTTCCCTCAATAATCATTTCTGAATCGGATGTCTGATAAAAAAACAACAATTTAAAAATTAAAATCATGAAAAAGTTAGCATTAATTTCGGTTTGTGTTTTAGGTTTAGCATTCGCAGGTAGCGCTATGGTAACAGATCCAGTAAAAAAGGAAGCTCCAAAAAAAGAAACTGTTGCTCCTGCAAAGAAAGCTACTAAGAAAGATGCAGTTGCTCCAGTTGGTAAAAAAATTGAGAAAAAAGAAGCTGCTACTCCTGCAAAGAAATAGCATAAGTTTGTTGCTGCTTAAAATGCTCCATATGTTTTATGGGGCATTTTTTATTTACGGCAATCTGTAATTTTAAACTTCGGAATGGTTAATTTTGTTGATCTAACAGTGGTTATACCATGAAAGCATCCAAATCATTCCGTCTTCATATCGGTATTTTTGGTCGGCGAAATGCCGGCAAATCGTCTATACTTAATGCGCTAACCAGTCAGGAAGTTTCAATCGTTTCTGAAATTGCCGGAACAACAACCGATCCCGTTGAAAAGCCCATGGAGTTGCTACCGTTAGGGCCCGTTCTTTTTATCGATACCGCCGGAATTGATGATCGAGGTGATTTGGGCGAAAAACGTATCCAGAAAACCATGCAGGTTTTCGATCGAACTGAACTTGGGTTAATCATTTCAAAGACCGATGAATGGGGCGATTTCGAGGAGACGATCCTGAAAGAACTGAAGGATCGTGCAATCCCGGTGATCGTGGTTTTCAACAAATCAGATTTGGTCCAAGCCGGAAATTGTTTGCAAAGAAGCTTTTCAGGAGAAAACATTCCGGTCGTTGAAACTTCGGCAACTAACGGAACCGGGATTTTAGATTTACGGCAAGCCATTCTGAATCATGCTCCTGACGATTTTATTAATCGCCCCGGAATTGTGGCCGACCTGGTTGGTCCGGGCGAAGCTGCTATTTTGGTGGTTCCCATTGATAAGGAAGCGCCGAAAGGACGACTTATCCTGCCTCAGGTACAAACCATCCGCGACTTGCTCGACAACGATTCGTTTTGCATGGTCGTGAAAGAACGCGAACTCCGCGAAGCTTTCAACCGACTGAATAAACCTCCGAAACTGGTTGTAACCGACAGTCAGGCCTTCCTGAAAGTGGCCGCCGACACTCCTCCCGAAATTCCGCTTACCAGCTTTTCCATCTTGTTTGCACGTTATCAGGGCGACCTTCCGGAGATGGTGAAAGGCGCCATGGCGATTGACAAACTAAAAACCGGAGACAAAATTTTGATTGCCGAAGCCTGTTCGCATCACCCGATTGGTGAAGACATTGGCACCGTAAAAATTCCACGCTGGCTCACCCAGTATGTGGGCGGAAAGTTGGAATTTGTGCATCACCGTGGACACGACTTTCCCGAAAATTTGTCAGAATTTAAACTGGTAATTCATTGTGGGGCTTGCATGTGGAACCGCCGCGAAATGCTTTCGCGTATGATGAAAGCCCGAATGGCTGGCGTTCCATTGACTAACTACGGATTAACAATTGCATACTCGTTGGGCATTTTTGAGCGGGCTTTACAGCCATTTCCGGCAGCGTTGGGTGTTTACCAAACTACCAAATAGCTAATCCGATGGAACAAAAAACAACTGAATTATGGCATCGGTTTAGCGACGGCCTGCTGCATTTTATCCGGAACAAAGTAAAAGATGAGGCTCTGGCTGACGATTTGCTTCAGGAAACATTTATCCGGATTCATTCGAAAATCGACAACCTGCGCGATGAAACTAAAGTACAGTCATGGGTTTTCCAGATTGCCCGAAACATCATCAATGACCATTATCGAAGAAATAACCCCATATCAGTTGAGGAAATTCCTGACGTGATTGACACAGAAGCTGAATCGGACGAAATGATGGCACAAACCATCCGCGACATGGTTCTCTTTATGGAAGACCTTCCCGGACAGGATTGTCAGGCGCTTTGTCAGGTTGAATTTGAAGGCAAGAGCATAAGAGATTATGCCGACCAAACAGGGATTACATACACCGCGGCTAAATCACGAGTAGCGCGCGCCCGGCAAAAACTCAGCGACTTGCTTATGAATTGCTGCCATTACGAATTCGACAAATATGGAACTGTCATCGGTTCCCATCCGATACATTGCTGTTGCTGTAATCAGCATAAATAAATTAGAAACCCTAAAACCTACAATTATGAGAATCAGATTAATTGCATTCATTTTACTGGTAGTATTTCAGTTACCAACCTGGGCTCAGCACACTTCTGATGTGTTAGCCGAACGTTCTCCGGCAATAGTTGGCGTCTCCGAAAAGCGACTTCAGTTGCTCGATCAGTTCATTCAGGATTATGTGAACAAGGGATATATTCCGGGAGGAGTTTTCCTGATTGCACGCGACAACCAGATTGTGTACAACAAAACCTTTGGATTCAGGAGTACCGATACAAAGGTGCCTTACAAAAAGGATGATATTTTCCGGATTTGCTCCATGACTAAAGCCGTCACCACGGTGGCTATCATGCAATTGTACGAAGAAGGCAAACTGGGTCTCGACGATGCTGTTCAGGATTACATACCGGCATTTAAAAAGACTCAGGTACTCGATACTTTCAATGAAAAGGATTCGACTTACACCACAGTGCCGGTTAAATCGCCCATTACTTTGCGACACTTGCTGACTCACACTTCAGGAATTGCGTATGGCGATTTTTATCCCGGAAAGATTATGGCGGTCTATAAAAAGAACAACATGCTGGGTGTTGGTTTGTCGCATCCAACCTGGAATACCGAAGAATTTATTAACCGGTTGGCGGCTGTGCCACTGGCCTTTCAACCCGGAGATCATTTCATGTACGGACTGAACATGGATGTTTTGGGGCGGGTAATTGAAGTTGTTTCAGGAGAAAAATTGAGTGACTATTTCCGGAAGCATATTTTTGAACCGCTTGGGATGAAAGACACTTATTTTTATCTACCCAAAGAAAAGCAATCGAGATTGGTGCCCATTTACGGATACGATGCCAACAATAAGTTAGAAATAATTGTAAGTTCAGAATTGTCTGGTAATATAGATTATCCGAAAAATACCGATATAGGCCATTATGCCGGAGGCGGTGGACTTTCTTCGACAGCCATGGATTACGCCATTTTTATTCAGGCGCTAGTGAACAACGGCATTTACAATGGTAAACGCATTCTTAGCCGGAAAACGATTGAAGTGATGACCGCCGATCAGATGATTACGTTGAACCAACAGGGAAAAGGTATGAGCAACAGACCCGGTGAGACCTTTTGTCTTGGTTTTGGGTTGCGCACGGATCCAGGGAAAGGAATTAACTCGAAATCGCCCGGAACCTACGAATGGAGTGGATATTTTACCACGAAATTTTTCATCGATCCCAAAGAAGATTTGATTTTTGTAGGTATGATGCAAATTGATAACTTTCGGCATGGCGAGTTTTATGATCGGGTAGCAGCCATTCTTTACAGTTCAATTGAAGAGTAACCGTTGGAAGAAATTTTCATTATAAAGGCTGCCAATTTCACGAAGTTGGCAGCCTTTATTTTTCAATGTCACCGTAACATCTTCTTTTTCAATAAAAAACGATAAATAAGTCCGAATTTCGGTAGCGTGTCGGATTAATGACTACATTCGCGGCGTAAACATAAAGGCCGGTCAAAAAAGTTTGATTCGAAGGTCTTTCCAAATTATTAAAATGTCATTTGAAAATTTAGATTTGATTGAGCCCATCCTGAGGGCTTTAAAAACAGAAGGTTACGAAACACCTACCCCAATTCAGGAACAAGCAATACCCATCATACTTCAGCGAAAAGATTTATTAGGTTGTGCACAAACAGGTACCGGAAAAACAGCAGCTTTTGCCATTCCAATTATCCAAATTCTGCACGAAACACATAATCCGGCCAGGGGAAAACGTAAAATAAAGGCCCTGATAGTAACACCAACCCGCGAATTGGCGATCCAGATTGGCGAAAGTTTTGCAGCTTATGGGCGTCATGCCGGGCTGAAACATACCGTTATTTTTGGTGGTGTTGGCGAACGTCCGCAAACCGATGCCTTGCGCGCTGGTATTGATATTCTGATTGCTACGCCAGGTCGTTTGCTCGACTTGATGAATCAGGGATACATTGATTTCCGGAGTATTGAATTGTTTGTGCTCGACGAAGCCGACCGCATGCTCGACATGGGTTTCATCCACGATGTAAAGCGCATCATTGCTGAGCTTCCGCGAGAGCGCCAGTCGTTGTTCTTTTCGGCGACTATGCCGGCTGACATCGTGAAACTTTCGCAAACGATCCTGAACAACCCTTCGAAAGTGGAAGTTACTCCTGAATCGACTACCGCCGAAAAGGTTGAACAGCAAATGTATATGGTGAATTACGCCGATAAGCGCAGCTTGTTGCTTCATTTGCTCAGAAACCCGGAAATTGTTTCTGCCTTGGTATTTACCCGTACGAAACATGGCGCCGACAAAGTAGTGCAGCATCTCCAGAAGAACGGTCATAATGCGATGGCCATTCACGGTAATAAATCACAAAATGCCCGTCAGAAAGCTCTTTCAGACTTTAAATCCGGGAAAATACGCGTATTGGTAGCTACCGATATTGCAGCTCGCGGAATTGACGTTGACGATTTGTCGCACGTGATTAATTACGAAATACCGAATATTCCTGAAACCTACGTTCACCGTATTGGCAGAACCGGGCGTGCCGGGCAAAGTGGTATTGCACTTTCTTTGTGCGACAATACCGAAATTTTATTCCTGCGCGATATTCAGCGATTGATTTCTCAAACCATTCCGGTGGTTAGCGATCATCCGTATGCAATGACCGATTTTACTCCTGAGAAAGCACCAGCAAAACAAGCAAGAAAACCGATTGCACGTCAGCACAACGGACAGGCAGCGAGGGAAAATTCGGGCAATCGCGAGGCAAGACCGACCAATCACCCATCGGCTCAGACCGAACAGAAACCTAAACGGACATTTTGGAGCAGAAGGCCATAAACTTTAACGCGAATTGATCCGATGACTTTTAGTCATCGGATCAATATCACATAGAAACCTCACTTCAAGTGGGGTTTTCGCATTTTGAGCGGTGAACCTTTTCCTGAATATTTTGTCATCTTTACAGGGTTAAATTTTATACTGAAATACATGGAATTGTTTAACGAAAACAGCAAACTTGCTTCGGTAATTCACAAGGATCATTCGTTGTTGCCGGTAATCAATCGGTTAGGAATTAAATTGGGCTTTGGCGATAAAACCATCCGCAATATTTGTGAAGAAAAGGGAATCGACCTCAATTTTTTTGTCGAAACCATCAATGTTTTTCATTACGAAGCATACTTCCCGGAGAAGCGTTTGCTCGACTTTTCGGTATCGATGGTTATTGAATACCTGATAAAAACACATCAGTATTACAAAGATTACCTGATTCCTGAAAATGACAGGCTGATCGAGCTTTTCCTGTCAGCCAGCCCGGATGAAAATACAGAAAACGATTTGGTCAGGAAGTTTTATACCAAGTTTAAAGATGAGTTCGTTATTCACATCAATTTCGAAGAGCGGGAAATGTTTCCGTACATTCTGGAGCTGAATCGTGTTGTCGAAAATCGGGCGTCCAGAGAACAATTTAAACAGAGGTATCCGGAGTATTCAATTTCAAGCTTCGAAAAAGAACACTCGAACATGGATGACAAAATGGACGATCTGACCAACATCATTATTAAATACTTGCCACCCAATTACGATCAGAACCGGGGAAATGCATTTCTGGCCAATCTCTTCATGTTCGAAAAAGATTTGAAGAACCATTCACGGATCGAAGACCATATTATGATCCCTAAGGTAAAACAGCTCGAAAAATTGTTGGTAAGCAATGAATAGCAATCAGAACAGATCTATTGTGGTGATCAGCCAATCAGACCTGGTTCTAACCGGTCTTTTTGAGGTGCTGAAGGGTAGCCTGGCCAGCGAAGTTGTCTTGCTTCACCGGGGCGACGAATTGATCGACTTTCAGGCAATGAATGGTCATATTTTAATCATAGCGACTTTAGAAGAACAGGAAAAGAGCAGCGCGCTTATGCGGAAAATACTTGTTTCGGCCCAACAAATACAATTTATGACACTTCATTTGGAAGCCGATTCAGTGTATTCCAATCAAACCATCAATCTTTTCGATGCGCCAACTTTGATTTGCTACAAGGTGAACGAAATCCTGAATTCATTCATTTCGGATCAGAATAAAGATACTGATACTGAACTTACCAAACGTGAAATTGAGGTGTTGCAAATGGTAACCAAAGGCCACTCGAATAAGGAAATTGCCGATTTGCTGTTTGTCAGTACGCATACTGTTATTTCGCACCGGAAAAATATTTCTGAAAAAACCGGTATCAAATCGGCTTCCGGATTAACGATGTATGCCATTTTGAAAAAGATAATCGATGTAAACGAAATTGATACTGCCGACTTGATATAAATCCCCATTTTTAGGGATTGTTTGATGATTGTGCCTCCGGTACTTTTGCTTCCGTTAAACGAACAAAAATCATCAAATGAGAAAAATTCTATTTCTGGCTGCGTTTTTAGTAACCATTAGTGCTGTTGCACAAGACCGGGTTTTCACTTATACCTACCAAAGTAACGTTTTAAATAAGGGGCAGAAAGAGCTTGAAGTTTGGTCAACTCTGGGGACCGGACGTAAAGACTTTTACCGGGGATTGAACCATAGCCTTGAGTTCGAAGTTGGGCTCGGGGGAAAACTGCAAACTGCATTTTACCTGAATTACGGTTACAGCAAAGGTATCACTGAAAATAACGGAATTGATTTTTTGAATTCGAATACATCGTACAGTTTTGCCAATGAGTGGAAACTGAAACTGAGCGATCCGGTGGCTGACAAACTGGGTTCGGCAGTGTATTTTGAGTATGCACTTGCTCCAGGCGAAACTGAACTGGAAGGGAAATTGATCTTGGATAAACAAACCGGACGGTTCATTCATGCCCTAAACCTTGTAGGCGAACTCGAATTCGAAAAAGAATTTGAAGCCGAAGGGAATGAACTTGAAGCTGAAACAGAGACAGAATTCAAAATGGAATGGAACTACGGCTTCTCCTACAAAATCAACAATCGATGGTTTGCCGGAGTTGAGGTGATGAACGAGAATGTTTTTGCTGAAGGGAAACTCGAAAAATCGATCCTGACTGCTGGCCCTGCTGTATCCTATTCAGGACAAGGTTTCTGGATGAATTTCACTTTGATGCCCCAATTGACGGACCTGAAAAGCGGTAGCCGCAACATTATTGATGAAGATGGACTTCAGGCTCGTTTAATTTTTTCGTATGAATTCTAAAATCCGAAACCGGATCATCCTGGCGGCCGCGATTATCTTCGGTGCGTGCAGTCCGACGCTATATCTGCCAACAATAAACGATGCGAGCCGGGCAGGTATTTCAACCGACAGCTTAATGGCAGGTCGTACTTTATACATCAATCATTGCGGAAGTTGTCACAACCTGCATTTACCTGAACAATACACTCAGGCTCATTGGGAAAAGGTAATGCCCGGGATGAGGCTTAAGGCCAAAATTTCGGAAGAAGAAGCGAAACTTATCTCCAATTTTGTTTTGGCACGCTGCAAACCCGATTAGCCATAAAATACTACCTGATCCGATGACTTCAAGTCATCGGATCAGGTTTTTATAAAAGGGGCAGCAAACAACAATACTTTCATTACTTTGGAAAACAACGCTTCTTTACCTATTTTTGCAACCCAAATAAAATAATATGAGTCGGGTTGTTATAGGATTGTCGGGAGGTGTTGATTCGAGTGTTGCTGCCTATTTGCTGAAGCAACAGGGGCATGATGTGATTGCGCTGTTCATGGTCAACTGGCACGACCGCACCGGAACCATTACCTCGCGCTGTACTTGGGAAGACGATGCCATGATTGCCGAGATGGTAGCCAAAAAACTTGATATTCCTTTTCATATTGTCGACCTCAGTAAAGACTACAAGCAGCGGGTGGTCGATTACATGTTTGCTGAATACAGCAAAGGCCGCACGCCCAATCCTGATGTGTTGTGTAACCGCGAAATTAAATTCGATATTTTTCTCGACGAATGTCTGAAATACAACGCCGATTTTGTGGCAACCGGTCATTACTGCCGCACTACAGAATTTGAAAAAGACGGACAAATTATCCATCAATTGCTCGCCGGAAAAGACAAGAATAAAGATCAGAGTTACTTCTTGTGTCAGTTGAATCAGTGTCAATTGTCGAAAGCCATGTTCCCGATCGGACATCTGGAAAAGCCTGAAGTGCGCGAAATTGCCCGGCAGCAGAACCTTCCAACCGCCGAGCGCAAAGATTCGCAAGGCATTTGCTTTGTTGGGAAAGTTGATTTGCCAACCTTTCTTCAGCAGCAACTCGAACCCAAAACCGGCAACGTGATTGAAATTCCGGCCGAGTTTATTGCTAAGAAAAAGAACATCGAAAAAACGGAAGAAAATTTCAAAAAGCTTTGCTCCGAATTTCCATATAAACCATGGAATGGTAAAGTTATTGGCGAACACCGTGGGGCTCATTATTATACGGTTGGTCAGCGCAAAGGCCTCAACATTGGCGGCCACGAAGATCCATTGTTTGTCATTGGAACTGATGTCAACCGGAACATTATTTATGTGGGAGAAGGCACTGAACATCCAGGGTTGTACCGTCCCGGGCTTTTTATTCCGAAGGAAGAAACTCACTGGATTCGTCCTGATTTGATCATGAATTCAGGAGAAAGCCGCAGATACGATCTCCGCATCCGTTACCGTCAACCACTCGAAAAAGCAACCATTTACCAACATGAAGATGGCATGTATATCATTTTCGATGAAGAGCAGCGAGGTATAACTTCCGGACAGTTTGCAGCCTGGTACGAAGGCGACGAACTGATTGGATCGGGAGTAATTGCTTGATGGGAAAGAGTCATTTGCCATTAGAAAATTGGCCGAATGCTCGTTCCTGATCACTTTTCAATTTTTCTAATACCTAATGCCTAATGACCTTTTCCTTTTTCTGTATCTTTAGAGCCTAAAACCATAATTTATGATCAGATCGATGACAGGGTTCGGGAAAACCGAATTCGAAGTGGGAACTAAAAAAATCACCCTGGAAATAAAGTCGCTTAACAGCAAACAACTCGATATAAATACCCGTGTACCTTCGATGTACCGCGAGAAAGACCTCGAAATACGCCGGTTAATTTCCGAAACACTGACCCGAGGTAAAGTGGATTTTGCTATTTATCTGGATAATCTGGGAACCGAAAGTACCTCCAGGGTCAATGCGGCTATCATCAAGGATTACTATCGCCAACTCGCTGATGTTCATCAGGATCTGGGCCTCGAAATCAACGAATCGATCATGCAGAGCATCATGCGCCTACCCGAAACGGTTAAAATGGTGTACGACGAACTCGATGAAACTGAATGGCTGGTGGTTCGCGAGAATCTGATAAAAACCCTTGAAAATCTCAATACTTTCCGCGATCAGGAAGGACTGGCACTGAAAGCTGACATTGATGCCAACATTGCCAATATTCTCGATTTATTGAATCAGGTTGAGCCTTTCGAGACTCAGCGCATGGAAAATGTGAAAACCAAGATTAAAGAAAGCCTGGACGCGCTTCAGTTGAATGGAAGTCTGGATAAAAATCGCTTTGAGCAGGAGTTGATTTATTACATGGAAAAGTTGGACATCAACGAAGAAAAAGTCCGTCTGGCCAATCATTGCAGCTACTTCACTGAAACCATGAATGAAGACGAACCTTCAGGCCGGAAGCTCGGTTTTATTGCTCAGGAAATTGGTCGCGAAATCAACACACTCGGATCAAAAGCCAACGAAAGCAACCTTCAGCGCATTGTGGTTCAGATGAAAGATAATCTGGAAAAGATTAAGGAACAAGTACTTAATGTTCTATAAAGGCAAATGATTTAGCCACGAAGACACAAAGTTTAATTTTGGAGAATAGGATTATCCTGTTTCCGTTTGTGACTTAGTGGCAATACTATTAATTTGATTTATGCTTGGAAAACTCATCATATTTTCAGCGCCATCAGGAGCAGGCAAAACAACTATTGTTCGTCATTTGCTTGAACAGGATTTAAATCTCGAATTTTCAATATCGGCTACCAGTCGCGGAATGCGCCACACCGAAACCAATGGGAAAGATTATTATTTTCTGACTCCGGAAGAATTCAGAAGCAAAATTGACAATGACGAATTTCTGGAATGGGAAGAGGTTTACGCCGGAACTTATTACGGGACATTAAAGTCGGAAGTCGATCGAATTCGTACGAATGGACAAAATGTAATCTTTGATGTGGATGTGGTTGGCGGCTGCAACATCAAGAAGTTTTATGGCGATGAAGCGCTCGCCGTTTTTGTACAGCCTCCATCGGTTGACGAATTGCGCAACCGGCTGGTTTCGCGCTGTACCGATGCTCCTGAAGTAATTGAAAAGCGGGTTGCAAAAGCTGCTTATGAATTAACTTTTGCCAATCAGTTCGACCGTATAATTATAAATGAAGATCTGACCAAAGCTTTCGAAAAGGCAGAGCAGTGCATTCGTGAGTTTATTGCGGCAAAATAGAATCATCGTCACCCTGAACTTGTTTCAGGGTCTCCATTTGTAAGAGATGCTGAAACAAATTCAGCATGTCTTTAAAAAAATAAATTTGGAACAAAATGATTAAAACCGGACTCTACTTTGGCTCCTTCAACCCCATACATGTTGGGCACATGGCCATCGCCAATTACATGGTCGAATACACCGATATCGATCAGCTTTGGTTTGTAGTGAGTCCGCAAAATCCACTGAAAAAGAAAAAAACATTGCTCGACGACTATCATCGTCTGGAATTGGTCAATCGCGCCATTGGTGACGATTTGCGTTTTCGCGCCTCCAAAGTTGAATTCGGTTTGCCTAAACCATCATACACCATCGATACATTGGCATATTTGAGCGAAAAATATCCAACTCACCAATTTTTTATCCTGATGGGCTCTGACAATCTGGAAAGCATTCACAAATGGAAGAATGCCGATGTTTTGCTTGCCAATTACGACATTATTGTTTATCCACGCCCTGGCTTTAATCCTGAAAGCGCTGAGAAATATCCCCGTGTTCAGATTGCCAATGCGCCACTGATGGAAATCTCCTCAACTTTTATCCGCGATGCTATTAAAGAAGGAAAAGACATCCGACACTTCTTACCATACCGAAGCTGGGACTATCTTCAACAGATGAACTTCTACAAAAAGTAGAGAAAGTCTTGAATCTTGAGTCTCAAATGGTGAGTGAAAAAACTATCGCAATGATAATTTGACAAATAGCTTCTTTTTATTCAAGACTCAAGATTTGAAATTCGAGATTTCTTGAAACTCATCTAAACATTTCTATATTTGCATATGTTTTTAATGCTCCGAGTTATAGGTACTAAGTGCTTTGCATAAGTACCTAAAAACCGATGGGTTGCAAGCAGAAACGCTTCAGCCTCCCGATTTCCACTGATGTGGAATGAATTGGAAAGGAGAACCCCGGCTACCCAAATTTGTGGCTTGTCTGCGATTTTCTCCTACATGCAACTGTATTTAAGCCGCAAGAATGAATTTAAGATTTAAAGATTTATTGCTCGTATCAGGCTCCAGTCGGAATGTTGGAAAAACGACTTTTATTTGCGACGTAATTGCCAGCAGCCCGCTGAAGAAAATGGCTGCTATTAAAATTACGCCTCATTTTCACGAGCCAGGCAAAGGTTTAATCCCGATTGTAGAGAATAGCAATTTCAGGATTTATGAGGAAACTGATTATACTTCAGACAAAGATACTTCACGGTATTTGAGGGCTGGAGCTGAAAAGGTTTATTTTATTCAAACAACCGATGATTATTTGAAGGAAGCTTTCCAGCTAACTTCTGTCCTGTTGGATCCCGATCTCCCTTTTATAGTCGAATCAGCCCGATTGCGACATATTCTGGTACCCGAACTTTTTGTATTTGTACAAGGAAGTGACGCAATTGAAAAACCTTGGGCTATAGAAATGCGGCAACTGGCCGACACCACGGTATTTTCTGATGGTGAAGAATTTAGCTTTAATCCACGACACGTTTATTTTCATAAATTCTGGAAAATTGATGAGCATGATTACGCTTGAACAAGCCCTTGAAATAGCTTTTTCGAAAGCTCAATTATTGGGAACCGAAACTATAGATTTTTTGCAATCGTCCGGATGTATTTTGGCTCAGGATGTTATTGCCGATGCCGATATGCCGCCCTTTCACAAATCGGCCATGGATGGTTACGCTTGTCGTAGGGCTGATTTGGATATGGAACTTGAGGTCGTTGAGATTATTCCTGCCGGATACACTCCAACCAAAAGTATTGCTTTGGGCCAATGTTCCAAAATCATGACTGGCGCTCAGGTTCCTGAAGGCGCTGATACGGTATTCATGGTTGAATATTCAAGCGAAACTGCCACTGGAAAAATAAAGTTTACGGGAGAAAAAACCAATTCGAACATTTGCCTGAAAGGCGAGGATTTGAAAGAGGGAGATTTGGTAATTTCGTCGGGAACGATGGTAAAACCGCAGCATGTCGCCATATTGGCATCAGTCGGGTGCATCAACCCGTTGGTTTATCAAAAACCACAAGTGGGCATTATTTCAACCGGATCGGAGCTGGTTAATCCTGAGGTTACGCCACGATCATCACAAATTCGCAATTCGAATGGTCCTCAGCTTTTTGCTCAGGCCACAAAACAGGGGTTTCCGGTAAATTACTACGGAATTGTACCCGACGACGAACAATTAACCACAAAAATCATCGAGAAATCGGTAGCTGAAAGTGATGTAACCATTCTTTCAGGAGGAGTTTCGGTGGGCGATTTTGATTTTGTTCCCAAGATTATTCAGAAACTTGGGTTCGAAATCCATTTCAACAAAATCAACATTAAACCCGGTCAGCACATCACTTTTGCATCGAAAGGAAACAAATACATTATTGGACTGCCGGGAAATCCGGTTTCGTCGTTTATTCAGTTCGAGGTTTTTGCTTTGCCGTTTCTTAGGAAATTGATGAATTATCAGCAGCCTGAAATTCAATTACCCATGCCGATGAGTCACGATTATTTCAGAAAAAAAACCGACCGAGAGGAATGTTTGCCGGTTCAGATTACCAATCAAAACGAAGTCACGTTGGTTGAATATCATGGGTCTGCACATATTCATGCTTATCATCAAGCATTTGGGTACATTTCGGTTCCTGCAGGAACAACTGAAATCTTGAAAGGAGAACTCGTTCATGTTCGACCGCTTTAACCGTTCCATAAACTATCTACGTATTTCGGTGACCGACCGGTGCAACCTGCGCTGCACGTATTGTATGCCCGAAGAAGTTATTCGTTTGCTCCATCATGCTGACATTTTGAGCTTCGAAGAAATAGTTGAATTTACAAGATTGGCAGTATCAAATGGAATTACCAAAGTGCGGCTGACAGGCGGTGAACCACTAGTTCGAAAGGACATTGTTGAACTGGTTTCGATGCTTGCTGCAATTGATGGATTGGAAGACTTGTCGATGACAACCAATGGTATTTTGTTACCGAAATATGCACGAAAGTTAAAAGCTGCCGGACTGAATCGGATCAACATCAGTTTGGATACTGTAAATCCTGAAAACTACTGCGAGATAACCCGAACCGGGAATTTGGAACAGGTTCTGGAAGGAATTGACGCAGCCCGCGAAGCGCAACTGGAGCCCATAAAAGTGAACTGCGTTTTATTGGGCCAACCCGATGAAGAAACGCAGCAACTCAAACAGTTCTGTGAGGAGCGCGGATTGAAATTGCGGTTTATTCACCAGATGAACCTGAAAACCGGAGAGTTCTCAACCGTTGAAGGTGGCGACGGTGGAAATTGCAGCAAATGCAATCGTGTTCGTTTACTTGCCAATGGCGACATTAAACCCTGTTTATTCAGCGATTTATCTTACAATATTCGAAAATTAGGACATCAGGAAGCATTGAATTTGGCTTTAGGCAACAAACCGAAAAGCGGAACTTACAATAAGTCAGGAGAATTCTATAATATTGGGGGATAAAAAGTGTTGCGAGTAAAACATGCAACTTGAATCCCGCAACCCGTAATAATTTTTGAAACTTGAAATATGAATAAATTAAGTCATATCGACGAAAAAGGAAAGGCAAAAATGGTTGATGTCAGCCAAAAGCCTGATCAGGAGCGGGAAGCCGTTGCCAGAGGTTTTATTCAGCTTCAGCCCGAAACCGTTGAACTGATTCGCCAGAACCAGATCAAAAAAGGCGATGTGTTGACTGTTGCCGAAATTGCTGGAATCCAGGGAGCTAAACGTACGGGTGAACTAATTCCGCTTTGTCATCCGCTTCAACTTTGGAAAATTGATGTAAAATGTACTCTTCAGGATGACGGTGTGCAAGTTGAATGTACCACTTTGTGCTTTGGAAAAACCGGAGTCGAAATGGAAGCGCTCACCGGCGTGAATGTGGCGCTGCTTACAGTTTACGACATGTGCAAAGCGGTTGACAAGGAGATGGTGATGAAAGACATCCGGTTAATCAGCAAAACAAAGAAGTAAATAATTGTTTAGCTTTGACTGATAAACAACCAAAAATCAGTTTCGCTCATGCAAAAATACCGGAAAGAAACCGATCTTCTTGGAACACGCCAGATTCCTGCCGACTCGATGTGGGGAATTCATACTGAACGGGCATTGGAGAACTTCCAAATCTCCGGAAGGACTGTTCATCTGGAATTGGTGAAAGCTTTCGGTGCGGTTAAACTTTCATGCTTCCAGACTAACCGGCAATTGGGGTATTTCACCGAAACCCAAAAAGTCGAAGCCATTGAACTGGCTTGCATTGAAATGGCAGAAGGACTTTTGAATAAATACGTTGTTGTCGATAGTCTTCAGGGAGGAGCTGGTACCTCGACGAATATGAATGTAAACGAGGTCATTGCCAATCGCGCTCTTGAGATTTCAGGAAAGGAAAAAGGCGATTATACATTCATTTCTCCGCTCGACGATGTAAATCTGCATCAATCAACAAACGATTCTTACCCAACAGCGCTTAAAATTGCGGCTATCCGAATGATTCGTCAACTCGAACAATCGGTGCTTGACCTTCAGGAAGCATTTCAGGCAAAAGAAAAAGAGTTTGCACATGTGGTGAAGATTGGTAGAACCCAACTTCAGGATGCGGTTCTGACCACATTGGGTTGTGAAATGGGCGCCTATGCTGAAGCTTTTAATCGCGATCGTTGGCGCTTTTCGAAATGTGAGGAACGATTAAGAGTGGTTAATTTGGGTGGAACAGCCATCGGTTCGGGACTGGGAGCTCCGCGCCAGTTTATCTTCAGGGTGGTCGATAAATTGCGCGAAAATACCGGAATTGGGTTGGCACGAGCCGAAAACCTGATTGACAATACTCAAAATGCCGATGTTTATGTGGAAGTCTCGGGAATGTTAAAAGCATGTGCTGTATCAATTCTGAAAATAAGCAACGATTTGAGGTTAATGGCCAGTGGTCCTGATGCCGGGTTCGCTGAAATCAGGCTTCCGGAGAAACAGGCCGGATCGTCGATTATGCCGGGGAAAGTGAATCCGGTTATTCCTGAAGCTGCGGCACAGGTTGCCATGGTAGTAATGGGAAATGATGTTGTGATAGCTCAGGCCGCTGCCGGAGGAAACCTGGAATTGAATCAATTCATGCCTCTTGTGGCGCATTCGCTTCTGGAAAGTATCGAACTGCTGACCAATGCTACTAAAATGCTGCGAGTTCATTGTATTCAGGATTTGGAGGCAAACGAAGAACAATGCCGGAAAAATGTATTGAATTCGACAGCACTGATTACCGCGATTATTCCTGTGATTGGTTATGAAAAGGCCAGTGAAATTGTTAAGAAAGCTAAAGACGGGCAGATCACAATACGGCAGGCGATTATTAATTCGGGAGTAATTAACGAACAGGTTTTAAACGGGTTGATTAGTCCGGAAGCCGTCTGTCGGCTTGGATTTATATAGCTTTCGATAATTCTTATTTATATTTATTCCAAATAATTGTTAACGCATTTTGTTATGATTGGAAATATATTTAGTTTGGCAGAAGAATTTAGTATTAACCAATAAAATGTATAACATGAAAAAATTAGCATTGGTTCTTGCATTAGCTTTTACAATGGGCTTGGCTGCTTCAACGGTAAACGCTGCAACAACAAAAGACGACAACAAGAAAACTGAAAAGAAAGAATGCACTGCTTCTGAAAAGAAATCTTGTTGTGCTGACAAAAAAGCTTGCTGCTCGAAAGACAAAAAAGCTGAAACCACTCCTGCAAAAGATAAAAAATAGTCTTTTTTGCATGTTTAGATAAACAGAAATGACCGGAATTGCCGGTCATTTTTAGTTTAAAGACTTTTATCTATGCTCTTTTTATGCTTCTTTTTTCTTAAAATATTCAACCTTTCCAGTAAGAGCAATGTGCTTTACCTTTTCTATCAGGACTGATTTCTGTTCTTCAGTAAGTTTGGAAAAGGAGCGGGCTAGTGCAATTTTTTCACGCATGAAAGTTGCATTCTCATTTCCTGAAATTAAAACAGAGACGGGTAGTGACCACACAAAATGCATGGCCTCTTTTATGCTTAGGTAATTCGGAATCAGTGGGTCATCGGTTGTCCATCCGGCCTGTTCTTTATTAGCAAAAAATCGGCCATCGGCCAGTGATTTGATAGCCAGAATTCCCAAATTCCTTTCCAGCGCATTCGGCATAATATTTTGGGTGAAGCTGAAATAAGTCTGATCCAGCACGTTCACCGGCATCAATACCGTATCGAAAATATCACTTTCTTTGGTGCGTTCGAGCATTCGGGCATGAGCAAACGGATTCTGGTGTCCAGTAAATCCAAGATATTTTATTTTGCCTTCGTCCTTAGCTTTCAATAAAACATCCAAAACACCTAACTCAATTCGGCTGTCAACATCTTCAGGTGTCGAAATGGCGTGAACCTGATACAAATCGAGATGATCGGTTTTCAACCTTCGCAGTGTTCCTTCCAAATGCTCTTTTACCGTTTTTGCATCTTTACCTGTCGATTTACTCATCAGGAAAATCAGATCGCGATATTTCGGAGTCAGGTATTTACCGTAGCGTGTTTCACTGGTTCCGTCGGCATAACTTTCAGCGGTGTCAAAAAAGCGGACACCACCTTCCAAAGCAGCTTCAATTACTTCCTGAGCATCTCGTTCGGTGGTCCAACCAACGTGGTAGCCTCCGGTGCCGAGCATGGTTACATACTGATTTGTTCTTCCGAGTTTTCGTTTTGGGAGAACCTCCCCGAGTCGGTCTCTTTCATCGGCTGCCTTTGCTGAGCCTGCTAATGTGAGGCCTGCAGTTGCTCCTGCGAGTGATTTGAGAAACATTCTTCTGTCTGCCATAACTTTCAGATTTTGATTACCATTAAGTTATGAATTTTAAATGACTTTGCCAAGTCTTGATGCTAAACATGAATTGAGAGGACAAAATCCATATTCTATTATTCGAGTAACGATTTTCTGTAATTATTTCATGAGACCTATTTTCCCGTAGCTGGCTTTTTAATGATTTTGCCGACTTTCTTGTCCATGACCGCATCTTTTTTTCGGTCAATCGACTTTCTAAAATCCCATGGCAAGTTGTAATAAACCGAATAAGTAAAATCGAGGTTAAATCCTTTTTCGGCTTTTCCATAGCCCGGAATAAAATAAGTGGGTGGCATTCCGAGGTCTTTGTTGTTGAGCTTTATCTTTCCCCGAATGGTCCAGCCCATATAGAAATTGTGTATAATCTCACCTTTTATTCCAACCAAAAATTCGCCCCAATGGGCAAAGTAATTCTGATTACTGAATCGACCGGTAGTGGGAGTCCAATAGGAGTCTATCGTATACGAATTTACTTGCTGACGAGCCAGTACAAATCCGTAACGAAGCCCTACATAAAAGATGTTTTTGTCATTTTTATTTTCGGCCTGAAGAAAATTGTAATCCATGCCGATTCGCGAATAACTTCCGGAGCTTTTATAATCGATGTAACTGGTCTTGATTTTCATTACATCGAAACCCGTTTCAAAAACAGGAAATAGGTTGGGCCACAGTTCCATGTCAGCCGAGAATTCAGTGCCATAGCGATTGCCTTTAGTCCATAAATCCTGAAATGGACGCGTAATATCTGCACCCAGACGAATACCTTTCATGCGGATGTAGTTGTCGGTTCGTTTCGGTTTGATCTTCTTTTGCGGCTCTTTTTGCCCGTAGCTAATTGCTGCCAGAAGACAAAGGACGAAGGTAAATCTTAATATTTTCATGCCATGTTTTGGTTACCAGACTGTCAGTAATTAGGATGGAATCAATTCTGTTTTTCGTAAAATCGATGCTTTGCAATTTATATTCATTATAAAATCCCGTTTCTATCGAAGCATATTTCATCGACGTTTCATAAGTAAAATCGATGGTATCGGTTACCGAATCAAATGAGACCAGAAAACTTGACTTCGTATTTGCAGAAAGAGGCAAATTTAGCACGCTTAAAGCAGTGTCTTTAAATAAGTAAGTTTCAATCCCAATGCCACGTATTGATACGATTGGAGAAACGGTTCCACCAGCATTTGAATTCAGAAGCGTTGCCTTAAGTAAAGCTTGCGGAGGAGCTTCGAACACTTCCTTGCATGCTGCTGCCGTAATCAGGATCAAGAGTAAATATACAACTCGCTTCATTCTTTGCGTTTTATTGAAAGGCGTAAATGTAGGCATATTCAGACTGAAACGGAATATGAAATTGAATTTTTGCAAAGCTTATGCCTGACAGGTTTTTAAACCCTGTTAAGGTTAACGAAATTTGAATATCTTTGCGGCAAATGCGATTGGAGGATTTGATTAATAAGGTTTTTAGAAATTTCAGGAATGAAGAAAATACGTAATTTTTGTATTATTGCGCATATCGATCACGGAAAAAGTACGCTGGCCGACAGGCTGCTCGAATATACCAAAACGGTTGACGCCCGTGCGATGAAAGCCCAGGTTCTCGACAGTATGGATTTGGAACAGGAACGTGGAATTACGATTAAGAGCCACGCCATACAGATGATGTACACGCTTAACGGTCAGGAATATATCCTGAACCTGATTGATACTCCCGGACACGTCGACTTTTCGTACGAAGTTTCGCGTTCAATCGCTGCCTGCGAAGGTGCTTTGCTTATCATCGATTCAACGCAGGGTATCCAGGCTCAAACCATATCCAATTTATACCTGGCCATCGATCACGACCTGGAAATTATTCCGATCCTGAACAAGATGGACCTGGATAATGCGATGCCTGAAATCGTTGAAGACCAGATTATCGGTCTCATTGGCTGCAAACGCACCGACATTATTCGCGCCAGCGGGAAAACAGGGCTTGGGATCGAAGAAATACTGGAACGCATTGTCAATGATATTCCTGAACCGAAAGGAATTGAAGATGCGCCGCTTCAGGCCCTGATTTTTGACTCCGTTTTTAACCCGTTCCGTGGAGTTATCGCCTATTTGAAAGTTGAAAACGGAATACTCCGGAAGGGCGATCAGGTTAAATTCGTGAATGCATCGAAAGAATATGTGGTTGACGAAGTTGGTGCGCTGAAACTTGGGATGTTTGAGCGTTCTGAATTGAAAGCTGGAAGTGTTGGATACATCATTTGTGGTATTAAAACTGCCCGTGAGGTAAAAGTGGGCGATACAGTTACCCATTCGAAAGCGCCTTGCGAAAAGGCCATCGATGGGTTTGAAGAAGTAAAACCAATGGTTTTCGCCGGAGTTTACCCGATCGATTCTGAAGATTACGAAGATCTCCGCGCGGCCATGGAGAAACTACAATTGAACGATGCTTCACTCACCTACGAGCCCGAATCATCTGCTGCGTTGGGTTTCGGGTTCCGTTGCGGATTCCTCGGATTGCTGCATATGGAAATCGTTCAGGAGCGCCTCGACCGCGAATACGACATGAATGTGATCACCACTGTTCCCAACGTATTATACCACGTTCATACCACCAGAGGTGAAACGATCAATGTGTACAACCCATCTGGACTGCCTGCTACCACTACCATCGACGATATTGACGAACCGTTTATCCGCGCGAACATTATTACTGCTTCCGATTTTATCGGGCCAATCATGACCTTGTGTCTCGACAAACGTGGAACACTTTTGAAGCAGGATTACCTGACTACCGACCGTGTTGAAATGGTGTTCGACCTTCCTTTGGGCGAAATTGTGTTCGACTTTTACGATAAGCTGAAAAGTATTTCGAAAGGATATGCTTCGTTTGATTACCATATGCTCGATTTCCGTCCGGCGAAACTGGTACGTTTGGATATTCTCCTGAATGGCGAAATGGTCGATGCTTTGTCGACCTTGATTCACTTCAACAATGCGTATAGTTTCGGGAAACGGATGTGCGAAAAGCTGAAAGAGCTGATCCCACGCCAGCAGTTCGACATTGCGATACAGGCGGCTATTGGCGCCAAGATTATTTCGCGCGAAACGGTGAAAGCCGTTCGTAAAGACGTAACAGCCAAATGTTATGGGGGCGACATTACCCGTAAACGCAAACTTCTCGAAAAACAAAAGAAGGGAAAGAAACGCATGAAACAGGTGGGCAATGTTGAGGTTCCGCAGAACGCTTTCCTGGCTGTGCTGAAATTGGATTGATTTTCTACTACTGAGCAGGTGACTTCAAGTCACCTGCTCAGTACCAAACAATATTTTATAAAAGGTTTTTCCAGATCAAAATGGAGAAACCTTTTTTTTGTGATTTGATTTTCGAAAACGAAAATTCCGAAAACAAAAAATCCCGCTTTGCAGCAGGATTTTTTTATATCTGGGTACAGTTTCAGATTACATGATCAGTTTGTATCCTTTTCCGTGCACGTTGATGATTTCAACTTTCGGATCATCTTTCAAATGCTTCCGGAGTTTAGTAATGTAAACATCCATGCTACGGGCATTGAAATAGTTGTCATCTATCCATATTGTTTTAAGGGCAAAGTTACGTTCTAAAACCTTGTTTGCATTGTTGCACAGCAAACGGAGCAATTCAGCTTCTTTGGTGGTTAACTTTACTTCATCTTCTTCACCTCCGGTGAGGATTTGCTTACGCGAATCGAAGGTGTAAATACCCAATTGATAAACAGCATCTTCGTGGGAATTGTTATCCTGACTTACCCGTCGCATAATGGCTTCAATACGGAAAATCAACTCTTCCATGCTGAATGGCTTTGTGATGTAGTCGTCGGCACCGATTTTGAATCCTTCCAACACATCTTCCTTCATGTTTTTGGCAGTCAGAAAAATAATCGGAACGTCCATGTTAAGCAACCGGATATCTTTGGCCAACGAGATCCCATCTTTTTTAGGCATCATGATATCCAGAATACAGAGGTTGTAAGGCTGATTTTTAGTGAATCCTTTGTATGCCAACTCTCCATCGGAATATAAATCTGTTTCATATCCTTTGGCAATTAGATATTCTTTCAGTAACAATCCAAGGTTTTCATCATCCTCGGCCAATAGCAATTTTACTTTTTTTTCCATGGTCTTCTGTGTTTATCGGAAAATATATCATGAATTTTGTTCCTTTATTTGGCGCGCTTTCAACTTTTATCTTTCCCTTGTGCGCATCAACAATAATTTTAACGTAACTCAACCCTAGCCCAAAACCTTTTACATCGTGCACATTGCCAGTTGGGACGCGATAAAAGCGCTCAAAAATCTGGCCAACATGTTCGCTCTGTATTCCAATACCGTGATCTTTTACCGATAGAACAACAAAATCGTCTTTTGTCTCGGTTGAAATATGAATTCTGGGCTCGTCCTTGCTGTATTTTACAGCATTGTCGAGCAAGTTAAACAAAACATTGGTAAGATGTACCTCATCGGCCTTAATGATTGCCGGGTCTGCCTTCAAATCTGAGGTTAATTCGCCATTTTTAGACTTTACCCTAAGTTCGAAGTTTAAAACGACCGAATTAATCAGCGTATTAATATTTACTTCTTTGAATTTTAGTTTCAGTTTTCCTTCATTAAATACTGCCATTTGAAGTACTTTTTCAACCTGAGTCGTTAACCGCTTGCTCTCCTGAAAAATAATTCCGGAGATATGCTCAATGGTTTTTGGAGTATTGGTAACCGTATTGTCGCGCAACATCTGACTGGCAAGTGAAATCGTCGAAATTGGTGTCTTCAGCTCATGAGTCATGTTGTTGATGAAGTCGTTTTTGATGTTTGATAATTTTTTCTGTCGAAGAATAATCAGTATTGTGAAAACAAAAATACCTATCAGCATAGCTGTCAGAACGAAAGTTGGGATAACCAGGAACCCGGTTTCTTTCAGGAGATAGGTTTTCTGTTTTGGAAAGTATAGGAAAAGCCAGTTTGGCTGGAGGATATCGTCATGCGGGAACAAGAGGATTTTGTAGTCGTTCTGCTGGTCAGAGTTAAAATTTTTATCTCCGTAAACTAACTGTTCTTTTCCTTGGGGAAATGTTTTTAGTGCATATCTGAAATCAAGATTTATGCCTTGTCTTTTTAGTTCAGCCTTAATCGATCTTCCCAGAGTACTTACGTCTCCTATGCGGTCTTCAATTGGTAATTGCGAGAGTATCGCGGCCTGAGTTTGCAGTTCAAACATTCGTGCTCTCAAATCAAGTCTTGCTTCGTATTGCTTTCGGGCAAATCCATCTGATTCGTGTAAAATATCGAAAGCATTTGGAAATTCTCCAGGTCTTCCACGTTCGCTTTCTTCTTTGTCGGTTTGCTCATTACCAAAATCTACGGCTATTTCCTCACTGTGAATTACTCCTGAAGTTCTTTGGGAATATTGGTAGGAAAGGATCTTGCTTTGTATGGTAAGTGTTCCCGAGGTTGATTGTTGAATACTTCCCGGGAAAATACCATTGTTTCTGGGAGTTGTAAAATCTTTAGCCAAATCCACCAATAATGAAGCCTCATCCATTTCAAGTTGATATACAACTTTAGTCAGTGCGCTATTTACTTGTGCGTTAAATTGCTCTTCTTTTATTTCAAGTGCTTTCATGATCGAATTGGTCTGAACCAGAATCAAACTGGTCATCACCAAAGCCATGATCACAATTAATATAAGTATTACCCTTCTACTCATAGCGCAAATATAATCTTTAAAAATGCTGATAATAAATACTTAACAATATTTAACACAGGTATTCCAGTCAATAAACGTTAAAGCTTTAGCTCCTGAAAACAGAAATTGGAATGGCTATTTCAATTTCTGTTTTAGTTTTTGCAACTAAAATAAATGAACCTTTGGGGTGTAAATGAAAGGAAAAGGAGTTAAATACGTAAAGGCAATTCCTATTCTGCAGGGTTTGGATCGGGGTACCGGTCTTTAATTTTATCGAGGGCAACCTTTGACGCATTTTGTTGGGCTTCTTTTTTGGACGCGCCAGAGCCTTTTCCCAAAAGCTCATTGTCGACTTCAATAATTGCCATGAACCACGGTTGTTTCCCATCATTTTTGCTTTCGTCGGTAGTGTCAAACGAAACTGCTTTCTTATTTTTCTGCGACCACTCAATCAACTGACTTTTGTAGTTGGAGTTCGTGTTTTGCACTTCAACCAGATTAACGTAATTGTTCAGCAGTTTTCGGGTGATAAATTTTTTTGCTTCCGGATAACCTTTATCCAGGTAAATTGCACCGATAAGCGCTTCGAGTGTGTCGCCGTAAATATGGCTCGATTCGATGGTTGAGGTGGTGTTCGATTGGATGAAATGATTCAGGCCAATCTGGTAAGTTAATTGTGTCAGAAAACTGCGGTTGACCAGTTTCGAACGCATTTGGGTGAGGTAGCCTTCATCCTGATTTGGAAAACGGTTGTACAGAAAATCGGCAATGGCAGCTCCTAATATGGCATCGCCTAAATATTCAAGCCGTTCATTATTAATGTAATTACCTTGTGAATCAATTTTTGAAGCCGATTTGTGAATAACGGCAATGTCGTATACGCGTAAGTTTGTCGGATAAAAACCCAGCAGCGATCTTAAAAATAAATAAAACTCTTTTCTAGAAGAAGAAAAGAGTTTTATTCTTTGAACGATAGTTCGTATCACTTGTGTTAAATTTTCTTGAAAATAACAGTAGCATTGTGTCCGCCAAAACCAAACGTATTGCTTAATGCAGTTCTGATTTTGCGTTCTTTAGCTACATTGAATGTGAAATCAAGTTTTGAGTCGATTTCAGGGTCATCCTTAAAGTGATTAATTGTGGGTGGAATTATACCCTCTTGGATAGCGAGGATACATGCAATTGCTTCAACAGCACCAGTTGCTCCCAGTAAGTGACCAGTCATCGATTTGGTTGAACTAATGCTCATTTTGTAAGCATGTTCTCCAAATAATTTCTGAATAGCCTGAGGTTCAGCGATGTCTCCAAGTGGAGTTGAAGTTCCGTGTACATTAATATAATCAATGTCTTCCGGATTCATACCTGCATCTTCCAAAGCCCATTTCATGCATAAAGTTGCACCACCTGATTCAGGATCGGGGGCAGTCATATGGTAAGCATCAGCTGACATACCACCACCTACCAACTCGGCATAAATTTTTGCACCACGTTTTACCGCGTGCTCATACTCTTCTAAAATGAGAGCTCCAGCACCTTCTCCCATCACAAATCCATCGCGATCCAAGTCAAAAGGACGTGAAGCTGTCGTTGGATCATCATTTCGGGTCGAAAGAGCCCGCATGGAATTAAATCCAGCTAAGCCTGCAGGATTTATTGCTGCCTCTGAACCTCCGGAGATAAATACATCCACCTTACCCATACGAATATAATTCATCGCTTCGATAAGGGCTGTTGAGGAAGAAGCACATGCTGTTACCGTTGTGAAATTTGGGCCTCTAAATCCGTATCGGATAGAGAGTAAACCACTTGCAATGTTGGCAATCATTTTAGGAATGAAGAACGGCGAATATCGAGGCATCTCGTTTTTATAATTCAACGTTTCTTCAAAGAAGGTTTGTAAGCCTCCAATTCCGGCACCCCAAACAACTCCAGCCCTGTCTTTGTCGATTTTTTCGAGATCAAGACCAGAATCTTCCATTGCCTGTGCAGCAGCTGCATAAGCATACAAAGTGAAAGGATCGTGTTTCCTGATTTCTTTTTTCTCCACATAGACCGAAGGATCGAAATTCTTCAGCTCGCAGGCAAAAGTTGTTTTGTGAGTGGTGGCATCAAAATGAGTAATAGGGCCTGCGCCACTTTTCCCATTTTTTAAGCCGTCCCAGAATTCCTCAATAGAATTACCAAGCGGGTTTACAGTTCCAAGGCCGGTAACAACTACCCGTTTAAATTCCATAAATTTCGTTTTGTTATTATTACTTCAAATTTGCTTCGATGTGCGAAATCGCTTCACCTACAGTTGAGATTTTTTCAGCCTGATCATCTGGAATAGCCAAATCGAATTCTTTTTCAAATTCCATGATCAATTCTACGGTGTCAAGTGAATCAGCACCAAGGTCATTGGTGAATGATGCTTCGAGGGTAACTTCACTTTCATCAACACCTAATTTGTCAACAATAATTGCTTTTACTTTTGCTGCAACGTCAGACATAACTCTAATTTTTGGTTAATATTAAAATTGTTTCAAAAAATTCGATGCAAAGTAATAAATTTACACCCGATATTTCAAACTAAAAATGAATTAAATGGTTGAATAAAGCTTGAATGATTTAGATAGTTGATCTACATTTGAACCTATTATTCTAAAATTCCATTAGACATAAAACAATAAACGAAAGATTAAATGAAACGAATTGCCATTTTTGCCTCGGGCTCCGGGACGAATGCCCAAAAGATAATTGAGTATTTCTCAACCAGTAAGGAGATTGTTGTTGATTCACTTTGGTCGAATAATGAAAATGCGTATGCACTAATCCGGGCAGAAAAACTCGGAATTGAAACGTTCACATTCGAGAGTGACGAATTTTACAGAAGTAACGAGATTTTAGACAGACTCTACGACCATAGGATTGACATGATTGTTCTGGCCGGTTTCCTTTGGCTGGTTCCACGTAATCTCACCGAATTATTTACTGTTATCAATATTCATCCGGCTTTATTGCCCAAATACGGTGGAAAAGGTATGTTCGGGGTAAATGTGCACAAAGCCGTACTTGCTTCAAAAGACAAAGAATCCGGAATCACAATCCATCAGGTCAATCAGGATTACGATAAGGGAAAGATTATTTTTCAGGCAACTTGTCCAATATTGCCAAAGGATACTCCGGAAACACTTGCTGCTCGCATTCATGAGTTAGAATATCAGCATTACCCACGGGTAATTGAGGAAGTGTTATTAAGTGAAGAAGATGATGATTAATTGTGCTAATTGATTGTTCTGATATAGAATGCCACTTGTTTATCCAAACAGGTGGCATTTTTAGTTTATTTTTAGGTGGATCGTTTTGAGTGTTTGAATATGCCCAACCAACAACTTAAGATTGGGCGCTAATTGAAATGCCTGTAATATTGTTTTAAATTTAGATTGTGATTACTTTTAGAACCAAACTAACTTGCCAATACGATGAACCGAAACATTTTAGTATTACTACTTATTGCTGTGTTTTTCAGCTTTGTCCGGAACGCTGAAGGTCAATCACCTATAGCCGATCATAAACAATCTGCGATTTCTCAGAATGGTGAATGGATACCTCTATTCAATGGAAAAAACCTGGATGGTTGGACTCTAAAAGTAACCGGATACCAATCAGGAGAAAATCCACTTAACGGATTTAGGGTCGAAAACGGAATTCTTAAAATCGATTACAGTAAATTCGACAAATTTAATGGCCGCTTTGGACATTTGTTTTACAAAGAGAAGTTGTCGTCATACATTCTTCATGTCGAATATCGGTTTGTTGGAGAAATGTTGCCTGATGCTCCCTCGTATTGTTACCGAAACAGTGGAGTTATGGTTCATTCCCAGTCGCCCGAAAGCATGGATATTGACCAGAACTGGCCGGTTTCAATTGAAGTACAATTACTTGGAAGTACGGATTCGGTTAAACAGACTACCGCGAACTTTTGTACACCAGGAACAACCGTTTATTTTAAGGACCAGCCAACAAATGAACATTGCATTAGTTCCAATTCGAAATATTTCCCTGATGGAGAATGGGTTAACCTTGACATTGTAGTACAAGGAGGCAAAACCATAACCAACATAGTAAATGGCGACACGGTACTCGTATGCTCGAAACCACAGATTGGAGGATATTTATTACCCAAAAAATATCCGTTACCTGAAGGTACTCTTTTGGAAGATGGCTTCATCGCATTGCAGTCTGAAGGTCAACCTCTTGAATTCAGAAGAGTTGACATAAAATATCTTGATAAATAGCCAATTGGAAGCGACCATAGAATAAATTGAATGCTGATTCACGAAACTAAGTGATCTTAAAGATTTGATATTGTAAATAATTAAGCCTAAAATGATGTTTGGAAAATCTAGTTCAATAATTTTTCTCGATAATGTAATCAAACCAATATGGCGAACGATGTTCCTTTTTTTCCTGATCACATTTGTAGGAATATCAACCGCAACAGCTAACCCGGTTTCAGGAGCAAAACCAACAGAGCCAAAACCGCTGACAAAAGAAAATTTGCTGGATCAACCCACTGATTTTGATAGCCTGTTTAATGGGAAAGACCTAACCGGTTGGGGTTATCGGAACAAGGAACAAGGGGAATTTGTCTTTGATTCATTCAAGGGTAGGAATCAATCAAATGATGGTCGCTTTAAAGTGATAGATGGTTCGCTTACTGTTAATCCCAATAACTACGTGGAATTAAATGACCCATCCTACATCACTCTGTGGACGGAAGAGGAGTACCCCAATGATTTTATCCTTACAATTGAGTTTCGGGCATCAAAGAATGCCGATAGCGGAATTTTCATTCGCGGAATACAGTTGCAATGTCGGGATTACCTTGTTGCAGGACCGTACAAGGATCTCAAGAATTACAAAGCGCAGGAATGGAATCGGATTGAAATTGTTGTAAAGGGTAATGTTGCCCTTTGTACCTGCAACGGCGAGCTACTTGAAGACGCGCTAAAACTTCCGGCCACTGGCTCACTCGGACTCGAAGCTGATCGGGGACAGGTGGAGTATCGCAATATCCGGATTAAAGAATTACAATAGGAAATAGAATATGTGATATACATAAGACCTAAAAACTAAACCGTATGAAAAGACTTATTGGTGTATTTGTTGCAATGTTTTTGTTCGTGTCGGCTTTTTCGCAATCAGGTGGTAAAGTGTCTGACAATTTATTGATGACCAGTAAAATTCTGAAAATGGACCGGAAATATGCGATCTATCTTCCGGCTGATTACGAAACTTCAGATCGCAGTTATCCTGTTTTGTACTTGTTGCACGGCGCTGGTGACGATCAGACCGGTTGGGTTCAATTTGGCGAAGTCAAGTCAATTGCCGATAAAGCTATTCAGGAAGGGAAATGCACTGCGATGATTATCGTTATGCCTGATGGTGATACTGGTCAGCGCGGTTATTTTAATAGTCCGAAAGGTGACTGGAACTACGAGGATTTTTTCTTTCAGGAATTGATGCCGTATGTTGAAAAGACATACCGAATTCGTACCCATAAAAGGTATCGTGCTATTGCTGGCCTTTCAATGGGAGGTGGCGGTACATTTATGTATGCTTTGCACCATCCTGAATTGTTTTCAGCAGCTTGTACGTTAAGTGCTTATGCCGGCCCAATTTCGCTGGAAGAAGCGGCTACCCGTTGGGAAAAACAGTATCCGGGTATATCAAAAGATGAACAGGCTAAATACTTTACCAGGCACAGCGCACTTGAACTCATTAAAAATATGCCAGATGATCAGAAAAAATCGGTTCGTTGGTACATCGATTGTGGCGACGATGATTTTTTGTATGAGGGAAATAGTTTGATTCACATTGCCATGCGGAAGAAAGAAATTCCACATGAATTTCGAATTCGCGATGGAGCTCACAACTGGACGTATTGGCGCGAAGCTTTGCCAACTGTTCTGGAATTTGTGTCACAAGGATTTCATCAATATTAGAAAGTTAAATACGCATACAAACATTTAAAAACACAAACAATGAAAACATCACGCCGTTCATTTATTCAAAAAAGCGCAGTTTTGCTTGCCGGGACTGCTTTGTTGTCGAAAGCTGCATTTGCTTCATTCAAATCCGATGAAATTGTTGGTTTGCAGCTCTATTCTGTTCGCGACGATATGAAAAAAGATCCGATGGGAACACTAACTCAGTTGGCCAAAATGGGATACACGCATGTTGAACACGCCAATTACATCGACCGTAAATTCTATGGATTTTCTGCGAAAGAATTCAAAAAAGTGCTGGACGATCTTGGACTAAAAATGCCTAGTGGTCACACTGTGATGGGCAAAAACCATTGGGATGCAGCGAAAAAAGATTTTACCGATGCCTGGAAATACACCGTTGAAGATGCAGCCTACATGGGGCAAAAGTATGTAATTAGTCCGTGGATGGATGAAAGCATGCGTAAAACCTACGACGATCTGATGGTTTATCTCGATGTTTTCGCCCAATGTGGTGATCTGTGTAAAAAATCGGGTATGAAATTCGGATACCACAACCATTGGGCTGAATTCACCGAAGAATTAAATGGCATGAAACTTTTCGATATCATGATGAAAACGCTGGATGTAAATAAAGTGGTCATGCAACTCGATATTGGAAACATGTATATTGGTGGAGCAAAAGCACTTGATGTAATCAGTAAATATCCCGGGAAATTTGAATTAATCCATGTGAAGGATGAAATTGCATCGACTAATGCTGAGAAATGGGAAAGTGCTATTTTGGGTAAGGGCATTATCCCTGTGAAGGAAGTCTTGGATATTTGCAGAAAGACTGGCGGAACTCAGGTTTATATCATAGAACAGGAAGCCTATCAGGGTAAAGCTCCAATCGCCTGCGTGAAGGAAGATTTGGAAATCATAAAAGGTTGGGGTTATTAAAAAGGAACCTTGAAAAATTGATTCGTCAATGATTTACAAATTCCACTTGATCTGATTAGATTGGGTGGAATTTTTTATTTTATGCAATAAGCTAATATTCAGGATGGTTTTTTGTAATAAGCTTTTTTTTAATAATAGAACATGATGAATGTTAATTTTTTCTGACTTTTACATCTCCTAAATGATAAAGTGACGGATTTTCACAATACTTTTGGAGAGATTAGTCTAATGTTCTTTTATAATCCCGCAGGATACTAAGGATGGGTAGTAGTAGGACAGATTGAGCAAAAAAGTATTAACTAACAAATTTTAACGGGATGGATAACTCTAAAAATCAAGAAGCTTTAAATTATCACAAGGAAGGGAGACCTGGTAAAATTCAGGTTGTTCCTACCAAACCTTACAGTACCCAACGCGACTTAGCGCTTGCTTATTCGCCTGGCGTGGCTATACCTTGTCTGGAGATTCAAAAAGATCTTCAGTGCGCATACGATTACACAGCCAAAGGAAATTTGGTTGCTGTAATTTCGAACGGAACTGCAGTTCTGGGTTTGGGCGACATTGGCGCTTTGGCCGGGAAACCAGTAATGGAAGGAAAGGGTTTGCTGTTTAAGATATTTGCCGATATCGACGTTTTCGATATTGAAGTGAATGAAAAAGATCCGGCTAAATTTATCGAAGTGGTAAAAGCCATCTCGCCAACTTTTGGTGGTATTAACCTTGAGGACATTAAAGCTCCTGAATGTTTTGAAATCGAAGAAAAGCTGAAAGAAGCTTTAGACATTCCGCTCATGCATGATGACCAACATGGAACTGCTATTATTTCGGCATCGGCGTTGATCAATGCACTCGAACTGATTGGCAAGAAAATAGAAGATATTAAAATTGTGGTCAATGGTGCCGGAGCTGCAGCTTCATCGTGTACCACGCTCTATATGGCCCTCGGAGCCAAACTCGAAAATATAATAATGGTCGATAGTAAAGGTGTTATTTCAACTCGTCGTACCGACCTGAACAGCCGCAAACTCCCATTTGCAACCTCACTTCCTTGCAATACGCTTGCCGAAGCAGTTGCTGGTTCCGATGTTTTCCTTGGACTTTCAGTTGAAGGTTGTCTTACCATAGAAATGGTTCGAAGCATGAACGAAAATCCAATAGTATTTGCCTGCGCCAATCCAAATCCGGAAATCTCATACGCCGATGCAATGGCTTCGCGTCCTGATATTATTTTTGCTACTGGCCGCAGCGATTATCCCAATCAGGTCAATAACGTGCTTGGATTCCCCTATATTTTCCGTGGTGCGTTAGATGTACGCTCAACTGGAATTAATGAAGCAATGAAGGTTGCAGCTGTGCTTGCTATTGCTGAACTAGCTAAAAAACCAGTTCCTGAAGTAGTGACTTCAGCCTATAATACAACTCACTTAAGTTTTGGACGCCAGTACATTATTCCGAAACCACTTGATCCACGTCTGTTAATTACAGTGGCACCAGCTGTGGCAAAAGCAGCAATGGAAAGTGGCATTGCCCGTAAACCAATTACCGATTGGGACAAATATGCTGAGGAATTACGTCAACGCATGGGTCTCGACAATAAACTTCTCCGTGGATTAACTGAAAAAGCAAAAGAAAATCCAAAAAGAGTTGTCTTTGCTGAAGCGAACCACATCAATATGTTGAAAGCAGCTTCGGTTGCCAGAGCCGAAGGTATCTGTATCCCAATTCTTCTTGGTAACGAGGAGCGTATTGAGAAACTGATTACTAAAAATCAGATCGAACTGGAAGGTGTTGAAATTGTAAACCTCCGTCACGACAGGGAGAATTCCAGACGCAAGAAATATGCTAAAATGTTGACGGCAAAACGTCAGCGCGAGGGAATGACTTTTGATGAGGCATACGAAAAAATGTTCGACCGCAACTATTTTGGTATGATGATGGTTGAATCTGGCGATGCCGATGCTTTCATTACCGGAGTTTATACCAAATACCAAGATGCCATTGTTCCGGCCATCGAAATTGTTGGTATGCGTGAAGGGTTGAAGCACATTGCCGGGTTGAATATTGTAACTTCAAAACTGGGAACATTCTTCTTTGCCGATACTATGGTAAACAACCATCCTTCAAAAGAAACCCTGATTGATATTGCTAAACTAACTCACGATGCTGTTCTTCTGTTCAATACCGAACCGGTAATGGCAATGCTTTCGTATTCAAACTTTGGCGAACGGAATGTTGGAAGCCCGGCAATGATTCACGAAGCGGTTGATTATTTGCATAAGAATAATCCTGAAATGCTGATTGACGGAGAAATGCAGGTGAATTTTGCTCTTGATAAAGAGCTGCGCCACGATAAATTCCCATTCTCGAAAGTTGATGGAATGAATGTGAATACTCTAATTTTCCCGAACCTTAGTTCATCAAGTATTGCCTATAAACTGATGCTCGAAATCGGTATGTGCGATACCATTGGACCAATCCAGATGGGTTTGAACAAGCCAATCCACATCCTGAATGTTGAAAGTTCGGTTCGCGATATTCTGAATATGGTTACCGTTGCCGTAATTGATGCTCAGGTCGAAGAACAGAAGTCTTTGAATCTTCAGAAGTAAAATAGACACTTCAGGAGTTATCCTGAATGAAATAGAAAGAGCCTCGCTGATTCGTTTCAGTGAGGCTCTTTCGTTGTAAGACACTTGGTTGTCCAAATGTATTTGGACGAGTAACGCTATCTTGCTGATTGACAATGGGAAAAGGTCATCGGTCATTGGAAAAGTCACTTTTAAACTTTTTCCTAATGTCTAATGACATTTTCCCATTTGTTAATTATTTTCTTTTCGTAATTAATACTTTGTCAATCTTATTGTTGTCAATGTCCACCACTTCGATGGTGCAGTCTGATAAAATAACCTTGTCGCCCAACTCCGGAATTTTATTGATCTGGTTGAACACATACCCGGCAACAGTGGAGTAATCAATTTTTTCAAAGTCGAGGTCGAAATCTTCAATCAGGTCGACCAGCGTTTCAATGGGAGCGTCTCCGCTCACTAAAATCGATTTGTCGGAACGAACAAATACTTCTGGTTCCGGTGTTTCGCCCTCTTCGGGTACATTTCCAATGATATTTTCAATGATGTCGTGCAGTGTAATAATTCCTTCAAAACTTCCGTATTCGTCAACAATAACCGCAGTATAATTTTGTTTCTGCCTAAAAATCTCTAACACTTTTTGTGCATCTGCATTTTCAGGAATGACAAGTGGATTGTGTAATAAAGCTTCTAATTTACGCGGTGAGGGTGAATAAAAATTAATCAGATATTCTTTAACATTCAGAATGCCAGTGAATTCATCAATAGTGTTTCGGCAAACAATAATTTTACTGTGTTTAAGACCCAGTATTTTAGCATGAAAACTTTCTCCCGATTGCTCACTGTCTATCCATTCCACATCTTTGCGGTGAGTCATGATGTGTCTGGCCTTTTTATCTGAAAAGTAGAATACTTTTTCGTGCATGCGGTTTTGCTCTTTCTCAATCACGCCTTCGTTTGAAGCAAATCTCATCATATGCCGTAGTTCTTCTTCAGTAACCTGTCCTTCTGAAGGTTTAATACCAATCAGTTGGTTTATCAGATTGGTTGAGATTGCCAGAAGCCTGACAAAAGGATAAAATATTTTGCTGAAGTAATATACAGGTACTGCAACTCTGATTGCAATTTTTTCAGGCCTGTTCATTGCTATGGTTTTGGGTACCAGTTCGCCAATTACAATGGAGATGTATGTGATTCCTATAACGGTAAGAGAAAGTGCTATTTCGTGTGCATATTCCCGTGTAAAATCGTATTGAAGGAAGAACGGAGCGACGTCGTCAGCAATGCTCATCCCGCCATAAACACCAGTAATAATGCCAATTAAAGTGATGCCAACCTGAATCGCAGAGAGAAAAACTTCAGAATTTTCAAGTAACTTCAATGCTATTTTAGCCCCAGAACCACCTTTAATTTTATATTGCTCCAATCGTGCTTTTTTGCTCGAAATCAATGCTGTTTCAGATAAAGCAAAAAATCCGTTCAGTACAATTAGAAATCCAAGTACAATGAGTTCCATTTTCAGAATGATCAGTGGTGCAGAATAATTTTACTGTAAAGGTATAACAGTATCATTAATTTCTGTTGCATCAATAATTTTATAAACCGGATAAGCGTTGAACCCCTTTCCCCATTGAGGTAACAGGTAACGATCCATAAAATTCCAGGTTAGCAGTCCATCGTTAGTTTGTGGTTCGAGCATGTAGGCCGCAAGGTTGGCGAGCGGCTGAGCTGTTCGAATTACAAATGTACCCGCCTTGAATTCCTTGTGCTGAGGTTCCCAATTCCCAGTTATAGTTTGAGTAAAATGTCCCTGATTCAGGTGTTTATCAGCTTGAAGATCAGTAATTTTGAATGAAAGCACATCTAAATTCTGCGATTTATTCAGTTTATTGACTTGTATGCCATGCCTTTGCATCAGATTAATCACTAAAGGATCAGAAATTGTAACCAGATAAGCAAACGGAAATTTTACGCTTTTGGTTGCTTCGTAAGTTGCAATATAGGGAACAGTTACTGTCTTTTTTCGATCTGTTTTTTTATAACTTTTCTCGCCATTGGCATTGGTAACTTCATCTACTTCATAAGTTTTTATCGTTACTTTCTCCTGAATAGGTTTTCCTATGTATTCAATTGGGAACGAATCGACTGGTGATGGATTTAAGCCACGGGCAACGGTCTTTTTGTCCGATTCGTTGATGAGTTGCTTGATTTCGTTGGTGTGCGAAGCGCAATAATCGGTAATTGACTGCAACAAAGCATAGCAGCCAAGTACCCGCGATTTGTAGTCGGCATACACATAATTCTCGTTAAGGATAGCCAATCGGTTACGAACGCCAATGTAATTGGTCATGTAGCGGGGTTCCGAAGCATATTCTTCCCAGCCTTTCTCCGGATTTTTCATGTCAAGAAATTCGCCGTAAAAACAGTTTTCAACTTTGTACTGGTCGCGCAGAATCGCAGCCACATCAGGCATCATCTGTTTTTCCATGTATTTGGTCAACGAGCGGTCGCCAGCCACATTCATCATCCACGAAAAGGTTACCGGTTCTTCGTGGTACGATCCGTTGGTGGTATGGCAATCAACAGTAACCTGCGGATCCCATTTCAGGAATACATTTTTGAGCAACCCATTCATTTCGGGTGTCTCCAACTTGATGCCATCGCGGTTTATGTCAAGCATCTGACCATTGTAGCGAACTCCAACTCCGTTTTTAGGGCCGTTCTGATGGGTACGGTTATTCACGCTGATGGCTTCGTTTCCATCGGGGTTAAAATTCGGGCAAATCAAAATAATCAAATTTTTCAGTACTTCCTTTTTCGTTCCTGAAAGCAAATCGCGTGCAAACATCAATGAGGCTTCCTTTCCTTCCACTTCACCAGCATGTATATTGGCCTGAATGTAAAGAACCATTCGTTTGTCGTTAGCCAGATTCTGAGTGGATTTTGGCATCGGATCGGCAATAACCATCAGCGGAATTGGCCTTCCTTCAGTAGAAACAGCAATTGTTTCAACCCGGACAATCGACGAATGTTTTGTGATCGACTTGATAAAATCGTTGATGTCTTTCTCTTTTGAGGTGGATTCAAAGCCAGAGCTTTCAGCAACAGTTAACGTTTGTGCAAAACTCAGGAATGACGTAAAAATTAAGGCGATTGCTAAGGCCAAATTGCGCATGGTGAATGGATTTTGGGTTTGCATTACAGCAAACCGTGTACAAAGCAAAAGTAATTATCTCGTGAAATTCAGCCGTATTTAACCTTGTGTTTTTTTACAATTTGATTTCGAATTTGGCACGGAGTCCGAAGGTGGGTGCTCCCAGCAACGATTTGTTGTTCACCCGCCAAATCGCTTCGACCCGAAATAAGCGGAAGATATTTTCGACTCCGGCTCCCAATTCGAGATACGGATTGCTCATTTTGGAAATGCTGCTCGGGAATTCTACAATTTGTTGATTTTTATCGCTCAACGAACCGATCATTGTTTTGGCTGATAAGACTTCGCGCAAACCAATTCGTCTCAATAATGGCACCCGGTTAAAAACAAATCCGTTGAGGTGATATTCGAGGTAAGCATGCAGGTACTTGTCGTGCACATATTCCATATAGTTCAACAAATTGAAATCGTATGAAAATAAGCCTTGAGTTTCGTTCCCGCGTGGAATGTCGAGCATGGTGTAAGGCAATTTCCCAAAATACATTCCGCCCTCAATGGCGTAATTAAAGCCAGTTTGTCCAATTTTCCAATATTGCTCTATGGTGGTAAAAACCTTACCATAGTAATTTTCTTTTCCGGAGTAAAAAACCTTACCGCCGCCTATTGCTATATGAATAATCGGATAGTCGGTATTCATATAAACTCTCAGGAATTTATCATCGATTACTTTTTCCTGCCACGAAAAGCGTGTGTCAACACTGAAATCTACAGCAGAAACGTAATCGACAGGCATTCCGGCACGCATGAAAGGATAAAATTCAGGAGAAAAATGACGGATGTAGTTGGCGCTAATTTTATTCGAAAGTCCCGGATGCCATTCGTATTCGTAAGATGTAGAAAGTTTTTGTTCGCGGAAAAGTTCGTCGAGTTCGTCGCGCTTGAAAACTTGCGAAATCAGGTTGTTTTCGGTTGGCGACAGGGCATTTTCGTATAGGAACAAGATCTTCTCATTTTCGCCTGAACGTACAATCTTATCATCGTATGAAAATTTAATTATCTGGCGGTTTATGGTCGGGAATTTATAGCCATAGCCTGCAATTCCGTTGAATTTTTTATTCCGGAAACCATAGCCAAGTCCGCCCCAAATCATATAATGTGTACTAATTTCACTGCTTGTACGGGCACCGGCAAACAGGTGCAAACCTTCAACTTTGTTGGTGTTTATGGTGCTGGCATAAGGGCCAAATTCGAATCTTCCTAAATCATAATATCCGGTCATCGACATTCTGGTAAGATTATCAACGAACTTAACGGCTTTAATCTGGCTGACTGAATCGATGGTGGCACTAACTAATTTCTCACGCGGATTGAGTTCTTCCAGTCGGTGTGTTTCCCAATAATTTTGATCGCGATCTTTTGAATCAGGAAGTTTTATCGTTTCAAATTTACCATTACCCTTTGCAAGAATTACGTCCTTCTCCTGATTGACTGAAACGCTGTCGATAACCGCCGACTGGGTAAAGAAGAGGCTGATCGGTTTTTTCGATGGATTGTTTTTTAGCGGAACATAGTTGAAAATTGCGTCAATCTGGTTTCGCCTGAAAAATGGAACCGAATCGGACACAAACTGATACGTACTCTTTAATTGCATGCTTTTCAGGAAATTGAGGTAACTGGTTGATGCCAGTGTTCCATCCACTTCCAACAGCGAAAAATCTTTATTCTCAGTGGTCATAAATCCTTTGAAAACTTTGTCGCCAACACGCCGGGGAATGAATTCAATACGATAGTTTTTTACGCCATTGTGCATGGTGCTGTCGGCCAGAAAATACTTATAATAAAACCAACCGTTATCGGCCAGCGGGCTGACAAAATTCTGCGAGAACAGGTCGATGTAGTTATCGTAGAAATTAACTTCCATATCCAATGCGCTGGTGAAACCGGAGATTTCGTAGTCATCCAGGACGCCAACTCCTGAAGTTTTATCGGCCAACACTGTTGATTTCTGTTTGGATGGATTCCGTTGAATCTCGTTATAGACCAATTGCTCAGAAAAGTAAATGGGTAAAAACTTAGTGCTATCTTCTGCCGTTTTAAATACGTTTTGATTGTTTTTAAACGCACGCGACTGCATCATCTTGTTTCCAACATTATTGAGATGATATTCCCATTTGGTGTATTTCCGATACGAATACCGCGGATACTTCGCCGGGTTATTTTGTTTCTTTCGTGCAATCATCTCTTTCAATATTCGCCTGACAGGTGCATCATTAGGCAATGCGATTACTTCGGAAATTTTGATCAGGTCGGGTTTTAGTTTTACATCTAATTCATTAGTTGTAAATGGCTTAATGCCAAATGATTTGCCAAGATATCCGACCGTAGTAAATTGAATGGAATCAACTTTGTTTTTGCTGATGAGCTGAAAAACCCCCAGAGAATCGGTTGTAGTTCCAATAGGTGTCTTCTTAAAAAGTATTGTGACAAATGGAATGGGTTCGCCAGTTTCCTGATCGGTCACTTTCCCGTGTACAGTAGTTGGCTGCGAAAAGACCGGTATGAAAGTAAATAGCATTAAGATAAGTAGCTGGAACCTCCGGATAAAATGGGGCTCAACTAAGTTGAATTTTCTATACATGTTTTGTTTTCTGTTTCTGTAAAAGTCCAGAATAAAATCCATGTGGCTGGCATGTTCTGATTTTATTCGAACTAAAAATCAAAATTGTCGAAAATATTGAACAAACGAGTAACCTGTTTCGATTTTTTAGTGAATGTTAAGTTTTCTGCATTTTTAGATATCGGCACAATGAATTGCAATATTCATGTTCATTGAACAAATCAAAATGGAAAAAGCTCACATGCAAATTCGTATCTTCAGATAAAATGCTCAATAAACTGCTTTTTAAGCATTTCGATTTCTGCTATTTCAACTATTTCAGATAGTTCTCGACAAAAATATTTTTAGGATTGAAAACCATAGAATCCCAATTATTTTTGCGTTGGTCTGCGGTAGGCCAGGTATGCTCGCGGTAGGTAACCGGATATATAATCTTTTGCCCCTTGGCCTGATTAATGGCTGCATAAACAGATGTAGACGGGCAAGTATTGTCGACTAAACCGATTTCGACAACTAGTGTTGCTTTCGAATCTTTTAAAAGATGCGCTGTATCAAAATAGGGAAGTACACTCTTCATTTTCTTCATATCGCCAGGTTGTTCGAAAGGTTGAGGCCAACCTCCTTTTCGTCCGACAAGTGTTCCACCCCAATCGCACATAGCCGGAACTGTTGCAACCACCGCACTTACTCTCGAATCGAGACCTGCGGCGGCCAATGCCTGACCACCACCTTGGCTTTCCCCAATTACAAGAATGCGTTTTCCATCCCATTCAGGAAGTTTAGTCAGAAAATCGAGTGTACGGATTAAACGCAAATACATTCCCCGGAAATAAAAATCATCTCTGCTTTCCAATCCACTGATGTAATAATTTTTCAGTTCACCAGCTTCCAGATTATTGTAATATTCGTCTGGCTGTCCATCAAGCATTCCGTGCGCATTCAAATCAAAACACATGGCACCTTTCCCCATTTTGGCATACCGAAGAGCCTCTTTGGGGTCTGATTTGCACCATGATCCTTTTACTCCTGCGGCGTGTACCAACAATACAATAGGAAGTGATTTGGGTGCTGCTTTTGTTGGTCGGGCAAAATAACCTCTGGCTGGTTTTGGTCCGGTGCAATTAATTTCAGTATCAAAACAAACAAATGGGAACTCCGAACTTTCATTCTTCCCAAATTTTACATCCAATGGAAGTGCTTTAAGAGCTTGTTTTTCGGTAGCCCAATATTTTTTGAGGTCTTTCGGAGATTTGGTTCCTGGTTTTATTTTTTGTGGGTCAACGATCATCCCTATCAATTGCTTGTTCCCTTTCATTTTCGCTTCAACGATAACGGAACAAGGCTTTTTAAAGGAGCTTTCGAAAATGACAAGAGAATCATTTGCCGGAACAATTGCTTTTTGCAGAATGAGTTCCGTATTGTTTTGCAATACTTTAACCCAAAGAGTGTCTCCGGGTTCCTGATTTGTTGAATAAGCAGATACCCTAATTTTGTCGCCACTCTTGTAAATTCCATTTTCATGAGATTGCTTCAGAATGACGGTCTGAGCTTGAGTTGTACAAATGAATCCAAAGAGGCTAAATAGAATGAAAACGTGTTGTAATTTTGCTTTCATATTAAGTTAGATGTCTTTATTTTGTTTCATCGTCCTGAGTAAATTCGGCAGCCAGTTCATTGTCTTCGGCTTCGTTCTCTTCGTAGATTTCGATGATTGGTTCGGTAAATGCTTTGCTAACCAGACGTTTGTCGAGCGTAAGCAAAAGCGAAGGCAAAACCATAATATTAAAGAACATGGCGATAAGTAAAGTAGTAGATATTAAGACTCCAAGAGCCTGTGTTCCTCCAAATTCAGATACCATAAATACACTGAACCCCAGGACTAAAACGATACTGGTATAAATCATGCTGAATCCGGCTTCGCGCAAGGCATTCAATGCCGACAATTTTATGGCGCCATTATTTGCTTTCAGTTCGTGACGGTATCGCGAAAGATACTGAATGGCGTTATCGACCGAAATACCCAGTGCAATACTGAAAACAATGATGGTAGATGGTTTGATTGGAATACCTGCAAAGCCCATGATGGCTGCAGTAATCACCAACGGGATGATGTTCGGAACCATCGAAACAAGAATCATCCGAAACGAAACGAACAAGAAAGCCATCAGGATTGAAATCAGGATAATGGCAATAATCACACTTTCGAACAGGTTGCGAATAAGGAAATTGGTTCCTTTGGCATATACAACACTGTTCCCGGTCACTGTAACGTCAAATTTCGAACGATCGAAAATGGAATCGACTTGAGGTAAAATGTTGGCCATAAGCGAATCCATGTGATTGGTTCCAACGTCGGCCATTTGGTAACTTATTCGGGTAATTTGCTTGGTGCTGTCAATAAACGATTTCAACAGATTGTTGCCATTTCCCGATACATTTTGAGGAATATAGCCGAATATGAAATTTTTCTCCATTGAGCTTGGTAAAGTATATTTGCTCGAATCTCCATTGTAATAGGCCTGACGCGCAAATTTGAATACTTCAATCAACGAAAGTGGTTTCGAAAACTCGGGATGCTCGTTAATTGCATTCTGAAGTTTGTCAATTTTCTGAATGGTTGAGTAAACTAAAATGCCGTTTCGCTTTTTGGTATCGACAGAGATTTCGAATGGCATTACTCCGCCAAAATTACTTTCAAAGAATTTAAGGTCGAGTAAAGTGGGGTCATCCGATCTGAAATCATCAACGATTTTTCCTGAAGTTTTCATCATACTCAGGCCAATAAATCCTACCACAATCAATCCTCCGGCAATGCTGTATATCAAATTACGGCGGTGACTAATCAAATAAATGATTTTGTCGAGTACGGCACCAAAGAAGTTGTTGTCGAGGTGTTTGAGGTGTTTTGGGGTTGGTGGGTCGACCAAGCTGAAGATAATGGGCAACAGTGTAATGGTAAGCACATACAGAACCATGATGTTGATGGAAGTGATTATTCCAAATTCGCGCAACATTTGGTTTGGAACCAGAATAAATGCGGCAAAACCAAGAGCAGTAGCTGCATTGGTCATAAGCGATGCGAACCCAATTCTGTGAATAACCTGCGACAATGCCCTCATTTTATTGCCATGACTCCGATATTCCCAATGGTATTTATTCAGAATATAGATACAATTTTCAATAACAATAATCACAATAAGCGAAGGAATTACACCAGTAAGGATTGTAATTTTATATCCAAAGAGCACAAGTGTTCCCATTACCCAAACAATACTGACTCCAACAATTAAAAGGGAACTCAGGATAACCCGTATCGATTTAAAGAACAGGAACATGATGAAAGTAGCAACAAAAATGCTTATAATGACAAAAAGGAACAATTCATGCTTCACTTTCTGCATCGTAACCGTCCGGATGTATGGCATTCCGGAGCAATGAATTTCTACGTTATTTTTTGTTTTGTAAGCGTTTACTGCTTCTGAAATGCTTTTTATTATTGCAATACGGCTGATGTCGTTTATCTTTTTCTTGTCGAGCGTAACAGTCATCAATGTGGCATTGGTCTTCGAATTGTAGAGTAACCCCTCGTAAAACTTCAGCTTATGGATCGTATTCTTCAAGCTGTCGACCTCTGCTTGAGTGGTAGGCTTTTGATTAACAACGGGAACAATACTAAATTGATGCGTTTCTTCGTTTTTAACCAGATTTATTGCCCTTGAAATATTCAAAACTTCCAGAACGCCGTCAACTTTACGAATGTTATCACCTAATTCGGTCCAGGCATTAAATTGGTCCAGTTTAAACAGTTCAGGATTTATAGTCCCAATTACGATTACATTCCCATCTTCGCCAAACAAATTTTTAAACTTCAGATACTCTATTCTTGTGCTGTCTTTTTCAGGTAGCAACGACGAATTTTCGTAAGATAGCTTAACGTTCTTTCCTTCATAGGCCATAAATACCGTCAGAAGCGAAAGAATTACAATTAAAAAAGTTCGGTGTTTAAGTATAAATCGGGAGATGTGTGTAAACATTAGCAGAATATAATGATCTGTTTTTTAGACAGATGTTTTCGATTAAATTTTGTATTGGAGGCAAAAATAGTACAATATCGGTACTTTAACAAGCTGGGGGCTTTAAAAACCCAATTCGCTCATTTGTTAATGATTTTCTGATATTAGCAATTTCTTGAACTCAATAAAAACCGCTTTGGCTAACTTATTCATTTGAGAGGCTTTTCAATATAATTTGGAGATAGTGAATCGAATTGAGTAAATCTGACTATTTTTGATTCGCTTTCAACTTAACTATGGCTAGAAAAAAGAACTATCTCCAACGCATCGATTTCAGGAAGGATTTACTTAGCTTAAAAAGTATTATCAACTGGATTTTGTTTGGCTTAACATTTGGCCTGTTTATTTTGGCCATTCGCGATATTGGCTTTCCCAATCCTGATAAAGATTCGATGTTTCAAATTCACAATCGTTATTTCCAGGCTTGTTATATCCTTATTGGGGTGTTGTATATGATTCGTTCCATTTTTTTCAGGGGCGATAACGGAAATCGAAAAGTATTCATTACTCAGTTCGTGATCGGAATTATTTTGGTGTTGTTCTTTTTGCCTGTGTTTATAGTCAGCTATGGCGATATTTTTGAATACTATCTTTATCGGACATCGGGGATTCAAATGTTTGCATTTTTCTTGTTTTTCCTCGAATTGTCGAGAATGGAAATCAACTTGCTGATTAAGATACTCAATCCGGCACAGTTGTTTATGGTGAGTTTTGCCTTTATCATTTCTGCGGGAGCGATGTTGCTAATGATGCCTATGTCAACAACGAGCCCTATTGATTTTACGGATGCCCTGTTTACATCAACCAGCGCAGTATGTGTTACCGGGCTTACTGTTGTTGATACAGCTACACGATATACGTTTCTGGGGAAATTTATTATTCTGGCGCTTATCCAGATTGGTGGAATTGGTGTAATGACCATCACTAGTTTCTTCGGAATATTTTTCAAGGAAAAATCCTCTTTACGGGAACAGACCATGCTCCGCGATTACCTCAGTGAAGATAGTTTTGATGTGATTTTAAAATCGTTGATGAAGGTTGTTCTCATCACGCTTTTAATCGAAGCTATTGGTGCAACATTTGTTTACTTTTCTTTAGAGGAAAACGCACTTGGATCGGTTAGCGATAATCTGAAATTTTCTATTTTCCATGCGGTTTCAGCATTCTGTAATGCCGGTTTTTCAACACTTACCGACAATTTGTACGATGTGAGAATCCGGACTAATTACAACGTTCATTTTTGGATTGCAAACTTGATTGTACTGGGTGGTATTGGCTTTCCTGTTCTGTTAAATTTATACCAGTATTGTAAAAGCCAGATCGTATGGCTGGCTGAATATTTCAGGACACGGAAATCGTATGTTCATCGGGTAAATATGATTACTCTAAATTCGAAAATAGTCATCTTTTCAACTTTTGTCCTGATTGTATCGGCAACTGTGGCATTTATGTACTTCGAATGGGATCACACTCAGCAGGGTATGGATTTTAAAGCACGGTTGGCAAGTTCCTATTTTCAAAGTGTTACACCTAGAACTGCAGGGTTCAATAGCTTTAGTATGGCCGCATTGTCAATGCCAACAATCCTGATCATGACTTTTTTGATGTGGGTTGGAGCCTCACCGGTTTCAACCGGGGGTGGTATTAAAACAAGTACTTTTGCCCTTGCCATTTTAAATGCGTATCGAATTATCAGGGGAAAGAATCACATCGAAGTTCATCGTTACGAGATTCATGAGTATTCAGTCAATAAAGCATTTGCAATTATTACACTTTCAATCTTTATTATACTTTTTGGCGCTTTTGCTATCTTTACCATTGATGGACAATTTGGAATGTTTCGAATTATTTTTGAATGTTTCTCAGCTTTCGGAACTGTTGGGCTATCGCTTGATCTTACTCCAAATCTTTCAGCCCCTTCAAAATATATACTTATTGTATTAATGTATGTTGGACGAATGGGCAGTATTACATTGCTTCTATCGCTGGCAAAGGGATTCGGCGGTTCTTCATTGTATCGTTATCCTAAAGAAAACTTGATAATCACTTAATTTTTATTTTAAAATGAATATAGTTGCAATCGGATTAGGAAATTTTGGCGCCTCACTGGCAAAAATTTTAACTTCGTTGGGTCACGATGTTCTCGGAGTTGACAATGATTTGAACAGGGTTGAATTTTTTAAGGACGTTGTTGCCAATACGATTTGTCTTGATGCAACCGATCCTCATGCGTTGAGGCTATTGCCTCTGAAAGAAGCTGACGCATTTGTTGTTTGTATCGGAAACGATTTTGGGATATCAGTTCAGATTGCAGCGTTACTTAAAAAATTTGGAGCTTCCAGAGTTATCTGCCGCGAAAACTCCTCCATTCACCTTACTGTATTGAATGCCATTGGGGTAGTTGAAACCATTAATCCAGAGTATGAATCAGCAAGAATAATTGCTCAGATGCTGCCTCTGAAAGGGATTCAAAACCTATTTTCGATTACTGATTCGTTTAAAATTGTTGATTTGCTGATACCTGATTTTTTGATTGGAGAAAAAAGATCAGTGATCTCCTTCCGAAAAGAAACTCATTTGAAGATTATTGCCTTAAAAAGAAATCATCGGCTAATTTATTCGTCGGCCAATGCTGCCGAAAATGACGACAAAATTGAAATCGAATTTAAGGAAAATGATACGCTGGTTCTTGGTGGCGAATTGAAAGACATCAAGCGTTTTTTGCACGAATAGAAACCATTCGCTGATCGGATTTTAATCAAACATTATTCCGAATGTTGTCAGAAAATGGGTGCGTTTTGTATCTTCGATCCCAAATTAAAAGTTTATCCATGAAGCTATATGTTGTGATTGTACTGCTTTTTCTAGGCAATTTAATTGCCCAGGCGCAACCTTCTATTATTGCCCACCGGGGCTTTTCCTTTGTGGCTCCCGAAAACACTGTGGCTTCCGCCCAGTTGGCCTGGCAACAAAATGCCGATGCCGTTGAACTGGATATTTATCTTTCGAAAGATAATCGGGTTGTGGTTATTCACGACAACAATACGAAACGCACCACTGGTCAGGACTATAAAGTGGCCGAAACAAGCGCTGATGTGCTCAGAACATTGGATGCCGGTTTATGGAAGGGTGAACAGTTTAAAGGTGAAAAAATACCGTTCCTGGAAGAGATAATTGCAACGGTTCCGGATGGGAAAAAGATGGTTGTCGAAATTAAATGTGGTGTGGAGGTTCTGCCTGCCCTGCAACAAGTAGTCGATCGGTCGGGCAAAAAAGAGCAGCTGATTTTTATCGCTTTCGGATGGGAAATTATTGCAGCCACTAAGCAAATGTTTCCTGAGAATGCCTGTTATTGGCTAAGCGGTTCGGCCGCTGATGTTCAGGGAAAACTGGAAGATGCTGCGAAAATAGGATTAGACGGAATAAACCTGAATTATAAAATTGTTGACGAAAAAACGGTTGAACAGGCCAAAGCGCTTGGGCTTGAGGTTCTTTCGTGGACTGTTGACGATCCGGAAGAAGCCAGGCGCCTCGTAAAAATCGGGGTGACCGGCATTACCACCAATCGCCCCGATTTAATGAAGAATAGCTTGTAATTTGCAGTTTATTTCTCTTCTACAATCATTTTTTTCATACCGTCAGAAAAGAAAACCTGATAATTTCCCTGTTGATCACTGTAAACAAAATACACCTCAATTCCGTCCATTTTTTTTAGAAGCTCTTTGCTTTTATCAATTCCTAGAACCATAAATGTTGTTGCATAAGCATCGGCAGTTATGCAGTCGTTGCAAACAACAGTTGTGCTCAAAAGCGTATTCCGGGCAGGGAAGCCAGTTTTAGGATCAATCGTATGAGCATATTTTACCCCATTTTCAATGTAAAAAGCCCGGTAGTTTCCTGAAGTTGCCAACGCTTTGTCGTTAATCTCAATAATAGCCTGAAGCTCATTTCCAGGACTCATGTTTCCGTCCGAAGGTTTGTCAATTCCAACATGCCAGAAATTGTCTTTAGCATTGGTTCCTTTTCCCCGAACTTCGCCACCAATTTCAACCAGGTAATTTTTGATGCCCTTTGATTTGAAGAAATCGCATACCACATCTACCGAATATCCTTGCGCAAGCGCATTTACATCTAATTTTACCCCCGGATATTTTTTAATCACTTTGCGACCTTCAAGTTTTACCTTTTCCATACCAACGTATTGAAGCAGGCTGTCGATATAAGCTGTGTCGTGTTTTGCAATTGGTCCGGATCCAAATCCCCACGCTTTTACTACTGGCCCAACAGTGATATCAAAAGCGCCTCCTGAAGCGGCATCCACCTCAGCCGATTTATTAAAAACATCCACAAACCAGTCATCAGCCTCAACATTCGGGTCATTGTCATTAATCCTCGAAATGATGGAGGTTGAGTCGTATATAGAGCATGATTTGTCAAATGCTTTCAGAAGAGAATCAATGGCTTCGCTGTAATCTTTATTGGTCGAATTTTCGTAGGTGATGTGGTAGGTAGTTCCCTGGGCAAATCCGGAAATTTTTGCATACTCACTTTTTTTCTTGGGTTGACAGGCTGTCAGGAACAGAACAACAAGGGCTAATCCGATGAATTTCATGTAGTTTGTTTTAGCGATTCAGGTAAAAAGTCATTGATGCAATTTGGGTTTATTTTCTGACATTCTCAAAATGATTACTTAAATTTGAATGAAGCAACAAATTTAACTCAGCGATGAATATGAAGGTTACCCATATCGATTATCGGCGATTAATCATACTTGCATTTTTGATCGTGCTGATGGCCGTTATTGCTTCGCTAACCATTGGTCGGGATATTTATGAATCGGGTGAAAGGAGTATATACTCCTTTGCGATTGTGAATTTCTTTGGGTATTTGTTCTTTTTTCTGCTTATGCCCATGGAGCTGGCCTTCATCTTTTACCTTCGAACCGGTTACGATCCACTGATCCTTAATATGGTGGCAGTTGCTACAGCAATGGCATCTCAAACGATTGACTACCTCATCGGCTATTTCTTCAGCGCAAAAATAATCGATAACTTGATTGGACAGAAGCGCTATGAAAAAGCCGAAGATGAGATCCGGAAATACGGGAATTGGGCACTTTTTCTATCTAATCTTCTGCCACTTTCTTCGCCCATCATTTCACTGGCTGCCGGAATGTTGAAATATCGGGTGAAAGAAGCGCTGTTCTTCAGTTTTATAGGCATGATATGCCGGTATTTGTTTTTGACACTGCTGTTTCAAGGATAACTTTTAGAAACAAAAACTCCGGGAAATCTTCTTTTCAAAAGGCTTCCTGGAGTTAAATCGTTTCTTTTTTCCCAGACGATATTGGTTGGATGATTGGTCACAAGTTATTTTCTATTGTAAATGAATGTGCTGTATAGTTTATTCAATGTTCCTTTGGCGTATACCGAACCAGTATGGTCGAGGTAAAGTCCGTTAACATACGCTTCTGTCAGCAGTGTTTCAAAGTGGTCAAAGTCTTTTGTTGTTAGCACGCCATATCCAGGGATAATAATATAAAAATCAGGTCCGAACTTATTAACATAGCTTTGAGGAGAGCCCGTATTAAATGCTACTGAGGCCGAATACACCCGATTGTAAGTTTTTCCCAAGTCGGTTGATTTGTAAATACCCCCGTCAGTTTGTGTTAAAACTATTATTTCATCATTTTTTGTAACAAAAAGGCTGTAAGGATAATTCGGAGTAATAAGTGTGGTCCAAGTTTTCCCATCATTTTCCGATTTCATGACCGACATTCCTTGCCCTGTTGGTGCAATCAACGACACAATCCAATTATTTTTCAACCTGTACATTCCACTAATTGAAGTGCTTTTGTCGGCCCCATTTGCCGGATTCGACCATGTCAATCCTCCGTCTTTCGAATGCCACAATCCATTTCCGTAAACAGTTGCCCAAAGATTGTCATCGTTGGTTATCCAAAGATCGAAGTAATAGGGGCGGTCGGGTATTGGGTTTGTGCATTTTATCCATGTTTGCCCGTGATTCGTACTTTTATACAATTCGCCATTCCAGGTCCCAACGTATATGATCCCGTTTTTATCAATCTCAATCTCTCTTGGACTATTTATCGGTTGGGTGGATAAGCTTTGCCAATCCAGAAAGTTGGTTTCTAGTTTGTAAATTCTACCTACCGAAATCATCCAGCTTTGGTGGGTTAAGGTATCCGAAGCCATGCCAGAGAGTTGGTTAAGCGGAGAGTAATCGATTTCATTCCACGCATTGTAGAGTATCCCATGCGCTGTTATAGTTGCTTCAGGAAGCAAGTTGCCATCAGGATCAGTAACTTGAGCAGTCGCAATTTGTGTAAACGAATCGGTTCCAAGTTTCCAACGAGTTGCAGCCTTTCCGTCTTTTCGGGTTTTAACCTGTTGTTGGTCAACTGATCCGCCGCCTTTTTGAACTTTAAATTCGACAGTAAAATTACTAATATCCTGAGGGGATTTGTAATTATAAATCTGGACATAAATACTATCGTTCAGGTATTCGCCGCCAATCGAAATCTGATTGGGATTCATGTAGCTAACATTATAATTGACAAGTGTTTCAGTTGAAGGATCAGGGTAATTGTTACACGAGTTGGCGACACAAATTGAAAGTACCAGTAATGGTATTCTAATCCATTTAAAAAGCAGATTATTTAGTCTGTATTTGATTGTTAACTGTTTCATTTGATTCAGATTAGGCGGTTAGTGGGTAATGGGTATTTGTAATCCAAACTGTAGAGCGATTGTTCCATTCTTTATCGAACGGTCGTCGTTTGCGTATGGAGTTGTATTTTCTTCCGGATCTTTTATGATTGGAGAGAAGCTACCCGAATAGACGATTCCGAGATCAAATTTCAAATTCTTTCTGAATGGAAACTGAAATCCCAAGCCAGTTTGGTACCCAAAGTCAACATCTTTATAATAGCCTTCAACTGCATCGTTGATGTTTATCTTCTCAATAGTATAACTTGACGAACTTATGTATTTCCTGATCGCTGTTCCATGGCATAACGCATTGACTTTAAATCCGGTGTATACGCCAAAGTCAAAATAGAACGTAAACGGATTACCGAATGAGAATTTGATATTTAAAGGAATAGTCAGATAATCTAGGTCGATCTTTGAATCAATGCTATTCCTTTTGTATTTGCTGTCAGAAGCAAATCGGTGATAATAGAGGCTGCTGTCAGCAAGAGCGTAACCTTTCCGCTCGAAAAGTATTCCGGTTTGAAGTAATACTGTATTGTTAAGCCGATAGTCGAAAGCTAATCCGGTGGTGGAACCTATGTTGGTAGAATAATTACCTGGTTTTGTTGAAGAAGAATTCCATCCCAATAAAATACCCGCAACTGGCCTGATGTAGCACTTTGTTTTTGAGCTATCCGGAATGTTTGTTTCAACCTTCTGGAAGCCTTCCTTTTTGCTTTTTGGAGTGTATTTTATTCCAAAGCCAAGTTCACTGCTTCCATTTTTGCCCTTCAAACTTTCGATAAAAACCTTTTGCCCTGTTGCCAATCTGCTTGAGACAAAAAGTCGGATATCATTGGTAATTGGATAGGAAAGATCGGCTGCAAACAAATAACCCCAGTCGTGCGTTGGCGGATAAATTCTTCGATCTTCCTTTTCTGCTGCATCCCTTTCAGCGTTGGTTAGGTCGTCATTCAATAAAATCGAATAGTACAAACCGCCACCGATTGCCAACTGCAATCGGGTGGGCGTTTTATATTTGACTAACAATGGGACGCGTAAAAAGGAAAAATCCCATTTGGAAGGTTCATACACCGGATACCATGAGTTGGAATAACCATATAACATGTAATCCATGGGATAAGCAACCGGATAATAATTTTGCTGGTTATACGATTTCATCTCGTAATACTGGCTTATAAAGCCAATTTCTGACTGTACTGAGAATAATTTTCCCAGATTGTATTCAACGAAGAATCCGGCGGATGATCCTGGTTTCGATACCCATTTATTTGTAGTCAGATTTCCGTGAAGGTTGGAGAAGTTGATGCCGGTATATTCTCCGAAAGATAACTTTTGTGCAAAGGACGTCGCTGTGATAGACACAAGTATTGCGCAAATACAAACAATTAGAAGGTTCCTCTTCATTGCAGTTTTTTGTTGTTAGATGAGGGTAGTTGTGAAAGGGTTGCGTTATGATGAAAATAATACTAAATATAAAACAAAAACTCCGGAAAATCTTCTTTTCAGAAGGCTTTCCGGAGTTTTTTTATTTGAAACCTGTCACCCCGAATTTATTTCGGGGTCTGTCGTTAATATGTTGTGATCCTGAAATAAGCCTTTGACGTGAGCTCAGTCGAACGTTCAGGATGACTTGATGCGGGTATTTTACATCAAATCTGCTTCCAACAGCAATTCTTCCATTTCAAGCTGAACATTGATGGCTTCGTTGCGGGCTTTTTCGGCAAAGTCTTCGCCATCCGAAGCATAAATAATCTGGCGCGACGAGTTGACCAACAACCCGCACATGTCGTTCATGCCAAATTTTGCTACTTCTTCCAGGCTTCCACCTTGAGCGCCAACTCCCGGAACCAATAGAAAATGATCCGGAACCAGTTCGCGTATTTCTTCTAGTTTTTCGGCTTTGGTGGCGCCAACTACATACATCATATTGTCGGTAGTTCCCCAAGTTTGAGAGGTTTTCAGCACAGATTCAAACAATTGCTCTCCTGTTTCAGCATTCTTCAGGTATTGAAAATCGGCTGCTCCTTTGTTCGAGGTCAGCGCCAAAACAATCACCCAACGGTCGAGGTAAGTCATGAACGGTTTAATGGAATCTTCGCCCATGTATGGCGCAACGGTTACCGCATCAAAATCCATGTGGTCGAAAAATGCACGGGCATATAAATTCGAGGTGTTGCCGATATCGCCACGTTTGGCATCTGCAATGATGAACTGCTCCGGATATTTTTCGCGTATGTATCTCACGGTTTTCTCAAGGCTGATCCATCCGGCAACTCCCTGGCTTTCGTAAAAAGCGAGGTTAGGTTTATAGGCAACGCACAAATCCTGCGTAGCATCGATAATTTCTTTGTTGAAAGCAAAAATCGGATCGCTGGTTTCGTTCAGGAAACGCGGGATTTTCAGAATATCGGTATCTAATCCAACGCACAAAAAGCTGCGCTTCAGTTTAATCTGTTCAAAAAGTTGTTCCTTGTTCATAATATTTTTGTTTAGTGAGCGGGTGACTTCAAGTCACCTGCTCACTTATTAAATTTCAGCTTCTTTCAGTCGTTCTGCGTTTTCTTCCACCTGCAATTTGTCGATGATTTCATCCAGGTCCCCGCCAACAACTGCTTGAAGATTGTAAATCGTCAGATTGATGCGGTGGTCAGTAATTCTTCCCTGTGGCCAGTTGTAGGTGCGGATTTTTGCCGAACGGTCTCCGGTTGAAACCATGGTCTTTCGTTTCGAAGCAATGGCATCAAGATATTTCTGGTGTTCCTGGTTGTAAATACGGGTTCGCAACTCGATCATCGCTTTTGCAAGGTTCTTAATCTGCGATTTTTGATCCTGACAAGTTACCACGATTCCGGTTGGAATGTGAGTCAAACGAATAGCCGAATAAGTTGTATTTACCGACTGTCCTCCAGGTCCTGAAGAACAGTAGGTGTCTTTTCGGATGTCGCTGTCGCGCAAGTCAATGTCGAACTCCTCGGCTTCAGGCAAAACAGCCACGGTAGCTGCTGATGTATGCACACGACCCTGTGTTTCGGTTTGTGGCACGCGCTGCACGCGGTGAACTCCCGATTCGTATTTCATCACGCCATAAACTCCTTCGCCGGTAATAGTGGCTACAATTTCCTTAAAACCTCCGGAAGTACCTTCGCTTGTATTGGTGATTTCCAATCGCCAGCCGCGGCGTTCGCAGAATTTGGAGTACATGCGGAATAAATCGCCTGCAAAAATACTGGCTTCGTCGCCACCGGTTCCGGCACGGATTTCGAGAATGGCATTTTTGCCATCTTCCGGATCGGCCGGTATCAACAGCAATTTGATATTTTGTTCTTTTTCAGGAATCAACGCTTCCGAAGCTTCAACTTCTTCACGCGCCATTTCGCGGATATCCTCGTCGGTTTCTTCGGCCAGCATTTGCTTGCCCGATTCGATATTATCGATTGTTGATTTGTAATCTTTGAATGCTGTTGTCAGTAATTCCAACCGCTTGTATTCCTGATTGAGTTTGACGTAGCGTTTCATGTCGCCCATCACCGACGGATCGGTAATTTGTGAGCCAACTTCTTCGAACCGATATCGGATCGATTCGTATTTTTCCATTAATGAATAGTCTGCCATATGATAAAAATGATAGATTTTGAAATAAAGATATTAAACCAATGCCTGGGTATTCCGCAGGGCGTAGCTAATATTCGAATTCGCCAAACTGCGACTTGATGGTAAGTTTTTTGCCTTCAGCGGCCTCAACGCGCCCAACGATGCGGGCTTCGATGTTGTATTTTTCAGAAATAGCGATTACTTCAGCAGCAAATTCAGGGGCGAGATAAACCTCGAAACGGTGACCCATGTTGAAAACCTTGTACATTTCCTGCCAACTGGTTCCCGATTCTTCCTGAATCATTTTAAACAACGGCGGAACATCGAACAGGTTGTTTTTAATCACATGCACTTTATCGACAAAATGCAGCACTTTGGTTTGAGCCCCACCCGAGCAGTGAATCATGCCATGAATATTTTTCCGGAGCGCTTCCAGTAAATCTTTCACTACCGGCGCGTAGGTGCGGGTAGGAGAGAGCACCAGTTTTCCGGCATCCAGACCAACTCCAGCAATGGCTTCGGTCAGTTTTTTGTTTCCTGAATAAATGAGATCAGCCGGAACTTCCGGATCGAAACTTTCAGGATATTTTTGAGCCAGGTAATTGGCAAATACGTCGTGACGTGCGGAAGTCAGGCCGTTGCTGCCCATTCCGCCATTGTATTCTTTTTCGTAAGTAGCCTGTCCGAATGAGGCCAAACCGACAATTACATCGCCAGCCTGAATGTTATCCGCAGAAATTACATCTTCGCGTTTCATGCGGCAAGTGACTGTCGAATCGACAATGATGGTGCGCACCACGTCGCCCACATCGGCAGTTTCGCCACCAGTAGGGTAAATGTTGACACCCATTTCGCGCAATTCGGTGCACAACTCTTCGGTTCCGTTGATGATGGCGGCGATGACTTCGCCCGGAATCCGGTTTTTGTTACGGCCAATGGTCGACGATAACAAAATGTTATCAGTTGCGCCCACGCAAAGCAAATCGTCGAGATTCATGATAATGGCATCTTGCGCAATGCCTTTCCATACCGAAATGTCGCCGGTTTCTTTCCAGTAGAGGTAAGCCAACGACGATTTGGTGCCAGCGCCATCGGCGTGCATAATGTTGCACCAAGCAGGGTCGCCTCCCAAAATATCGGGGATGATCTTGCAAAAAGCCTTTGGATACAAGCCTTTGTCGATGTTTTTGATGGCATTGTGCACGTCTTCTTTCGAAGCTGAAACGCCACGTGCCATATATCGGTTATCTGCTGACATACAATCTGAATTTCCTTATCAGTTAAAGTGCGGCAAAGTTAATATTTTTGGGAAATATTTTGAAAGGGAGTTTTTACGATCCGGTAGGCTTTTGAAATCAGCTGGTGTTAAGATTATACTTGTATGAAGTTTAACATCTTACTCTCTTCCGGATATACTTATAAACAGCAAAAGGTCAGGATGACTCAGCTCCGGACCTTTTGACTTATCTATTTTTCTTGTGCTTTTTCTTGTGTCCCGGTGCATAATGCTTGGCGCTCTTTTCTCCGGTCATTTTTTTCATATGTCCCGGTGGTACTTTGCCATTGGGGTTGGTACGAATAATCACAGTTCTCGATGGATGGTGATATGCCGGACGAACCATCGTGCAGCTATTTCCCAGGATTAGGAATGCAGAAATAAGAAGAAGGATTAGAAATTGATTTTTTGTTTTCATATGTCTATAACTTGTTTTTTAATTGCCATATGGAACTCGCCCGAATAGTCATTCTCTGGTGTGAGGAATTATTCCTCATGGCTCGTTTCATCGTTGAATCTTACAGTGTTTATTTCTCTAAAGTTAGCAATTTTATTCGGCTTAGCTGAATTGATAATTTGCAAATTCCGAAAGAATTAGGTTGTCCGACTCATTCTGAAAATGAAATGGAGTAGAATTCTTGTTATGTGCTTCTGAAATAAGCTGACAGCTTGCTTAACTTTATTTTTTCTTCTTTTTCGATTTTGGTTTTTGTTCTTCCTCGCGCATCAGGGCTTTCCAGTCGTTCGGATTATCCAACGACAAATCAACAGTCGCGGTGTATTCTTCCTTGTCGATAATTAAAACACTAACTTTTTGCCCCAGAAAAGTTTCTATTTCGTCCAGCACTGGTTTTTCTTCAGGGCTACAAAACGAGACTGCAAGCCCTTTTTTAACTCCCCGACCGGTACGACCCACGCGGTGAACGTAGTTTTCGGCCACATCAGGTAAATCGTAATTGATCACATAATCAACATCGGGAATGTCGATACCCCGCGCGCTAACGTCAGTGGCGATCAAAACTTTTACTTCTCCTGACTTAAATAAAGTCATCACATCCAGGCGGTCTTTCTGCTCTTTATCACCATGAATGGTCACGGTTTTAATGTCAACTCGTTCCATAGCCTTAAATACACGCTCTGCCCGAACTTTGGTTCGCACAAATACCAGTATTTTCGATTCGGGATGTTCTTTGATCAGCCTTTCCAGAAAAAAACGTTTGTCGTCCATGTCGATCATTGCCACGGAGTGAGTTACATTTTTTGCCACCGGATCTTTGGGTGAAATCTCAATCCGGATAGGGTTTGTAACCAGCGAGTAGGCCAGTTCTTTAATTTCAGGATTGATGGTTGCCGAAAAGAAAAGTGTTTGCCGGTATTTGGGTAAAAAGTGAATCAATTGCCTGATGTCTTTAATAAATCCAAGCGCCAGCATGTGGTCGGCCTCATCCAGCACAAGTATCTGTATTTTATCGAGCAGGATGTGTCCCTGGCTAACCAAATCGAACATTCGTCCGGGTGTGGCCACCAAAATGTCAATACCACTTTTTAGCTTCGAAATTTGTGGTTCCTGATCAACTCCTCCAAATACACAGGCTGTTTTTACCAAGGTATGTTTGCCAATTGTTTGAAAAACTTCGGTGATTTGCAAAGCCAGTTCACGAGTGGGAACCATGACCAGACAACAAAGGAATTCGCTTCGGCTACTGCTTTTCTGCTGATGGACTATGTCGATAATGGGAATCGCAAAAGCTGCCGTTTTACCGGTGCCGGTTTGAGCAATGGCTAAAACATCGTCGCCTTTCAGGATCGGCGTAATGGCTTTGTACTGAATGTCGGTGGGGCGTCGAAATCCAAGTGTTTCAAGGTTTCTCTTAATATCAGGAGATATACGGTAATCGTCAAATTTCATGTCAGATGGATTTGTTACGGGTACAAAGAAACGCATTTTTTGCCGGATTCTTTTTCAGGGGTAGATTACCAACGATTTATACAGAGAAAGTTATTTGATCGACCTTACAAAAGAGATTTATCATTTTGAAATCAGGACTAATTGTCAAGGTTAAAATTCGGCATGCTGAAAAGGGAAAAAAGGATTCATTCATATCTTCAGAAAACGGTAAGCAAATTTCCTACTGAATAATCTGAATTGATTTGGATAAAGTTGATTAAAATAATTCCTTTGGGATTACTAACCAAAAAACAATAAAGAACAGTCTAATGAATTTTAAACCCTTCTTAAGAATCACTTTTTTGATGGTTTCCTGTCTGGGAACATTATCGATAAAAGCTCAGCAAGATATTGAAGATCTGACGCGTTATGTGGATCCACTAATCGGTACCAAAGAAATGGGACATGTATTTCCTGGAGCATGCATTCCATTCGGTATGGTTCAGTTAAGTCCAGATACCGATACCATTCCATACGCTGTGAATGGCAAATATACCGGCACAGCATACCGTTACTGCGCCGGATACCAGTACAGCGACAAAACCATCGTGGGATTTACCCACACTCACCTGAGCGGAACCGGGCATTCAGACTTATCCGACTTTTTGGTCATGCCAACGGTTGGCCCGGTGCAGCTGAACCCGGGAACAGCCGACAAACCCGAAAGTGGTTACCGTTCGCGATTCAACCACGAGACCGAAAAAGCCGAACCTGGCTATTACAGCGTGATGCTCGACGATTACAAGGTAAAAGCTGAAATGACAACAACCACGCATGTCGGGGTTCATCAATACACATTCCCGAAGAGCGACGATGCGCATATTATTCTCGACCTGAACCACGGGATTTACAATTACGATGGAAAGGTTTTATGGTCGTACCTGCGTGTCGAAAACGATACGCTGGTTACCGGATACCGCATTACCAGCGGCTGGGCGCGAACCAACTACCTTTATTTTGCCATGGTTTTTTCGAAACCGATTAAAAGCTACGGAGGCAAAAACGAAGAAAACCTTGTTTATAAAGGCTTCTGGCGAAAATTTGATCAGGAACACAATTTTCCGGAAATGGCCGGGAAAAAGTTGAAAGCTCACTTCGATTTTGCAACTGCCAATGGCGAAAAAATCAAGATCAAATTTGCTATTTCGGCTGTCAGCACCGAAGGAGCGCTGAAAAACCTGGAAGCTGAAGTACCTCATTTTAACTTCGAAAAAGTACGGGCAGAGGCAAAAGCCAACTGGCAAAGCGAGTTAAGCCGGATTATTGTAAAAGCCTCTCCGGAGAAGAAAACCACATTTTACACTTCGCTGTACCATACGTTCATCAACCCAATTCAATATATGGACGTGGATGGGCAATACCGTGGGCTCGACCACAACATCCATCAGGCCAAAGGATTTGTGAACTATTCGGTATTCTCGCTGTGGGATACTTATCGTGCCTTGCACCCGCTGTTCACCTTGATTCAGCCTGAGCGGGCTTCGGATATGATCAATTCAATGCTGGCACATTACGATCAAAGCGTTCATCATTTGCTTCCGGTCTGGAGCCACTTCGGAAACGAAAACTGGTGCATGATTGGATACCACGCTGTTCCGGTTATTGCCGATGCCTGGATGAACGGTATCCGCGGATTTGACGGCAAACGGGCACTGGCCGCTTGTGTGGCTTCGGCAACTCACCGGAGTTACGGAAACCTGGGCGAATACATGGATTTAGGCTATGTTCCGTATGAAATAAATGCTGTTGGTTCATCCATGACTCTGGAATATGCTTACGACGATTGGACCATAGCCCAACTGGCCAATTCGCTGGGTGAAAAAGAGGTTGCCGCTACATTTGAAAAGAGAGCCAACAACTGGAAAAACCTGTTTAACGAACGAACCGGATTTGTTGGAGCTAAAGACAGTAAAGGTAACTGGAAATCACCGTTTGATCCGATGCACACGGCCAACGAAGGATTTATCGAAGGAAACTCGTGGAATTATTCGTTGTATGTTCCGCAGGATATTCCGACACTGATTCAGAAAATGGGTGGCAATAATCGTTTTTGCGAGCATGTCGATTCGTTGTTTACCATGTATATGCCCGACAAATATTTTGCTGAAACGGAAGATATCACACGCGAAGGATTAGTGGGTTGCTATGTTCATGGTAACGAACCAAGTCACCACGTAGCATATATGTACAATTGGGCCGGAAAACCCTGGAAAACACAGGAACGTATTCACCAGATTGTATCAACCATGTACCTCAACAAACCCGATGGATTGTGTGGTAACGACGACTGCGGACAAATGTCGGCCTGGTATGTGTTCTCGACACTCGGATTCTATCCGGTTTGTCCGGCTTCAGGAGAATATGCCATTGGGGCGCCATCGGTTAGCGAAGGAAAAATACAGCTTTCAGGAGGGAAATCGATGATCGTAAAAGCCAACAACCTATCGGATCAGAACATTTACATCAAATCAGTCAGTTTGAACGGTAAACCGGTAACTACAAGCTTCCTTTCGTACAGCGACATTGCTGATGGTGGCGAACTGGTTTTTGAAATGAGTAACCGTCCGAATAAAAAATGGGCAGCAACTGTTTCATTTAGCAAATAGCTATACAATATTCAGAATCGGTGTAATGGCTTTGTACTGAATGTCAGTAGGGCGGCGGAACCCAAGTGCTTCAAGGTTTCTCTTAATATCGGAAGATATGCGGTAATCATCAAATTTCATGGCAAACTGATTTTATATGGGTACAAAGAAACGCATTTTTGTGGAAACACGGATTACGCGGATTGGAACGGATTTACACGGAGAGGAATACTGTTATTCTATCAAAAGCAAAGAGGTTGTATCATAAGTCAATTTATCCTCTGGAGAATTGAATATTTGAATTCAATCTCGAATAGGTGTACAAATAAAAGGAGGCTGTCTCGACCTTTTGAGACAGCCTCCTTTTTGATGCGAAGTGAACGGCACTACAAATGGCACTATAACAGTTGCATTCATGCTTTTTCTGGTTTAACTCTCGGTTTAACTTTACAAGCAGAAGCAACCAAAAACCAGAAGAAAATGGAACAAATAGGAAAAATTAGACATAAAAAAAGTCTCAATTGCTTGATAATGTTTAAAATGCGGAGAGAGCGGCTATCTCTCCCAACCCGTTTTTCAATACTTTTTTGGCTTTGACCAAATCAAAATCACCATTCGTAAACACAGTAGATTTTGTTTGCCAGATACACTGAAGTTGCATTATTTTCTCATCTAAGGTCATGCGTGCAAGCAAATCTTTGGTACGCTCTTCGGGAGAAAGATTTTTGTTTTTATAATCAACTGCTTGAGAAAAAGCCCAGATACTTATTAAAACTAACAAGAATAAAGCTCCAGTCTTTTTAATATTCTTATACATTACCATCCAAATTTTATTCATCTTACCGATTATTTTCAGTACAAGATTTCCGGTTGTCATTAACGCAGAGAAATTAATAATTATTTTTGCCGACTCTTCACATCCTCATTAATTCGAGTCAGAAGATCCATGATCATATTTTCAGAAATTCTACCGCCAGATAAAGTAATAACCTTTTTCAATGGCATCTCCATCATTGATGCTTCACTCATTTTTTGTTGTTTAATCGCAGCTTCTTTTTCCACACCAGATAAACCTTCTAATTTTACTCTTGATTGGGACATTTTTTTGATTCCTTCAACAAACTCTGCCCCAAAAGGATGTTCTGCCAAATCACCAATTGTTGAGTTAATATCGTAGATCTGATAATACTTTTGCTTCACTGTTAGATTGACTTTTTGAGATAAACGAATGTCTCGGGAAGAACTTCCGACCAAAATTTCAAATTGCCCGGAATCTGCCTTCCAACAATGATTTTTTGTGCTATAATATTGAAAATCTCTCGGTTCTAATTCAAATGTAACAACCTTTTCTTCCCTCGGTTTTAAGTCAACTTTCTCAAATCCCTTCAATTCCTTTACAGGTCGGATTAAGCCACTTTCAATATCGCGGAGATATAACTGAACAATCTCTTTACCATCGCAATTCCCAGCATTTCTAATTTTACATTGAATGATTAGATTTTCTGTGTCAGCCAATTCTGTTTTGTCTAATTTTAAGTCTGAATATTCAAATCTGGTATATGAAAGTCCATATCCAAATGGGAATAATGGTTCAATCTCTTTAATATCGTAATACCGATAGCCGACAAAAACGCCTTCATTGTACAATGATTTTCGATTTTCGCCTGGCCAGGTTAGATATGATGGTGTATCATTTAATTTTTGGGGGAATGTTTCTGCTAATTTTCCTGAAGGATTGACCTCGCCTAATAAAACATCAGCAATAGCTGAACCGCCAGCTTGTCCGCCCAAATAAGCTTCAAGCAAACCATCGACCTTATTTATCCAGGGCATGGATACAGGCGAACCATTCTGCAATACAACAACTACCTTGCTTGTCACTTCTGCAATTTTTTCAATTAATTTGTTGTGGCCTTCAGGCATATTCAGGGTTAATCTGTCAAAACCTTCTGATTCATAACTATCTGGTAGCCCGGCCAGGACAATAGTTATGTCTGATTCTTTTGCTATTTTCAGTGCTTCTTTTAGCAGGCTGTCGTTGGTTTCACCCAATCTGTTGTATCCATCAGTATATTGAATGATGAACTGCTTGTTTTCCACCTGATTCATTGCATCCAGGAAATTATCCAATCGTGTCGGATTAACGAGAGAACTTCCTGCACCCTGAAACCGTGGTGATTTTGCAAACGTTCCTACAACAGCGATCTTCTGCTTCTTTTTTTTGTTGATTGGGAGAATATTGTTTTCATTTTTTAGCAACACCATTCCTTCCGATGCGATTTGTCGTGCTAAAAGTTGGTCAGCTTGTTCATTAAGAGGTTGAACACCACTTTTATTTGCTGATAGTTTAAATATCAGGCTAAGGTTTCTCCTGACTATTTTATCGAGTTCTTTTTCATCGAGCAATCCGGTTTTTACGGCTTCCACGATTTTCGAGGCATTCATTCCACCATCACCTGGCATTTGCAGATCAAGGCCCGCCTTAATTCCTTCGATCCTGTTATTAACCGCTCCCCAATCGGTAACACATAATCCATTAAAACCAAATTCGTCTCTCAGAATATCGGTTATCAACCATTTATTTTCCGTGCAATAGGTGCCGTTCACTTTATTATAGGCACACATCACTGATGTCGGCTGGGATTTTTTTACAATTATTTCAAAAGCTTTTAGATAGATTTCGCGCAGAGTTCTTTCATCAACCTCGGAACTTATAAGCATTCGTTCAAATTCCTGATTATTTGCGGCATAATGCTTGACCGATGTTCCCACACCTTTTGATTGCACGCCATTAATATAGGCCGAAGCCAATTGACCCGAAACAATCGGATCTTCCGAAAAGTATTCAAAATTTCGACCTTCCAAGGGTGACCTTTTAATATTTACACCAGGTCCTAATAGTATTTGGACACCATAATGATTTGCCTCGTCTCCCAACGCCTGACCAAGCTTAAAAAGTAAATCTCTGTTCCAGGTTGATGCCGCTAATGCTGCTGTTGGGAAACAAGTTGCTTTTACACTGGGTTCTGTAAAGTTTGTTCCTTCATTAATCCGGATTCCATGAGGGCCATCGGTCATAAAAACAGAAGGTATTCCCAGTCGATCAATTTTTTGCGTGTGCCACATCCCAGCACCAGCACAAAGCGATGCTTTTTCTTCAATAGTCAATTGTTGAATTAATTGTTCTATTTTATCGGTCTGTGCATTTGTAGAAGAGCTTACCCACATCATTAGCATGAATAAGAATTCTGCTAAATTTTTTGATTTTTTCATTTACGAACGATTGATAGTTATTTAAAATCTTCAAGTTTCCATTCATCTTTCCAATATATCCCAGGAACACCATTTTCCCAGGTTATCGGGAGCCATACATAGGTAGCGTTATAAGTGACATCCCAGTCACTTCTTTTCACGGCAGTCATATCATTCAAAATCACTTTAGTGAAATCTCTTTCGTGCGGCTTGTGCGACTTGAATCGCTCTCTGATTCTTTCAACTTCCTTCTTAGGTTCATCAGTACCACAACTCTGTGGCAACCATCTGTCTGCCAAAGCTATATACAAATCCTTTTTGCCGGGTATTTTTATTATCTCCTGAAACCAAAGGTTCAGTTACATTTATCCGGAATGGCTTTATAGATAAATACGAATTAGGTCATGTATAATAATCTAATCATACATTACCTAAATCCCTGTTTATTTAACCACAACCCTAACACGTCCAAGATTCTGAATGTGTGCATATGGAGTTTTTTTGTCTCCTTGTCGCTCTGATGATATCTTTAGCGCAGTGAAATAGGTTCCAGGTTTGGTGAAAGTATAGGTAGCCTTTAAGGTTACATTAGAGCCGGTTTTGTCAACTGGTTTGAATTTCCCAGAAGTTGAATAAGTTCCTTTACCTTCGAAATCCCAGTCTGCGGCAACAACTTTGCCTGTATGTTCCGGAACTTCAACTACTGCGGTAAAAGTAACAGGTTGACCAGCTTTTAAATCTGCATGTACTCCACCATTGGCCTTCAAAGTCACAACGGGTTGAATCCCTTTGCGCTCATTGGCTGTAGGCGGTACGATAACCTGACCATCTTCAATTTTATAGTTTGTGGTAGCTGGAGGTGCAATACCTTTTTCGACCCAGGCGCTCAAATCACGTAATGCCTGTTGTAATATACCAATGTAGCTCACAGCACGGTTTGCATCATCAAGTTGTGAAGCTGCATCACCGTGTAAGGCATGATCGGTGTACCAAAGACGGAAATTATCGTCAGTGTTATTTCCCAGATTTTCTTTAACTCGTTGACGATACCAGTCGCACTGCCAAGGATAGGCTTCGCGATCCCATAACGATCCCAGCAGAATCATCTTACCTTTAAATTTTCCAGTGGGTACTGAACCTGCCGCACCCATGGTAAACATTGGTCCTATTAACATAGAGCGTTGTGGGTAGATTGGTTTACCATTCGCCTCACGGAATTGATTCCATACCGGATATTGACTTCCTGGATCTTGATGTCGGTGGTAGGTCTGTACAGCGAGGAAATTCGAGTTATCTACCTGCACTTCGTCTCCCGGTTTTATTTTTGAAAGAATACTCAATGGATTTGTAGGTGCCAAAGCTACTTTATCACCCATAAGTTTTGTTAATTGTAGAGTAGCACCAGCGGCTTCGCCGGTTTTAATTATCAAGTCGCCACCCAAAAATTGAATATCGGGCATAATATCATCTAAAAAATAAGCTTCAGGCTTTTCGCCTTTGTCGCCTGTATTCTTCCAGGCTTTGTCGGCGCTTCCTCGGTCTTCATCCGACACAGCTTCGCTTAATCCAAGTTTTACAGCTTCCTGATACCCAATTATAGCTTTAATCTTACTAACTTTTTGAATGCGATAGCCCACGAACGATTTTGGGTTATCGTAACCCAGATAACCCGGTTTGTTCCAAAAATCTTCGGAAAAATATTTCTTGTCCGCCATCACAATTCCCGGATAAAGAACAAGAAATCCATGGATGCCCATGCTTTTGTATCCGTACCACGCCTTAGGAGGAAAACCCATCTTCGTAACTTCTTTCAGGGCAGCTTTTTCTTCTTCATTCAATCCGGCATACATATCTCCACCACCTCCCGGCTCAAGGGCATCAACAATTTGTGGAAATTTGTCGTTCAAAATGCGCATTGCATACATTCGCACTGTAAAAACATTTGGAATTGCCACAGGCGATCCCAAAACATAAGGTACGGCTCCGTCCCAAACTCCTTTAGTATTTTCAATTCCTCCTACCGTTCGATAGGCGCCACCAGTTCCTCCAAAACAATATCCGTAAGGACGATTACCGCCATAAATATTTAGGGCAACAACCCGAGAAAACTGTGCAGAAGCAGCATTTGCGCGGTAAGCTCCGATTGTAGGATCATTAGCTCGCGGATTGGAGAAATCAGTTTTTCCTCCACCGTTCGTTTCAATAAAATAAGCTCCACTGACAATTGAGAAACCGATCTTATCATTTTCTCCGGAAGAGCCCTGCGATAAATTTTCGTTATCAGGGAAAGGGGTTATATATTGAAAGAAATGACCCTGATATTGTTCCTTTGGAGGAAAATAGAATGAGAATCGGGTTTCGGTTTTCTCAAAACCACCATGTATGTACCTGTGACGAACAGGCTTGTCGCGCCACTCATCAATGTCGATAAAAGGTTTGCTAAATACAGAATCAGATGTTCTAAAGGTCAAGTTTTTAGCAACCATGCTGTTTTGTGCCTGAATGATCTGGATTCCAATGCAAAATGGCAATAATAGCAGCAGCAAATATTTATTCGTCATCATTTTTTGTTTTTCAGGATTTCCAAGGAAGGTACGATTTTTCGGGGCAAAAAACTACTTTTTCCGCTCTGCCACTGTACTGTACATTCCCATAATAGTAGAGTCGGCATGGTCATCGTCCTTTTTCTTCATAACCAAATCTACGTCAGAGCCCTGGCTACCAATAAAGATGATCGTTGCCTGATTTTCTTTAATTTCTGTTTTACCACTTTATATAATTCCTTGCCGGCCTCATCTTTTATGGTTGCAGTTGTTTTGTCGTCGGCCTGTTCAAATCCGATAACCATTTTTACTGTACCCATTGGTCCATCAAACGACGCGTTCCATTTTCCCATATAGAAATCAAACCCTGATTTGGGTTGAGCTTGCATGGTAATGGAAAGGAAAACCAGAAGGATTCCTGCAAATAAAAAAACTGATTTTTTCATTTCTGATTGTTTTAAAGTTTATCTAAACAAAAGTATCGAAGCAAGAATTATTAAATACGTCAGATTTAGCTTATTTTTGGTCGATAGGTAGAAAATTGATTAACTTACCGTCTTTGTAAATCTTGAAAATGGATGAAAAGTAATATTTCGACAATCGACTGGCAAAATTGTTTACAGGGGCCTGAAACTAATTCGATCGACACGGATCTGTTTCTTTTTAGCAATCCGCTGCTGCTTCCTGCCTTTGATTTTCCGGTAAAAATGGATATTCCCCTTACGATTCTTTGCAGCAGGGGTGCGATCAAAGCCAGTATCAATCTGAAGGATTACACCATCGAAGCGCCTGCTTTGTTTATCGTCGCTTCGGGCCAAATTGTGCAGTACCGGTCGGTGAGCGAAGACTTCACAGGCTTTTTCATGCTGATGTCGAAAAAATTCCTTGCCGATCTATTAACCGGGCCGCGCGAAAGGCTTCCCGTGTTTTTTTCAGTGATCGATTATCCATTGGTTCAGCTTACAGCAGATGATCTGGTTTCAGTTACCGATTTTTACATGATGCTGCAAAAAGTAATCAGGCAAACCGGAAACCCCTACAGGCTTGAAACAGTCAGGCATTTGGTTCAGGCAATGTTTTACAATACAGGCTATAAGTTTCATAAAATCAGCGACAACAGCACGAAAACGAAGCACGAAATTTTGATGGAAGAGTTCATTAATCTTGTAAAAGCTCATTTCAAAAAAGAACGCGAGGTTGGATTTTATGCCGCAAAACTGAAGCTGACACCCAAGTACCTTTCCAAACTCATCAGGGACAACAGCAACAAATCGGTGAACGACTGGGTGAACGATTATGTGATTTTGGAAGCCAAAGCACTGCTCAAATCAACTGACATGAACATTCAGCAAATCAGTGATGTACTGAATTTCCCTTCACAGTCGTTTTTCGGTAAATACTTTAAACGACTCGCAGGTGTTTCGCCAAAAGAGTATCGAAAAAGCAAGTAAAAAAAAGCAAGCTGGTCAAAGGTTATAAACCCGTCCGATGTGTGTACTTACTTAACAAGCGCTCATAGGATTGAAAAGTATCCATATCCTCCAATATTTCGCCGTCCTGACTCATAATCATGCAAACACCAGGGCGGCGATACTATGGAAAAGCCGGACTAAAAAACACCTTCCGCCGGGGATTATTGAACCATGCACGACGAATTTAAGTTATTAAACTTAGGATAATTATGGACCCATTATTGCAAACGGCGCAGAATGGTCATTTTGTCCGGCATGTCCATTCAACACCACATCATCATACCAGAAATTTGACATCTCCTTTTCTGAAAAATAAAAATAGGTGTCATTATTGAGTAAATATCACTTAAGGAATGTAATCAAAGAGGCAATATTTAAGTTTGTTGGGCAAGAATGGTCTGTCGGATAGGGTTACTAAAAAAACACCCAACCTTACATTATTGGGTGTAAAATTGGGTGTTTGCTCTGTAATGTGCTAATAATAAGCATAAAATGCGGAGAGAGCGGGATTCGAACCCGCGGTACCCTTTAGAGGTACACACGCTTTCCAGGCGTGCCAATTCAGCCACTCTTGCATCTCTCCCAATAAATCTGGCTTTATTTTTACGGGCTCGAAAGTACGAAAAAAACCAATAGAAAAGCTATTCGCTCATTTCGCCAATTAAACTTTTATTCAGGTGAAGCTTTATTTCTTCATGATCTAAACCTTGTCCCAGAAGGAACATCAGTTTGGTTATGGCGGCTTCGGTAGTCATGTCTTTGCCACTCACAACGCCGGCATTTTCGAGCTCAACGCCGGTTTCGTAGCGCCCCATATTCACTGCTCCACCCTGACATTGAGTGACATTCAGAAAAATAATCTTGCGCTTAATCGCATTTTTTATCTGGCTGATCATCCATCGAGAAGTGGGAATATTGCCCGAACCAAACGATTCGAGAACAACTCCTTTCAGTCCGGGAATGTTCAGAATGTTTTCAAATACCATTTTTCCGATCCCCGGAAATATTTTCAACACAACCACATTCTCATCGAAATGCGTCCTGACTTTCAATATGCCTTTATTCGGAAACCGGTTAATGTTCTCCTGAAAATATTTGATTTCGACGCCAGCCGTAGCCAATGGTGGATAATTTACCGAAGAAAAAGCATTAAAATCGTCGGCATGTCGCTTCGAAATTCTGTTTCCGCGATAAAGCTTGGAATTGAAATACACACACACTTCAGGAACAATGGCCTGTTCGTTCTGCTGAGCGGCGGCAATTTGTATCGATGTAATCAGGTTTTCTTTGCCATCGGTGCGAAGTATTCCGATCGGAAGTTGAGAACCGGTTAGGACGATTGGTTTATCCAGATTTTCGAACATATAACTTAGTGCCGATGCGGTATAGGCCATGGTGTCGGTTCCATGTAAAATAACGAATCCATTGTATTTGCTGTAGTTTCGTTCGATGGTATTGGCAATTTTCACCCAAATGGCGGGAGTCATGTTTGACGAGTCGATGGGAGGAGAGAATGTGACCACCTGAAGATTAACATCCAAACGGTTAAGGTCGGGAACTTCAAGCTGAATTTGGTCAAATTTCATGGGTACCAAAACACCGCTGGATTCCCGCTGTACCATTCCAATGGTTCCACCGGTATAAATAATGAGAATCGAAGGTTTCTTTTCCACGAGATAAATTTTAATGATCAAACAAATGTGTCGCTGAAATAAATTCTAAATAAACGGCACAGGAGAAGACTGAAAATATTGTTCGATGCGGAAATTTCATCGCATGAAAGTTCCACGAGACCGTAAAGGTAATTAATTTAAGAATGGAGATATTTTCGAGTGAACAACTTTATTTCAAGTTAAATCTCAAACAGTTTCCGGGCGTTATCGGTGGTAATTTTTGCGATGTCACCAATAGTCATGTGGTGAAGATCGGCAATTTTTTGTGCCACGTAAACAAGATACGAACTTTCATTTCTTTTTCCACGGAACGGAACGGGAGTCAAATAGGGCGAATCAGTTTCCAAAATCAAATGCGACGGATCTATCTGGCTGACAATCTGGTCTAAACCGCTCTTTTTAAACGTAACAACCCCTCCAACTCCAATTTTAAAGCCAAGGTCAGTAACCAAGTTGGCTTGTTCAATTGTTCCTGAAAAGCTATGAAAAACACCGCTCAGGTTATCATCTTTTACTTCAGTCAGCACTTGGTAAACTTCGTCAAACGAATCGCGCGTGTGAATAACAACAGGCAATTTATACTGTCGGGCTAACTCAAGTTGAAAACGAAAAGCATGAATTTGTTCTTCCAAAAACGATTTATCCCAATACAAATCGATGCCAATTTCGCCAATCCCATAAAATTTACGCTTTTTCAGCCAATATTCAACAACCTGCAATTCCTCCTGATAATCGTGAGTCACCGAAGTTGGGTGTAGCCCCATCAGTGGAAAACAAATATGAGGGTAGGTATCAACCAGATCCAACAGGTTTTTTACCGACGAACTGTCGATGTTTGGAAGAATAATTTTGCGAACATCGTTTGAATATGCGCGCTGAATTACTTCATCCAGATCGTGAATAAAGTCAGTTGAATAAATATGAGAATGGGTATCAATCAGCATTTTCGGCAAAATTTGACCAAAATAAGAGAAAATATACCACCTGAATATGAACGGAATATTATTTTATTGTGTAGAAAAAAGAAAATCGGGGTTGTTTGAGCCAAATTCGCGTAAATACCCAATATTTAAAATGAATGTCCCGTAAATTTTGTTCCGGAGAACTGATTTACGGGACATTTCCGAAGTTATCGATTGCAGCAATTATACAATTCCTTGGGCAAGCATGGCATCGGCTACTTTTACAAAGCCTCCCACATTTGCACCAACCACATAATTCACTTTATTTCCTTTTTTGCCGTAACGCACGCAGGTATCGTGAATGTCTTTCATGATTCGGTGCAAATACATATCCACCTCTTCTCTTGGCCAGTTCATGCGGATAGAGTTTTGCGACATTTCCAATCCTGAAACAGCCACACCACCTGCATTAACAGCTTTTCCAGGGGCATAAGTAATTGCTTCTGTTAAATATTCAACGGCTTCGGCAGTACAACCCATGTTCGAAGTTTCGGCCACAAGGAAACAACCGTTGCTGACAAGCATTTTGGCATCTTCAAGATTCACTTCATTTTCGCAGGCACATGGCATTGCAATGTCAACTGGGCATTCCCAAGGTTTTTTGCCCGGAATGAATTGTGCACCAAATTCTTTGGCGTAAGGTTCAACCACATCGTTGTTCGAAGCACGAAGCTCAAGCATATAATCTACCTTTTCTCCGGAGATTCCATTGGCATCGTAAATATATCCATCTGGTCCTGAAATGGTAACTACTTTACCTCCAAGTTCGTTTATTTTAAGGATAGCGCCCCAGGCCACATTTCCAAATCCGGAAACGCTGAAAGTTTTGCCTTCAATTTCTTTTCCGAGGTTGGCCAGCATGTGCTGAACAAAGTAAACTGCTCCGAAACCGGTTGCTTCCGGACGAATTAAACTTCCGCCCCAACCCAGTCCTTTGCCGGTTAGAACTCCGGTAAATTCATTCCTGATCCGTTTATACTGACCGAATAAGAAGCCAATTTCGCGTCCACCAACACCAATGTCACCAGCAGGCACATCGGTATTTGGACCAATATGACGGGAGAGTTCAGTCATAAACGATTGACAGAAATGCATGATTTCGTTATCTGACTTACCTTTCGGGCTAAAATCAGATCCACCTTTTCCACCGCCCATCGGCAAAGTGGTCAAGCTATTTTTAAAAGTCTGTTCGAAACCCAGGAATTTCAGTACGCTTAAAGTTACAGTAGGGTGAAAACGCAATCCTCCTTTGTATGGACCAATGGCTGAATTAAATTCAACGCGGTATCCACGGTTAACCTGAACTTCGCCACGATCGTCGACCCAAGGCACACGGAAAATAATGGTGCGTTCCGGTTCAACGATTCGTTCCAGAATTTTTGCCTTTTGGTATCTGGGGTTTTTCTGATAAACATCCCATATCGATTCAATTACTTCCTGTACGGCTTGATGAAACTCGCGTTCGCCCGGAGTGCGTACTTTTAGAGCTTCCAAAAATTCATTGATGTCTGCTTTCATTTGAGATTTATTTATTTTTTAGAAAACATTTGGAACTTACCATAGATAATCAAACAATCATGCGCTGATCATATAAGGCTCGTTTCATCTCTTTAAGAATTAAAAAATGATAGCCAAAGTTATGACATTCATGTATTGGTTATTCCAATCTCAGAAAAACAAATTCGAATTTATATCTCACATTAACAGGTAGTTGTGTTTGATAAAATGAATGTTTAATAACACGGATGACTTTAGTCAGCATTTTGGACGTCGATAATCGGGCAATATCTTAAAATTGAGCTTTTGTGCTGAAAATCAGTATGTATTGTAACAGTTTAAAGCATAAAAAGAGCTTGGTCAGACAAAAATGCCGTTAGGCTACCTTAAAAGTTGTATTTTAAAGAAAAAGTGGGCTTTTCAGTATTATTTCGTCAGTTCAATATTTGTTTCCGGTTTATATTCAATCCCAATTTTATCGAGCGGTCGATCGAATTCAAGTTTGGCAATCAAAACAGAATTCGCGAGTTCATTGGCAGGCAAATTGCGTAACCGGAGATAAGGTTGCTGTGTGGAGTGGTCGCTTGGGCATAAATTTACGGCACAATCAATTGGGTTTCCATTATTTAATAAGGTTGCTTTGGTGGGCATCACATTAATAGGCTTCAGCTTCAGGCCCGTTCCAACCGGAACTTTATTCAGGTGAATGTACACCGTTTGGTCGCGTTTGGTAACTATAACTCCGGTAGCACTGACAATGTTGGAGTCTGTTTGAACCTGATGATAGGATTCGTATGCCGATTTTTTCCATGTACCGATTCGTCTTAAAATATCAGCTGCATCTTTGGGGATTATTCCTTCACCGGTTGGCCCTACATTCAGTAAATAATTGGCGTCACGAGCCAAATAGCGGTCAATACTGCTGATCAGATGCCGGTCGGTATAATAATCTTCGTCTTTTTTATAGCCCCAGCTTTCCATGCCCACCGATTGGCAGGCTTCGGTCAAACGGTCGAAACTCCGGGCTTCAGCCGCAATATTGTCGTAGTCACGTTCAGGCGTCCCAAAATCACCATCGTCGAATCCCCGGTTATTAATTACCGCTTTAGGCTGAAGTTTGCGAATCATGGCATTTACCGCAGGATCTTTATATGTGGGAACATTCATATCCCACCAGAAGCCATGAATTTCGCCATAATTGGTACAGAGTTCGCTAACCTGAGCTTTCAGGAATTCCATGTATTTATCCCAATCGGGAGAATCCTGTGGTTGTACAGGCAATTCGTGATGCCGTCCCTGGTTCGGATAATTGGGTTGGTTCCAGTCGGCAATGGAATAATACAGGCAGAGCGGAATGTTTCGTTTGTGACAGGCATCCGAAAGCATCCCGAGAACATCTCTTTTATAAGGTGTATTTATGGTATTGAACGTGGTTTGTTTCGAATCCCACAAACAAAATCCATCGTGATGTTTGGTGGTGAGAGTGATGTATTTCATTCCGGCTTCTTCCATCAAATCGAGCCATTGTTCAGGATTGAACTTGGTCGGATTCCATTGTTTTGCCAGTTTTTCGTATTCAGCCCTGGGCATCCTTGCCCGCCATTGATGTTGCTCGTGCCATCCCGGAATGGAATATAGTCCCCAGTGGACAAACATTCCGTAGCGATTTTCAAAAAACCAGTCACGGCCATCACCAAAACGTTTAATTCCATCTGAATTTTTCTCTGGGATATTGATTTGAGAAGTGAGATTAATTGCTTCGGCCCAGGGAGAAATAAAAGGAGTAACTGCCAAAGCTGCCGCGGTTTTAAAGACGTCTCTGCGCTTCATAGGTTAAGTTTTATATGATTTTCTCTTCCAGGAAAAATAAATCCCGGAATAGTTGACAGACCGGGATTTTAATATTTTAAATGACGACTTCCTAGTCTAATTTATAAATGCGTTCCATCAGTTGCCATTTTTCGTCGGCTGTGGCTTCGGCAGAGCTTTGCTGAAACCTGGAAACATAGGCTTCCCATTCGCTTTGGCGCGGTTTTGTTGCCAATTCAGCCATGGCTTTATCGTGATTGAAATCAGCAAATGTATCCATAATCATAAACAGACGGGTTCCGTAGATGTAAATCTCCATGTCGATGATGCCGACATCTTTCATGCCTTGTGTAATTTCGGGCCAGGCGGCACCGGGGGCATGTACCTTTTTGTAATCTTCAATCAGTTTTGGATCGTCTTTTAGCGACAATGTTTTGCAATATCTTTTTATTCCCGTATTCATATTTTCAGTTCGTTAGTATTATTTGCGATGAACCGTTAGCGTGCGATACCCATAAATGCCAATAATGACAAAACAGATTAAAGGTAGGGTGAAGGAAAAGTTTACTGCCGGAAGCCAGCCAACTGTACCCAAATCGATAATAGCTCCCTGTAAAGGTGGCATTAAAGCTCCTCCCACAATGGCCATAACCAACCCGGCAGCTCCAAGTGTAGCATCTTCGCCAACGCCTTCGAGGGCGATTCCATAAATGGTAGGAAACATAAGAGACATAAAAGCTGATATGCCGATCAGACAATATAACCCGGGCATACCTACAATCAGGATTGCTCCGAGTGTCATAATAAAGCCACCAGTCGCAAAGACCGTGAGTAATAGTCTGGAATTCAAATATTTCATCAACATTGTACTAATAAATCTACTTGTGAGAAATATGCCCATAGCAATGATGTTGTAATGTTGTGCCTGCGCTTTGGTGATCCCCAAATTTTCAGCATATTGAATAATGAATGTCCAGCACATGATTTGTGCGGCAACATAAAATACTTGTGCAATAACCCCTTCTCGATAATTTGGATTTGCAATTAGCCTTCGGAATGTATCCTTGGCATGTATGGTATGATCGGGGTCTTTTCGCTTCGGCATTTTAAACAAGTAAATTACGAGAAACATCAAAATCACAACAAAACCAAGTATCACATACGGATCGCGGATAACAGCAAGGTCGTGGGTACGGATACCTGCTTTTTCAACTTCGCTTAAAGTGCTAAAGACCAATGCACCTGATTCGTTTCGGACATCCGACTGCAACGAGGTTAAAATGAAATTTGAGGCAACAAACATTCCGAGCAATGACCCCATTGGATTAAACGACTGAGCCAAATTCAATCTGCGGGTTGAAGTTTCTTCGCTGCCCATTGAAAGAATATAGGGATTAGCTGTTGTTTCGAGAAAAGCCAGGCCAAAGGTTAAAATGTATAAAGATAAAAGAAAGAATTCGAAAATTTCATATTTGGCCGCCGGGTAGAAGAGAAGTGCCCCTAAAGCGTAGAGAGCTAAACCCATTAAGATTCCCTTTTTGTAACTGTACTTTTTTACATAAAGAGCTGCCGGGATGGCCATAGTAGCGTACCCGCCATAAAATGCAAACTGTATCAATGCTGCTTTTGCATTCGATATTTCCATTACAGTTTTAAAGGCAGCTACCATCGGATTGGTGATGTCGTTAGCAAATCCCCATAGTGAGAATAAACTGGTAATTAAGATAAATGGAACCAGCAATTCCCTTGAAACAACTTTTGCTTTGGTTTTCGAGTTCACGGTTAAGAATGTTTAGTTTAATTAAGAGTCAAAAATCAACAATCCAATTTGATTTGCCAAACCCATTTGCGACACAACACTCTTGCAAAGCTTTGCAAGGTCATAAAAATGTTGAGGAACATTTTTATAGATAATATTTCGTTGATGGGCAACAAATAAAAAAGCAAGTTAGATTTCGATGAGCAAGAATACGAATAAAGATAAATTCAGCTATCCTGTAGTGTGCTGTTGTGTAACATGGGAAAATGTTAAGCATGCAATAAATCTCAGTTTGAGCAAAATATTGTATTTTTGCAGCCAATCTTTAATAATACAAAAATGAGCAAAGCAGAAATTTATACCAGCAAAGGGGTTATGAAACTGAACTTCTACGATGAAGATGCCCCAGGAACAGTTGAAAACTTCATTAAACTTTCTAAAAGTGGGTTTTACAATGGGTTGACATTTCATCGTGTAATTCCTGATTTCGTCATTCAGGGTGGTTGCCCTAATGGAACTGGCTCAGGTGGTCCAGGGTACAAGATTCCTTGCGAGTTGGATGGCGAAAACCAATATCATGACCGTGGTGTCTTATCGATGGCTCACGCCGGACGCAATACAGGTGGTTCGCAGTTTTTCATCTGCCACAGTCGCCGCAACACATCGCACCTCGACCGCAAACATACGTGCTTCGGCAAGGTTTACGAAGGTCTCGAAGTGATTGATGCCATTCGTCAGGGCGATTTAATTGAGAAGATCGTAATTATCGAAGAATAGATGATCTGAAACCCTCGCCAAGTGCGGGGGTTTTTTATAACCCAAAATATCAGGTTTAATCATTTTTGTCAGCTATTGTTCTGGATAATATCTGTAGTTTTGCGAAACTAACTTCGAACCAATTTCTATGTCCGATCATTCTAAAGGCATATTCTTAACTTTAGGCTCAGTTGTTTTCTTCGCGCTGATGGCTGTTTTGGTGAAAGCGATCCCCAATGTTTCAAGCTATCAAACCACTTTTTTTCGCTTTGCCATTGGTGTTGGTATTGTTGGTCTTTTATCGCTGTTTGGCGTTATCCAGCTTAAGTTTAACAATCGGAAAGGATTATTTTGGCGTGGTTTGGTTGGAGGAATTGCCGTTTACCTGTTTTATCTGGCGATATTGAAGCTCGGTGTTGGAAAAGGGTCGGTCTATATTTATTCGTATCCCATTTTTGCCACTCTTTTCAGTATGCTCATCCTGAAAGAAAAAGTGGAACCCATTAAATTTATTATTATAGCCATTTCGTTTGTCGGACTCATTTTGCTTTCGGTTGGTGGCGGAAAAGGATCGTTGGCTGGAATGGGTATTTTTGAACTGATTGCGATTGCCGGATCGGTAACTACCGGACTTGCTGTAGTATTTGTAAAGAAATTACACAACAGCGATAATTCATATGCCATTTTCTTTTCGCAGTGTATCGTCGGTTTCTGGATGTTTCTCATTCCTTCAGGAGCAACACAAGCTAAAGGCAATTTGACAGAGTTATTGTTGCTTGTTTTGGTAGGTGTTGTTGCTACTATTGGTCAATTGTTTATGACAGAAGGCTACCGTTATGTGAATGTGGCAACAGGTTCACTGATGCAATCGATGGTGCCGGTTTTTAACTTACTTGCAGGATGGCTCATTTTTCACGAAGTGTACACAACTATTGAGATGATGGGCGCGTTTGTTATTGTCGGCTCATGTTTTCTTTTGGTTTTCGTTAATTTCAGGATAGGAAAAAGAACACGTATTTTAAAGCTTGTTGAATGACATAGATCAATCTGAAACAGAATGATAATCCATGTTTTTTGGGTAAATTGCCTTTTTCAAAACACTTAAAACGGGAAGTCATGGCAAGTTGTAAGATTACAGTTCTGAGGAAGATGATTAATAGAGATTTTGTTGATGAGTATTCCAGTTTAGACATTTCTGATCAGTGCCTGGGGTGTCACCTGCTAACGGTTGGTCAGGAATTTTTGGTTGAAGATCACAACAACATTCCTGAAGGGTTCTGTGCCTGGGCTTGGGGCGACATTCAAAAAGATGTAACTCACATCATGTTTGATGGCAGTTACCCCTGGATGAAAAAGCCGGGAACGGCGATTAGCAGTTGTTCCGATGGATTAATGCCAGTTATATTTAAAATTGAAAAACTTAATGAAACGAGCCATGAGATATAATTTCATCCCGACTAATAATTATCACTGGCAAGTTCCATCTGACAATTAAAAAACAGATTAATAACAAATAAACATATCACTAACCATGACAAAAACCAAATTTAAACTCTTTGCTTTCGGATCGCTTTTTTTAACTGTGATCTTCAGCCAGATGGCTTGTAAACCTACCGATCTTTCAAAAGAAAACATGATCCCTAAACCTGTTTCTGTAGTTGCTACGGGTGGTAAATTTGATTTGACCGACCAAACTGATATTTACATTCAGGACGAATCGGCCGAATTGAAACAAATTGGTCAGTATCTGGCCGACAAGTTAAATCCTTCAACCGGATTAGGTCTGGAAGTTAAACCCACCACTGATGCTCCAGCGCCAGGAAATATTTATCTGTCACTTTCAGGCAGTGATTCTGAATTGGGCGACGAGGGTTATCAATTAACCATTACTGATAAACTGATCAGTTTGTCCGCGAATAAGCCAGCTGGCTTATTCCATGGAATTCAAACGATTCGCCAACTTCTTCCTGCTCAGGTTGAAATGACTTCGAAACAAAAGGGACCTTGGGAAATCGCAACCGGAACAATCCGAGATTATCCTACTTATGGATACCGTGGTTCGATGCTCGATGTGGCTCGTCATTTTTTCGGTGTTGATGATTTAAAAAACCTTATCGATCAGATGGCTTATTACAAAATGAATGTAATGCATCTGCACCTGTCTGATGATCAGGGTTGGAGGATTGAAATTAAATCGTGGCCAAACCTGACCGCTCATGGCGGTAAAACTGAAGTTGGCGGTGGCGAAGGTGGATTTTATACTCAGGAACAATATTCGGATATTGTGAAATATGCTCAGGATCGTTTCATTACCATTATTCCTGAAATCGACATGCCAGGACATACCAATGCTGCATCGGCTTCGTACCCTGAGTTGAACGGAAATGGAAAGACCGCTGATTTATATACAGGAACTGAAGTGGGATTCAGTACATTGGCTACCAAGAAAGAAGTGACTTATAAATTTATCGACGATGTGATCCGCGAATTGGCAGCTTTAACTCCAGGAGAATATTTGCACATTGGTGGCGACGAATCGCATGCAACTAAAATTGAAGATTACATTCCTTTCATGAATCGGGTTCAGGATATGGTGGTTGCTCACGGGAAAAAGGTTTTGGCCTGGGACGAAATAGCCTTGGCAACAGTAAAACCGAATACGGTTGTGCAATATTGGGCTAAGGCCGAAAATGCAATAAAAGGAGTGGCGCAAGGAGCTAAAGTACTGATGTCGCCTGCAAAGAATGCCTACCTTGATATGCAATACGACTCAACCAGCACTTATGGATTGCATTGGGCTGCATACATCGAAGTTGACAAAGGCTACAATTGGGATCCGGCGAATCTGGTTCCTGAAATCAAAAAAGAAAATATTACTGGAATTGAAGCTCCGCTTTGGTCTGAAACAGTGGGAGAACGTAAAGAAGCTGAATACTTGATTTTTCCACGATTGTTGGGTTACGCCGAAATTGGCTGGACACCAGCGGAATTGCGTAATTGGGACGATTATAAGATTCGTTTGGCGAATCATGGCGAACGCATGAAAGCCATGAACATCAATTTTTATCCGTCGAAACTGGTACAGTGGGACGTAAAAAAAGAGAAATAAATACACACGATAACAAACAAGAAACGCTCCGGAGAAGGAGCGTTTCTTGTTTCTATGCATATTGATCGGGTGACTTTAAGTCACCTGATCAATAGCTGACTAAATAAATCAGGACTGTGCGTAAACGGCTGCAAAAATTGGAGTAAATGCTTCCAATTTTGTTTTCCCAAACACGGTTGGCTTATTCTTTAAATAATCCGAATCCATCTGTCCGCTTCTCATCGCTGCGCCCATTTCGGCGTAATTTTTAGCAATTTCTTCCGGAACGCCAGCCTGTAGCATTCCTCCCAGTGTTTCCTCATCCTTGAAGTTCACCCATGGAAGTTCAGGTTTGCCGATGGCTTTCCCCAAAATTTCGGCGACTTCGTTGGTTGTTTTTTCATCGCTCACAATGTATCTGATGCTTTTCCCTTTAAACTTAAGGGCTAGAATTTCTTCAGCGGCAACTTCAGCAATATCGCTTGGATGAACCAATACCAGTTTCGCATTTTCGCCATAATTTCCGCCAATAATGCCCATGTGCTTCACCATTCCGGCATTGGCTAAAAAGTTAGTATAAAAAAATCCGGGACGAAGGTGTTTCACATTAACACTTTCAAGAGCATTCAGCGCCTTTTCAACGAAGAACAAACCGCTCACCGGGCCACAACCTTCAGGCATATGAGCTCCCATACTACTGAGGTTAACTACATTTTTCACTCCCGCACCATGTATCGCTTCAGCATAGTTTTCTCCAATATCAGCAATGTATTTTTTCCAGTTGGCAGCACTAAAATTGGGCGGTACCATCGTGTAAACAGCATCAGCGCCGGTAAATGTTTTTGTCAGGAAAGCAACATCTTCAACCGAACCAATGGCTGCTTTGGCGCCCAATGCTTCGATTTGCGCAGTTTTGTCGGGTTTGCTGCTCACTACAGTCACGCTGTGTCCGGCAGCAATCAATTTTTCAGCAAGAGGTTTGCTGATGTTTCCTAATGAACCTGTTACAACGAATTTCATGTGATTTGTATTTAAAATTGTTTCGAGGATTGAACGTTGAAATAGCGTAAAAGTTCACTTTTCTCCAACTGATCCAGCGACTTCGGGTCATCAGATCAGTAAACAGCACAAATCCACTTCCTCTGCCTTACAACTTGCAACTTTCTTGTTATCTTTGCCGCTCATTATCAGAAACCTTTATCAAACACATAAAAATGGAATACAATTTCTCCGAAATTGAGCCGAAATGGCAACAATACTGGGAAGAACACCAGACATTTAAAACAAATAACGACTTTTCGAAACCAAAATATTACGTGCTCGACATGTTTCCCTATCCTTCCGGAGCGGGTTTGCACGTGGGGCATCCTGAAGGTTATACCGCAACCGACATCATTTGCCGGTACAAACGTATGAAGGGTTTCAACGTTCTGCACCCAATGGGCTGGGACGCGTTTGGATTGCCTGCCGAGCAGTATGCCATTCAAACCGGAACTCATCCAGCGGTCACAACCAATAAAAACTGCGATAATTTCCGCCGTCAGATCAAGTCACTGGGCTTGAGTTACGACTGGGATCGCGAAATCAATACCACCGATCCTAAATATTTCCGCTGGACACAATGGATATTTACCAAACTGTACAATTGCTGGTTCGATCCTGAGGCTGGGAAAGGACGCCCAATCAGCGAGCTACCCATTCCTGCTGATATTCAGGCACAAGGACAAGCAGCCATCAACAAATACATCGGCGAAAAACGTCTGGCGTATTACGACAATGCCCAGGTTTGGTGGTGCCAGTCGTGTAAAACGGTTTGCGCCAACGAAGAAGTGCTGACCGATGGTTCGCACGAGAAATGCGGACATCAGGTAACGCGCAAAAACCTGAAACAATGGTTGCTCCGGATTCCTCATTATGCCGAAAGGTTGTTGGAAGGCCTGGACGATCTGGATTGGCCGGAAGGTGTAAAAGACATGCAGAAAAACTGGATCGGTAAATCAACCGGCGCTGAAGTCGATTTCGCCATTGAAGGATTGGATGAGAAACTTCGGGTTTACACAACCCGTCCTGATACATTGTTTGGTGCAACTTATATGGTTGTTTCTCCGGAACACCCTATTCTGGAAAAACTGGTTACTCCTGAAAATCAAGAACAATTCAAACAATACATACAAGCCGCTTCGCTGAAATCGGATTTGGACCGCACCGAACTGGCTAAAGAAAAAACCGGAGTTTTCACCGGACGCAATGCCATCAACCCGATTACAGGTCAGCCAATCCCAATCTGGGTGGCCGATTATGTTTTGATGGGCTACGGAACCGGTGCGATCATGGCTGTTCCGGCGCACGATACCCGTGACTTTGAATTCGCTCAGAAATTTAATATCCCGGTCATCTGCATTCTTGATCCAAAAAGCGCCGATGAAGAAACCCGTGCCAAAGTCCTGGCTGGCGAAGCTTGCTGGACAGAAGATGGTGCCTACATCAATTCGGCCAATCCTTCGATTGGTCTTGATTTGAATGGCTTGAACAAAAAACAGGGCATTGAGAAAGTTGTTGCCTGGTTGGGCGAAAAAGGAATTGGTAAAGCCACAATCAACTTCAGATTGCGCGATTGGCTATTTAGTCGTCAGCGCTACTGGGGCGAGCCTTTCCCTGTCATTCACTGGGAGGATGGCGAAGTGACCCTGGTTGAAGATAACCTTCCGGTTGAACTTCCGGCCATGGAAAAATACGAACCTGGCGAGGGTGGCGAATCTCCGCTGGCCAATGCAACCGACTGGTTGTATGTAACCGACAAAAATGGTCGTAAAGGCCGTCGCGAAACCAACACCATGCCACAATGGGCGGGTTCGTGCTGGTATTATTTGCGCTACATCGATCCGAAAAACGACGAGTCAATCTTCGACAAAAAGCTCGAAAATTACTGGATGCCGGTTGATTTGTATGTTGGCGGTGCTGAACATGCAGTGTTGCATTTGTTGTATTCACGTTTCTGGCACAAAGTACTGTTCGATTTGGGCATCGTTTCAACTTCGGAACCTTTCCAAAAACTGTTCAATCAGGGAATGATTCTGGCTTTTGCCTACCAAACAGCTACCGGCGCGAAAGTAGCCAGCGATTTGGTGGAAGAAAAAGATGGCAAATATTTTCACACCGAAACCGGCGAGGAATTGAGCCAGATCGTGGCCAAAATGTCGAAATCGCTGAAAAACGTAGTGAATCCTGATGATGTGGTCGCCAAATTTGGCGCCGACTCGCTTCGTTTGTACGAGATGTTCATGGGTCCGCTTGACGACACTAAACCCTGGGCAGAGAATGGGGTGAAAGGAGTTTTTGGCTTCCTGAACCGTGCTGCACGTTTTTTTGGAACGCCTGAAAATATTGTTGATGAGGCCGATGACAAAGAAACGCTGAAACTTTTGCACCAGACAATCAGCAAAGTGGCTTTCGATATTGAAAACATGAAATTCAATACCGGAATTTCTGCATTGATGATTTTTAACAATCTGGTGATGAAGAAAGGAAAAGTGAGCAGACAAACTGCTGAAGCTTTTGCTAAAATTCTGTCACCTTATGCTCCGCACCTTGCTGAAGAATTGTGGCAGATGTACGGAAATACTGAAACGTTGGCTTATGCGCCTTGGCCCGAAGTTGATCAGGCAATGCTGACCGAAGATGTGTTTGAATACCCCATTTCTTTCAACGGAAAAGTTCGCTTTAAATTGGAGTTTGCGGTTGGCACACCAAATGCTGAAATTGAAGACGCAGTTCTGGCGCACGAAACTTCAATTAAATGGCTCGAAGGGAAAATGCCTAAGAAAATAATAGTCGTTCCGAATAAAATTGTGAACGTGGTGATTTAAATAGGTTTTTACCAATATATAAGAAACGCAGAATCAAGGTTCTGCGTTTTTTTTGTTTGTAGATTTGAAAACTCTATTGAAAATGGAAGCAAATCAAAAAATGTAATTTTCTAATATTTTAATAAAAATTATATATTTTCTTAATTACCCCAATCAAATTAGCTGGTTTTTCTGAAATAATTGTAAAATTTTAAGCTATTACCTATTTATTTATGCCGTAATTTCATTTTTTGTATATTTTTGTTATGCAATTAGCGCAGGAGGTATTCGACTAAAACAAAATATAAACATTTAAAATTTTCAATTATGGCACAGTTTAGATTTAGAGCTCTCGAAGAAGTTCTTAGCAGAAAACCAATCGACGTAAAGCGCGAGGAAAATCTGGTTTCTGATTTTTACGGAATGAATGTTTTCGATCGTCCGAAAATGAAGAAATACCTTTCGAAAGAAGCATACAAAGCGGTAATTGACGCTGTTGATAATGGAACTCCTGTTGACCGTAAAATGGCTGATCAGGTAGCTCAGGGAATGAAATCGTGGGCTTTGGAAAACGGAGCAACACACATTACACACTGGTTTCATCCATTGACTGATGGTACTGCCGAAAAACATGATGCATTTATTGTTCATGGTGAGAATAGTACCGTGGTTGAAACATTATCTGGATCAATGTTATCTCAGCAAGAACCTGATGCTTCTTCTTTCCCAAGTGGTGGTATCCGTCAGACATTCGAAGCACGTGGTTATACTGCATGGGATCCATCATCTCCGGCTTTCATTGTTGACAATACATTAACTATCCCAACGATTTTCATTTCTTATACAGGTGAAGCTCTCGATTATAAAACTCCTTTGTTACGTGCAATTGCTGCTGTTGACAAAGCTGCGACTGAAGTTTGCCAGTTGTTCGATAAAAATGTGACCAAAGTAAACGCTAATTTAGGTTGGGAACAGGAATATTTCCTTGTTGACGAAGCTTTGTTTATGGCTCGTCCCGACTTGATGTTAACCGGACGCACGTTGATGGGACACTCAGCCTCGAAAGATCAGCAGTTGGACGACCACTATTTCAGTTCAATTCCAACACGTGTTTTCCGTTTTATGGAAGATTTGGAAAATGAAGCATTCAAATTGGGTATTCCGGTAAAAACCCGTCACAACGAGGTTGCACCAAACCAGTTCGAACTTGCTCCTATCTACGAAGAGTTGAATCTTGCGAATGACCACAACCAGATGATCATGGACTTGATGAAAAAAATCGCTCGTCGTCATAACTTCGCTGTTCTTTTCCACGAAAAACCATTTGCAGGTATCAACGGATCAGGAAAACACAACAACTGGTCACTTTCTACTGATACAGGTGTAAACTTGTTTTCTCCAGGGAAAAACCCAAAATCGAACTTGCAATTCCTGACTTTTGTGATCAACACGCTGAAAGCATTACATGTAAATCAGGATTTGTTGCTTGCCAGCATTATGAATGCTCCCAACTCACACCGTTTGGGCGCAAACGAAGCTCCTCCGGCAATCATTTCTGCTTTCCTTGGAACTGAAATCTCTAAGATGTTAGATCTGATGGAAGAATCAGTTGTTGACCGCAAAATGACTCCTGAAGAAAAAACTGCTTTGAAGTTAAATATTGGCCGTATCCCTGAAATTATTCTGGATACTACAGACCGTAACCGTACTTCCCCATTTGCATTCACAGGTAACCGCTTTGAATTCCGCGCTGTAGGTTCTTCTGCAAACTGCGGTGGTGCTATGATTGTTTTAAATACTGCAATTGCCGATCAGCTGACTAAATTCAAAGTTGAGGTTGATGCTTTGATTGAAGCAGGTGTTAAAAAGGACGAAGCGATCTTCCAGATCTTGAAAAAACTGATCATCGAATCTAAGGATATCCGTTTCAATGGTAATGGTTACAGCGAAGAATGGAAAGCTGAAGCTGCACGTCGCGGTTTAACAAATGTAACAAGTGTTCCAACATCATTGGAAGCATATCACAACGAACGTGTTGTTGAAATGTTCGGAAAGACTGGTGTATTGACCGAACGCGAAATCGAAGGACGTGTTGAAGTTGAATTTGAAAAGTATACGAAGAAAATTCAGATCGAAGCTCGCGTTTTGGGCGATTTAGCTATCAACCATATCGTTCCAACAGCAGTACAGTATCAAACTACATTGCTTGATAATGTAAAAAATCTGAAGCTTGTTTTCGGCGAAGAAGAATATGCTACATTGTCAGCCGGACGTATTGAACTGATCCGCGAAATTGGCGGAAACGTTTCAGCAATTAAAGCCAAAGTAAAAGAGATGATCGAAGCCCGTAAAGTGGCCAATGTGATCGAATCTGAAAAAGAAAAGGCTTATGCTTACGAAAGTACTGTAAAACCATATCTGGATGATATTCGTTACCACATCGACAAATTGGAATTGATTGTCGACAATGAATTATGGCCATTGCCAAAATACAGAGAATTACTATTTGTACGATAGTTTTTCATTCATTAAATAATACAGATCAAGGCTTCCGGTTCGTTCCGGAGGCCTTTTTTATGATTAAGGAGAAGCCCAACCTTAAAAATCAAATAATTATTCCGTCTCGGAATACTTTAAATAAACCTTTTTCGTTTTTTTTAGAATGGATTTAAATTGGTTACTTTTACCGCCAAACGTTTAATATCAAATGAAGAACCCGGCTTTTCCTAAAATATTACTTATCCTTCTGGTCATTTTACTTGGCTCATGTTCGGCTCGCAAATACTTGAATTCGGCAGCCACTTCATACGAAATTGGCGAATATTTTAATTCCATCGAAAAATATAAAAAGGCCTATCGCAGTCAAAAACTACGAAACGAAAAAAGCAATATTGCTTTTCGCGTGGGCGAAGCATATTATCACTTAAGCGATTTTGCAAAAGCGGCTGTTTGGTATAAAAATGCCATCAAGCAAAAGAATTCCGATCCAATTTGCATGCTTCATTACGCCGATTGCCTGAAGGCCACTCAAAAATATGAAGACGCCATTGTTTGGTATCAAACTTACCTGGGAGTAAACCCCGACGATCAATATGCGAAAAATGGGTTGGAAGCCAGTAAGGTGGCGACCACCTGGCTGGATAAACCGAACCGATATATGGTAAATATTGTCAAGGAACTGAATTCAAGAGACAATGATTATAGTCCTGTATTTGTTGGAGGGCGCGACAATGAGGTCATATTTACTTCTACACGCGATGCATCAACCGGTGGAAGACGAAAGAGCGCCATCACGGGAACCCGTTTTGCCGATTTATTCACCAGTAAATTTGAAGTTCAGAAACAAAAATGGGAAGCGCCAAAGCTGCTCGACGAAAACCTGTCAATTAATACAGCAAGCGACGAGGGAGCCGCAACTCTATCTTCAAGAGGTGATTTGATGATTTTCACTCGTGCCAGATATGATAAATCAAAAGACATAGGTTCTGAATTACTTGTGGCCAATCAATCGAGAGGGGCATGGTCGGAGCCAACAAAACTTGAATTGGTTGGCGACAGCATAATTGCAGCGCATCCTTCGTTAAGCGCTGATGGCACTGAACTTTATTTTGTGTCGGATCGCCCCGGAGGCTATGGTGGTAAAGACATCTGGATGGCAAAGGGTAAAGGAAATGCTTTCGACAAGCCAGTAAATTTAGGCCCCGAAATCAACACTCCGGGCGACGAAATGTTCCCATATATCCGCGAGAATGGCGATTTGTATTTTTCGTCCAATTTCCATCCCGGTATTGGAGGACTCGACATCTTTAAAGCTGTAATGGGAGAAGATAAAAAGTGGCATGTTGAAAACATGAAGGCTCCAATCAACTCCCCGGGCGACGATTTTGGAATTACTTTTATCAAAGGTGAAGTTGAAAAGGGGATGTTCTCGTCCAACCGTAAAGGCTCGAAAAGCGATGATATTTATTCATTTTATCTTCCTCCAAAAGTATTCAATGCTTCCGGCGAAATCTTCAATAAAGAAACCGATCAGAAAATTGACGGTGCGATGGTACGCATCATCGGAACCGATGGTACAAGCCTGAAAGTTAGGGCAAACGGAGGCCGGTTTCAATATAAGTTAAAACCTGAAACTGATTATGTGATTGCCGCTTTTAAAGACGGTTACCTGAATGATAAAGTACGGACTTCCACCGTTGGATTGACGGACAGCAAAGATTTCAAATTCATCTTTAAACTCTCGCCAACCGACGAGCCGATCAAGGTAAACAACATCAATTATGCCACCGGAAGTTATCAAATTACCGAAGAATCAAAACTGGCTCTCGATTCGGTCGTTCAGTTACTTGTACTAAACCCAACCATCAAAATCGAGCTGATGGCGCACACCGACTTTGTGGGCAGCGATCAGTTCAACTCCGATCTTTCGCAAAAACGTGCACAATCGGTGGTTGATTACCTGATTTCGAAGGGAATTACTTCCGGACGATTGGTAGCCAAAGGATACGGCGAAACCTGGCCGAAGAAAGTAACCAAAACTATCGCCAAACAATACGACTTCCTGAAAAAAGGAGATGAGCTGAACGAAGCATTTATCCTGAAGCTCACCCCCGAACAGCAGGAAATAGCTAAGATGCTTGACCGGCGAACGGAATTCAGGGTGCTGAGCAACGATTTCCATGAGTAGGATTTGATCCTGATTTTGAACTGTAACCGGCTCTTTAATTTTTGAATCGATAATAGGACAGTGCGCTGTTTCCCTTGGATTTTTTCAATTGCTGAATGATTAATGTGCAACTAATTCTAATAAAATTTGTCATTTGAATTATAAACATTCAAACCTGTTTTATGAGAACTAAATTGATCATTCATCTGGTTGCGTTCAGCTTGATATACTTGTCTGCATCAACATTATTATCAGCTCAACCCAGTTTTACCCAATCTCAGTTGAGGGCTGACTTTAACCTTTTTTGTCAGGCATTAAAAGAAGCTCATCCCGGTCTTTACCGGTACAATAAGCAAAATCATATCGATAGTCTTTTCGCACAAACCGAAAAGAAAATTGGTACTAATATGAGTCAACAGGAATTTTACAAGTTGCTGCTCCCTGTTGTCGTGCAAATCAAATGTGGTCACACCAAATTTCATCCCGATAGCAATTGGTCTACCAATTTCTATTTCAACGATGAAAAGGTCTTTCCCTGGAGATTGTATTTTCAGGAAGACCGGGCTTTTGTTCTGGGAACTTATGTCGATAAAATTGAAGCTCCGGAAGGTTCAGAAATAATCTCGATCAATGGAAAGCCGATTTCGGAAATCATTAAAACACTGTTACCTGATTTCTTTTCAGACGGGAACAACACTACGTTTAAGTATATTGAAATGAGTCATTATTTCAGTGCTTATTACGCTAATTTGATTGAAGGGCCTGATTCGTTTTTGGTAAAATTTAGGAATGGCGAAACATTTACTGAAGTTAAGATTCCTGCAATTTCACATTCCACCATTGAGCGATTTGAAGAAAGAATCAATACTCAAAACTCATCAAAGCCACCGTATCAGCTGGAAATGAAATCCAACGAAACAGCCGTACTTACCATTTCATCATTCTGGATGGAATCCGACGGTTTAAAATTCAAAAAGTTTCTTAAAAATTCGTTCAATACAATTCACGATAAGCATATAAAGAATCTGATTATCGATGTTAGAGACAATGAAGGTGGTATGGATCGTCGTGGCGCTTTATTGCTCTCTTACCTCATGGATCAGAATTTTGATTATTATGATCGTTTGGAGATGACTCAACGCAGGAAATACTCCTTTGCCAATCAGGCTCATAAACCGTCATTCTATGGAATTCTTCGTCACTTAATTTCCAAAGAAAAGGATGGTACTTTTGTATGGAAGCACAATAAAAACCTACGCAAGCAGAGGCCTCAAACGAATCACTTTTCAGGAAATGTGTATGTGTTGATTAATGGGGCTAGTTTTTCGGTAACTGCCGAATTTGCTGCGGTAGCCCATTACCTGAAACGTGCAACCTTTATTGGTGAAGAGACAGGGGGTGGATATTATGGCAACAACAGTGGTACGTTTGTAATTGTAACCTTGCCCAATACTAAGTTAAATGTAGGCATACCAATGATGGCATATTATACCAAAGTTAAAGGTTATCCACACCCTGATCGTGGAGTTATTCCTGATTACGAAGTGAAGACAAGAATATCAGATATTTTGCAAGGTAAGGATCCGGTGCTTGAATTTAGCTTGAAGTTAATTGAAAACGACCAAAACTAAAATAATCCCAAATTCACATCGTGTGATTTTGGATAAATACATTGAGGCTTTTAGAATCTCTGAAGGAGTTTGCTGTTATTTATCTCGGTAAAAGTGGGGCAAAGAAAGTCCGGAGAAAAGGCCACCTGGAACGGGTTGAATATAAAACCTAAACTTCGTATGGGATCACGTTTAGCTTAAATTCTGAATCATCAGGTTCAACCTTGAAAACTTTAGCATGTGGGTATTTCTTTTGTTGAATGGGCAACATTTTCCTGCCGATAAAAGCAAAAAACCTTATAGGTCTCAAAGACCTGTAAGGTTTTACTATTTAAAATCTAAATCTAACTTCTTATTTATAGTGGCTGGGCTAACAGGAGAGAGTGGTAATAATCAGCAGTTTGACCAGTATGCTGATCAGTAAGCTATAAGTCACGTTGATCATAGTTCCGGCAAGAAAAAACATGCTGTTCTTGGCAATATCTTCTTTCCTGATAATTGTTTTTGCAGTAAAAATAATGGCCAGGGCAGTGTACGATCCGGTCAGCACCATTAAATAAATGATGAGGTTTTCGCATTTGCCAATAATCAACCCGGTTGAAATACGATCTTTTGCAAGCTTTTCTTCACTGGCATCGGGTTTGGCAACAGTATTTGCGTCGCTATTGGCCGAAGCTAAATCGGTAAGGTTTTTCTTGTAGATAATATTCATGACCCGGCGTACTACTGTTCCGCTTGAAAACAAGAGAAGCAGCGCCCCAGCAACAGCCAAAAGCAAAAACCAGTTGCTAAACAGAATTTCTTTTGTCAATTCCATAATTAATCACTTTATAGAGTTTTTCTTCTAACACATCCAGATTCGCAGCTTTTATACCGTTAAGCGTTTTTGAAATGTATTGCTGAGATTTTTTGATTGTCCCGGCAAGTTCCTTCTGAGATTTTCCGGCCTTATTCTGGCGATAGATATCCATCTGGCTTGGTGTAAACAAATTCTTTAAGGTGATTAGCGCGTTCAGGATAATTGAAACAGAATCGAGTAGACCAGAATATTCTTTTGCAACAATCTCGACATATAATTTATTCTTCTTTAGACTGATCATTCCATCAGCCAGCATTACAAATTCTTTATTATCCATTTCATGAATTGGTTTGTCGGTTTCCACATTATCAAAACCAGTCAAAACAAACCTTTGTTCAAATGGATGCAAAAGTTCCTGAACCTTAATTACCGTTTTTACGGCAAATTCCCAATCTGGTGAAATGATCATGAATTCATCCAGCCCTTTCCAGATGTCAAAAATTCCATATTCTTCATTTTCACGGAAGAATTCCTTCAGATTATTTACCTGAAATTCCAAATTATTTCGAGATTGTATTTTTCTGGAATCAATTACATCGATATAAATTCCTACTCCACTCGTACTATTGCTCATATCATTCAATTTACATGTTCATTTGGTTGTAAATCTTAAATACAACTTATATAGGTTGTAAATATATAAAACAACTTTTAAATATTGTTTAGCTTGCTGATTAAACTTACGGAAATAGTCAAATAAGGTTTTTTATATTATGCTTTAAACTTCGAAGGAGCTTACTGTGACCTCTCAACATCATCCGTTTAAAGAAAAATGTATTTTAGAAAGAGTTAAACTTTTACATTTCTGTGAATTAGTTTTTTTACCTTTAGATGTAATCACAAATTCAACTCCAATGAAACTCTTGCTTCTATCAACAGTACTATTCCTTACTATTTTTCCGGTGACACTCAAATCGCAATCAGCGTGGAAAAGAGAAACCGGATTCCGTTTCGGACTGGTTTTACCGAAAACCCCATCCAATTATTATGACACAAAAATTGGCGGAGCTTTAAAAATAGGCGCTTACCAGAGTTGGGCTCGGCCTGAAAAGAGATTCTCACTTCGGCCCGAGATTGGAGTGGATATTGAAAGATTGTCGATCAATTATGATGGAGGCGGCCTTGGAGGTGGAATGGAAGCAACCGGTGTGATTTATAGTTTAAATCTGGAGTATGCTTGTTTGGTGCAATTGAAACTATTCAAGAAATTGGGTTTTGCTATTGGCCCAAGTGGAAAATATCTACTTACAAATTATACCAAGGTAAAAGAACATCACTGGATGATTTATAATCCTCATCCTGTTTCGACTGATTACCAAATTAACGGCTTCAACCGGAAATACTTGTATGAGCCCTCATTCGGATTCAAAACCATGCTGTTTACAAAGAATTTGGACGACAAAAAAAACATCTGCTTCTCGTTCGAGCGTCTTTGGTTTAAAAATAATAATCAAACCGCATTCATATATTATTCAGAAACCACAGAGTTATCGTTTTATGTTGTTTTTTGACTCCTGAACTTTAAACAAAAAATCCTGACGGGTTTTCAAAACCTGCATAAAGAAAGTGATGGCTTCACTCGAAGTGAAACCCTCACTAAATTTAATAGAAAAAAAAACCTAACAGGTCTCAAAGACCTGTTAGGTTTTACTATCTAAAATCTAAATCTACCTTCTTATTTGTAGTTTTCAATCGGTTCACAGGTGCAAACCAGGTTGCGGTCGCCAAAAGCATCGTCAACACGGCCAACTGGTGGCCAGTATTTGTTTTCCTTTAACCATGCCAATGGGAAAACGGCTGTCTGGCGGCTGTACGAATGGTTCCAGTCGTCGGCAGTTACCACATCCGAAGTATGCGGCGCATTTTTTAGCGGGTTGTCTTCTTTATCCAGTTCGCCCGAAGCCACAGCCTGAATTTCGTTGAAAATGCCGGTCAGCGCTTCAATGAAACGATCGAGTTCCTGTTTCGATTCGCTTTCGGTCGGTTCAACCATCAGCGTTCCGTGAACCGGGAATGAAAGGGTAGGAGCGTGGAAGCCATAATCCATCAATCGTTTCGAAATATCGGTTTCCGAAATTCCTGAAGCGGCTTTCAGGTGACGGCATTCGAGTATCATTTCGTGGGCACAGCGGCCATTTTCGCCGGTATATAAAACTCCGTAATTATCTTTCAACGCATTGGCAATGTAGTTGGCATTCAGGATCGCAATTTCCGAAGCCCGTTTTAACCCATCGGCACCAAGCATTTTGATGTATCCGTAGGTAATTGGCAGCACCGAAGCGCTTCCCCAGGGAGCAGCCGAAACTGCTGTAATTCCAACATGTCCGTTGTTCATGACCGGATGCGAAGGCAGGAATTCTACCAAATGAGCGGCAACACAAATAGGACCAACACCCGGACCTCCACCTCCGTGAGGAATGGCGAATGTTTTGTGCAAATTCAGGTGACAAACATCGGCTCCAATGCGACTTGGATTAGTCAATCCAACTTGGGCATTCATGTTGGCACCGTCCATGTAAACCTGTCCACCATGCGAATGTATGATTTCGCACAATTCAGTAATCGACGATTCATAAACTCCGTGAGTCGATGGATAAGTTACCATGAAACACGACAGCGTATCTTTAAATTCTTCGGCTTTCAGGCGCAAAGCTTCCACGTCGATGTTTCCTCGCTCGTCACAAGGAGTAACAACCACTTTCATACCGGCCATTACGGCGCTGGCAGGATTGGTTCCATGAGCTGATGAAGGAATTAACACCACGTTGCGGTGTTCGTCGCCACGGCTAATGTGATATTGACGGATGACCATCAAGCCAGCGTATTCGCCTGCTGCTCCCGAATTAGGCTGAAGGCTCACATCAGCAAACCCGGTAATTTCAGCCAAATCGCGGCGAAGTTCTTCCATCATTTCGTGGTAGCCACGTGCCTGATTTTTCGGAACAAACGGGTGAATTCCATTAAATTCAATCCAGCTTAGTGGAAGCATTTCAGTAGCAGCATTCAGTTTCATGGTGCACGATCCAAGAGGAATCATGGAATGCGTGAGCGAAATATCTTTGTGCTCTAACTTTTTGATGTAACGAAGCATTTCGGTTTCAGAGCGGTATTTGTTGAACACTTCCTGTTGCATGAACGCTGAGGTTCTCAGGAATTCAGGCTGAATGGTACACGCAGTCGGATAATCAACTATCTTTCCAAAAGGTTTATTGGCGGCTTTTGCAAATACTTCGATCATCCAGTTGATGTCGTCGAGGTTAGTGGTTTCGTCAATGCTTAAACCAACCTCTCCATTTTCGAAATAACGGAAGTTCATTTCCAGTTCGAGCGAAAGCCACTCAATATCTTCGTGTTTCACATGACGTGGTAGTGCAAACCGAATGGTGTCGAAATAAGTGGTGTTCACCTGGGTGTATCCCAAAGCCGAAATTTCTTTTTCGAGTAAAGCGGCGATGCAATGAATGCGTGTGGCAATTTGCTTGATGCCTTCCGGTCCATGGTAAACGGCATAAAAGCCCGCCATATTCGACAACAAAGCCTGCGAAGTACAAATGTTGGAAGTTGCTTTTTCGCGTTTGATGTGTTGCTCGCGGGTTTGCAAAGCCATGCGCAACGCGCGGTTACCATGAGCATCTTTCGAAACTCCGATAATGCGACCCGGCATGGTGCGTTTGAAAGCATCTTTCGAAGCAAAGAACGCAGCGTGAGGTCCACCGTATCCCATTGGGATACCAAAGCGCTGTGATGTTCCGAAAACAATATCGGCACCCCATTCTCCCGGAGGAGTCAGGATCGATAAACTCAATAAATCGGCAGCTACCGAAACAAATATTTCTTTTTCGTGAGCCGATTTTACAAGCGATGTATAATCAACAATTTGTCCGTCTGAATTTGGGTATTGGACAATGACCCCAAACGTATTTTCATTTAATTCGAAATTTTTCCAGTCGGCGATTTTCAGCTCAATTCCCAATGGATTAGCGCGTGTAATGAGTACATCCAGTGTTTGAGGCCATACTTTTTCATCGACCCAAACCACATTCGCATCGGTTTTTGCTTTAGCGCGCGAACGGGAGTTGTGCATCATTACCATGGCTTCGGCTGCTGCAGTGGCTTCGTCGAGTAGCGAGGCATTGGCCATTTCCATACCAGTCAGTTCGCAAACCATCGTCTGGAAATTCAGCAATGCTTCGAGCCTTCCCTGCGAAATTTCGGCTTGATAAGGTGTATAGCTGGTGTACCAAACCGGATTTTCCAACACATTCCGAAGAATAACTGCGGGTGTAATGGTGTCGTAATAACCCATTCCGATGTAGGTGTTGTACACTTTGTTTTGGGCGGCCAGGGCCAGAATTTTGCGGAAATACTGACGTTCGGTCAACCCGTCTTCCAGTTTCAGCGGCTGTTTCAGTCGAATATTTTCCGGAACGGTCTGGTTCATCAATTCGTCGAGCGTTGAAACTCCAAGAACATTCAGCATTTCCTGAATTTCGTGATCGCGTGGACCAATGTGACGCATTACAAATTTATCGCTTGCCATATCTGTTTTGAGATTTTGTTTTGTGCTGCAAACTTAGAAAGATTGCAATTCTCTGAAAATGATATTTGTTGTTTTAATTGTCAAATCTGGACAAAAGATTTGCCTATTTGGGCAGGCAATCTCCCGGAAAACTTCGGGCAGAATGCACTTCAAAAGTAAAAATACCTGCTTTCACGGCCGGGTCACCTTCCATGATCAGTCTGGTTTGATCAACGTCGGCATTAAAGATTCCCATTCCCTTCAGTTCAGTTTCATCCGAAATTGGGCAAACAACCGCGAGCAAACCCTCTTCGCGAAGGGCAAAATTTCGTCGGGCATGTTCCCAGACGAGGGGCTGACTTTCGGGTGTTCCATAATTATCTGATGCTCTCAACAGGACAACACTATAAAGCTTCGCCTGCGAAATCATTTGCATCATAAATTCATCAGAAATTTCTTTCATAAAACTTATTTTTTTAGGTTAGGAATGGGTTATTCTTCTTTTCAAAAGCAATGGTTGTTTCGGGGCCATGGCCACAATAGACGACGGTTTCCTCCGGAAGGGTGAGTAGTTTCGTCTTGATGTTTCCTGTCAGTTGTTCGTAGCTTCCGCCCGGAAGGTCGGTTCGGCCAATACTTCCGTAGAAAAGTACATCGCCTGCAATCAAAATTTTCTGTTCCAGATTGTAAAACACAACTCCACCGGGAGAATGACCAGGTGCAGCAATGACCATGAGATACGAGTTACCAAAAGTGATTCGGTCGCCTTCCCTGAAATAGGCATCCGGTGCATCAACCGGTTCCATAGGGATTCCGAACCGGTCGCCATGATCGACTGCATGTTCAACCAGAATCTCTTCATCAGGATGAATTTCGAACGGCGCTTTATATTTAACTCGACAATGGGTAATTCCCATAATATGATCGAAATGGCAATGGGTATTGATCAGCCGAACAGGTTTTAATTGTTTTTCGGCAATGAACTTATCCAGTTCCTGACGTTCGTTTTCGAAATAGCAGCCTGCATCGATGATCACACATTCGTTCGTTTCGTCGAATAACACAAATGTATTTTCCTGAACCGGATTGAAGGTAAATTTTTTGATTTGCATAAAAAGTGTCTAAAGTTTTGAGTGCCTAGAGTGCCTAGAGTTTATGGAGTCCTTAACTTTAGGCACTCCGAGCTCAAGCTCACTCCGAACTTATTTATCTGTTCCTTTTAACATCGGAACAAAGACATAAGTTCCGTGCGATTCTTTATAATATTCGGTTTCGCTGGTTTTAACCACCACATACATGGTTTGTTTTTCGCGTGGCCCCATTGGGATTACCATTCGACCGCCTACTTTAAGTTGAGTGAGCAAATCTTCAGGAATAACAGGAGCTCCGGCGGTAATAATAATTTTATCGAACGGGCCATAGGTAGGCAACCCTTTGTAGCCGTCGCCATAAAAAAACTTAGGATTGTAACCGATTTGAGGAAGTATGGACTGTGTTTTCAGGTACAATTCGCGCTGACGTTCGATGGTGTAAACTGTTGCGCCCATTTCGAGCAGTACCGCAGCCTGATAGCCCGATCCGGTGCCGACTTCCAGAATTTTATCGTGCCGTTCAACCTGCAAGAGAAAAGTTTGCATGGCCACCGTGAATGGCTGGCTGATGGTTTGTCCAGCGCCAATCGGGAATGCCTGATCTTTGTAGGCAAACTGAAGAAAGCTGCTGTCCATAAACAGATGCCGGGGTACTTTTGCAATAGCATCCAGTACTTTTTCGTCTTTAATACCTTTGATACGTATACCTTCCACCAATCTTTTTCGTAATCCCTGATGACGTAATGTATCCTGAAACTCCATAGAAAATCCTTTTTTTCAAAATTAGCCAAATATAGGCTCAAAACGGTTTGTAGCCGTAAACATTATTAACAATCGAAGTTGAAAAGTATTTCAACAAGCAATATTACAACTTTTAATTTATTCCTATTTTGCATGAATGATTAAACTCGGAATTTTTGGAGATCATACTACTAATCCTGAACTTCTGGATCGGCTAAAAACAATGCCGGAAGTTGAGATTATAGGCTTGTATTTCTCTGGAAATGCGACCGATCCTGATGGATTTTCAATGTTTTCGAGTCCGATTGGATTAATGGATGTTTCGGACGCGATCCTGATTTTGAGCGATAAAAGTATCAGCAACGATTTGGTAAAGCTTATACTCCGGAAAAGCAAACATGTTTATCTGAAATCGGTTCCGAGTGTACACATCAGGGAAATTAAAGAACTGATCGATCTGGAAAAAGAGGCAGGAATTGTCACTTTTATTTACAACCCGTTCAACTACAATCCCTATTTTGATCCTTTCAGCAAAAAATACGAAAAACCTTTCCTGATTAATTTGCGGACATGCTTTGAAGGTGCGGTTATCAAATCATCGCACGAAATGCTGCTTTTGGTCACTGCGTTAAACAGGCTGGTTCAGAGTAACTATAAAAAACTTGAAGTTTTCGGGTTGCAGGAAGCAAACAATCAATTGGTCATAAATCTCAGGATCGAATACAACAATGGATGTGTAATTAATCTGACTGTTTCTCAGGAAAAAATACCTGGATTTTGTGAAATTTTTCAGAAATCGGAACGGATTCAGTTTGACATTCAAACTTCGCTATATATACAGTATCCTCATTTGAATCAGGAATATGCAGCGATTAGCAATTTTATTCGGTTGATTCAAAATCGGGATAAAAAATCCAATTCGTTTGATAGTCTCCTGAATGGAGTTCAAATTGTACATGAAATTAAAGAACATTTACGTTTTAATGGAATAGATTTTTAGCATGAATAGTCTACTTTTGCCGCAATATTTTAACAACTGAAGCGTTCGGTATTACGAAAGTAATTCCGACCAAACGATGTTTCTATGCATAAAAATCTACAAGTCTTAAGGTATTTGATTTTCGATATTATTGCAGCCGTTGTTAGCTGGACTTTATTCTATATTTACCGAAAGCTTTACATCGAACCGATTAAATTTGGCTACGATATTCCGGTAGAATTCGACAGTAAGTTTTACCTCGCATTGATTTTCATACCAGCCTTTTGGATTACCATTTATTACATTTCAGGGCAATACACCAACATTTATCGTAAGTCGCGTTTGCTCGAATTAGGCAGAACAATCATGACTTCCATTGCCGGTGTTACGGTCATCTTTTTTCTTTTACTTCTGAATGACTGGATTCCGGATTACCGGAAATATTACAACCTTTACTTTACGTTGCTTGCTCTGCATTTCGGGTTTACCTATTTGTTCCGACTTATCCTGACTACAAGAACCATTCACCGGATTCACAAGCGGGTTATTGGATTTAATACGCTTGTCATTGGTGCGAATGAAAAGGCAGTTCGTTTGTTTGAAGATTTGAGCAGCCAAACCCGTCCTGCCGGAAATAAGATCATCGGATTTTTAACGGTTGATGAGCACGATGTTTATCCGCTTGAAAAGTTTGTTCCCAATCTGGGCTCATACCACAACCTTCAAAAAGTCATCAACGATAATGATGTGGAGGAAATTATTATTGCACTTGAGTCGTCAGAACATCAGTTGCTCAGCCAGATTTTAACTTTGCTTGAAAACCGGACACATACGGTTTGGGGCATTCCTGATTTATTTGATATTTTATCGAACACCGCCAAAACAAATACGATTTTTGGAAGTCCGCTACTTAAAATATCGAATGGGTTGATGCCTGTTTGGCAGGAAAATGTCAAGCGCCTGATTGATGTCGTAGTTTCTGTTTTATCAATTATCATCTTTTTTCCTGTTTTTATAGCTTTGGCTATAGGCATAAAAATGAGTTCGAAAGGGCCTGTGATGTACAAACAGGAACGTATTGGTAAATTTGGTAAGCCGTTTATGATCCATAAGTTGCGTACGATGGTCAGTAATGCAGAAACACACGAACCACAACTTTCAAGTTCCGATGACAGTCGGATTACTTCTATCGGCCAATTTATGCGGAGAGCACATTTGGATGAGATTCCACAGTTTTTTAATGTGATAAAAGGCGAAATGTCTCTGGTTGGGCCGCGTCCCGAGCGAAAATTCTACATTGACCAGATTGCCGAGGTAGCTCCATATGTTACACATCTTCAGAAACTAAGGCCTGGTATTACGTCGTGGGGACAAGTCAAATACGGATATGCCTCAAATGTTGAACAAATGGTTGAGCGATTGCAGTATGACATGGTTTACCTGAAGAATATATCGTTATATGTCGATTTTAAGATATTGATTTACACCATTATGGAATGTGTGCGAGGAAGGGGTAAATAGTCAATCGGAATGTGTTTAAATTACTTTCCAATTATCGCTGACTTTTTCTTTATATGACTCCCATCTCAATAAATTGAATAATTTGTTCAATCTGGCGATCTTCTCTATCCCCATACGGATCGTATTTAGCTTTCAGGTTATTGCCAAAAATACGAGCCACCCCTTGCCAAAATGCAGCCGGAACACCTCCTTTTAGTTCATGAATCAAATCGTAAGAGGCTTTATGCGTTTCGCGGTCGATCAGTTTGATTAAGATTCTTCCATCGTTGATCGACATCTTTTTCATTATTGGGCCGTATTTGCGCATCAGCTCTTCTTCTGCCCGTTTCACATAAATGCGCCGGTCGCGGCCACGCGCATTAGCCGGAACTTCCACCTCATATTTCCGAACCAAAACGCCGGCTTCTTTAGCATAGGGCAAGACCTTTTTTACACGCATAACCAACCGCCAATATTGCTGTTCCTCCGTTTTGTTTTTAAAAACTCGTGGTGGGTAAATCCCTACTTCGGGCAAGTCAACGTGAGCAATTGTGTCTTTGCCAGATAATTCACCCTGAATTATCTGAAGATTTTTAGGCCATTGTGCCGATGCAATGGCTGTAAAACTTATGCATATCCATATCACGAAGAGCCGTTTCATTCGTTTTGTTTTCTTCTGCGAAGATAATTTATTGTTGGCTCAGATATTCCTGCGCATGAACTTATTGAAATGAAACAATTGTAGCTGCCATTGATTTTAAACGCTCACGACATTAAAAATGATATGTTATAAAAATGAGTCAATAACAAATACTTTACAGTTTCCAGATGTTCAATGTTTGTATCTTTGATGCGTTAAATAAACAATTATGCAGGCGAATCATAAGATTGAAATTGATGTTAATTCGGAGTTTGGTCATTTGGAAGGAGTTATCATCCATACTCCCGGGATTGAAGTAGAAGAAATGACACCTGAAAATGCTGAGCGGGCACTATACAGCGACATCCTTAATTTATCGGTTGCCAGTAGTGAATATTCTGTATTTAAAGGTATTCTGAATAAAGTTACCACCACTTTCGAGGTGAAGGATTTACTTTCGGATATTTTAAGTATCGATCAGGTTAAGTCATCTTTATTGAAGGAGATTTGCTTAAGCGAAGGCGCTATGGATATTTACCCAAAGCTATTGGGTAAAAGTGCTTCGGAAATAGCAAAACAGCTCATTCAGGGTGTGCCTATCGAGCGCGATAACCTTACGCGGTTCCTTAGTCAGGAGCGTTTTAGCCTTCGTCCGTTGCATAATTTCCTGTTCACTCGCGATGCCTCCATGTCGTTCGGGAAAGAGGTGCTGATTGGCAAAATGGCTAGTAAGGTTCGCGATCGCGAAGCTGTGATTATGGATGCCATCTTTAATAATCATCCAATGCTCGTTACCCGGACAATCAATCCGAATTCTCCTGAGAATCTCCAGAATTTTCCCGGAATTTCCATAGAAGGTGGCGATTTTCAGGTTGGACGCGAAGATGTTTTGGTTATCGGAACCGGAATTCGCACCAGTACTCAGGGTATCGATTTTATACTCGAAAACATCAAATTAAAGAAACAAGGTTTACAGCATATTCTGATTCAGGAATTACCAGATACTCCGGAATCGTTTATTCATCTCGATATGGTCTTTACCTTCCTCGACGTTGATGCCTGCATGGTTTACGAGCCTTTGATTATGGGAACCAACCGGTTTCATACCATTCACATTCAGGTTGAAAACGGCAAGGTAACTGATATTAGTGAACAGAAAAATCTGGTTAAGGCATTGAAAAAACTAGGAATTGACATGCGTCCGATTCAATGCGGTGGAATAACAGGCGATTGGACACAAGAGCGCGAGCAATGGCACAGCGGAGCTAATTTTTTCGCTTTTGCACCAGGAAAAGTAATTGGCTACGAACGCAATGTTCATACATTGGAACAACTCAATCATAATGGATTCCAGGTTATTTCGGCGAAAGAAGTTTTAAGCGGCACTTGCGAAATTCCTGGAGGGAAATGCGTCCTAACTATTCCAGGGTCAGAACTTGCCCGTGGAGGTGGTGGTGCCCGATGCATGTCGATGCCAATCCGCAGAAAACAAGTTTAAAAAAGTTCGAAGTGCCTAAAGTTTGGAGTGCCTAAAGTTAGAGGCGCATAACTCTAGGCACTTTAGACACTCTAAATACTTTAGGCACTTATTTATGCGTAAATTAAAGAACTCAGAACTAGACCGTCTTTCGGTTGATGAATATAAAGAGATTGTAAAAACTCGAATCACCGTGGTTTTGGATAACATCAGAAGTTGTAACAACATCGGATCGGTATTCCGCACATCCGATGCTTTGTTGATAGAGAAAGTGATTCTTTGCGGAATTACGGCAACACCTCCCAACAAAGACATTCATAAAACTGCATTAGATGCCGAGAAATTGGTTCCTTGGGAGTATTTTGAGGAAACGGAAGATGCAGTGCTGCGGCTGAAAGAAAGCGGCTATCGCGTATTTGCTGTTGAGCAGGTTGAAAATAGTATTTCATTGCCCAATTTTATTCCAGAAAAAGATCAGAAACTGGCGCTTGTTTTTGGTAATGAAGTGAAAGGCGTGCAGCAGTCGGTTGTTGATATTTGCGATGGAGCCATTGAGATACCACAATACGGAACCAAACATTCGTTCAATATTTCGGTAAGCGCCGGTATTGTTTTGTGGGATTTGGTGTATAAACTTCGAAAATAGACGGAAGATAGAAGACCGAAGTCAGAAGATGGTTTAGCTTCCTTCTTCTGACTTCGGTCTTCCAACTAAGTTTTAAAATTCTTTTATTGCTGAAAGCTTGGTCATCATCGAGTCGCGGTGAGCGGTATACGATGCCATATATTTTTCAGCAATAGGTTCTGTTGGCGGTGATTTAACTTTCAGCGGATCAATTGGCGATCCATTAAAGAAAACCCTGAAATCGAGGTGTGGTCCGGATGCTAGTCCAGTCATTCCAACGTAACCAATCACCTGACCTTGATGTACTCTTGCTCCGGTTGTGATTCCGGGAGCGTATCCGCTTAAATGCATGTAACTTGTAGTGTACACGGCATTGTGCTTAATCTTCAGGTAATTCCCTCCTCCGGCAGCCTGATAGGCTTTTGCGATTACTGTCCCGTCGCCAATCGACATTACCGGAGTTCCGGTTGCTGCCGCATAATCAACACCAAAATGAGGCCGGTAGATTTTCAATACAGGATGAAATCTGTTTGCAGAAAATGATGAACTGATTCGGCTAAATTTCAATGGAGCTTTCAGGAATGCTTTCTTTAGGCTTTTTCCTTTATCATCGAAATAGCTGTCCTCATTATTCTGGGTAAACCGGAAAGCATAAAAGTCTTCTTTAGCGTGTACAAATTGTGCGGCGAAGATTTGCCCAATGCCAATCGACTTCCCATACACAAAGTTTTCTTCATAAATCACTCTGAATTTGTCGCCTTTTTGTAATCCGTAAAAGTCGATGCTCCATGCATATATTTCGGATAATGACAATGCTAGGTTGTAATCGAGGGCCTGAGACGCTAATGCGTTCCACAACGATGATGTAATTACACCGCTTGCTGATTTTATAAGGGTTTCGATGGGTTTTTTCTCTTTGTATATCCGCAAGCTATCGCTCAACTGGTAAACAACGTAATCAACCGGATTAATTTCATAAATAAAATATTCAACTTTCGAAGCATCTTTTTTATTCATGAAAAAATAATAAGGATTGCTAACTTTCATTTTTCTGACATCAAAAGTCAGGACTGATTTTTTTGATATTTCATCGATTTTGGACATTGAAATACCCTTTGATACTAAAATATCCGACAAATTTTGTCCCGAACGTATCTGCCCCGGAACTACTGTGAATGAATCAATCGGGATATTAAAAAGCAGGACAGGCTCCGGTTTTACTATTTCAGGCACTTTGGCCAGTTCTTTCATTATATGCTTGGTTTCGTAATAATCAAAAACGAAATAAGCAACTTGGAGCAGCAGGATAAAAGAAACGGCCCAGATCAGGATTTTTTTTAGTCGTTGAAACTTTTCGGGAATTTTAAACTTCATTGTTTTCTGGTTTCGGTTAATAATCAACCGGGAAAATCCTTTCCGTCAGGACGAAAGTGCTTTCCCGGCTGTATATTTCTGTCCTTTCAAAACTAATAAAATTAAAAGGGAATCGAAAGCTGAATTCTGGTTGACGATTGTCGAGGAGCAGGAAATCATCGATTCGAATGCGTATAAATGCTTAGTAATTCAGTTTTTAAGGCAAAGAATAAAAATCAATAAAAAACTGTTAATGAAGCTAAATGGCGAAATCAAACTCTCAATTTGTCGAATCCCTGACCATAAACACCCATGACACTGCCCATCGAAATGAAAGCATTCGGATCGATTTCTTTTACCATGCGGAAAATGATACTCGTTTCTTTCTTCCGTACAATAGTCATCAGTATCTTAATATTTTGCTGTGTGTACCAACCCGTTCCGTCGATTACGGTTACTCCGCGAAATGATTCAGTGTTAATAAAGTCGGCAATTTCTTCGTATTTGGGCGAGAATATAAAAATTTGTGCCGAAGCGTTTGAACCACTAAGGATGGAATCGAGCGTGTACGAAACAACGGCCATCGAAACGAAGCCGTACACCATTTTATCAATCGAATGGACAAGGAAATAAGACGACCCAATAATAATTACGTCGCAATACAAGATGATTCGTCCCGGACTAATATTCCTATATTTATTAATCATCATTGCAATAATGTCGGTACCACCGGTACTGCCGCCGCGCGAAAATACGATACCGATTCCGACTCCACCCATCATGCCACCGAGAACTGCTGCCAGAAAATTATCTTTGATTAGGGCGCCTGGGAAAAGATCTTGAGGAATGGCAAATAACAAGGTAAGCGCAACCATATTAAAAACGGTCTTCACACCAAAGTTCGAACCTAATACTTTTAAGGCAATAGCAATTAACGCAACGTTAATCACAAAGTACGTTATCCCCATAGGGATTTTTGTACTGTAGAAAATAACCGCTGCTAATCCGCTTATTCCCCCGCCAGTAATTTGTGATGGTATCAGGAAGAGATTCCACGACAACACATAGAGGATTAATCCCACTAGCATAATGCTATAATCTTTGATTACAGATTGTAACTTTGGCTTTTTGGTCTGAACCATTTTTTGCAGATTTAATGCCATACAAAATACAGATTTTAAATTGAGTCGCAAAAAAACTTTCTTTTCGACTTGAATTTTATGTGAAAAATCAGGAGTTGATAGACTTAATGAAAAATTGATATTGAAAATCAGATAGTTCCGAATTTTAAATTTATAGTTATAAAGCGATTCTGCCAGAATATACCGTGCTACAAGATGGTACGGTATGTTTTTTAGATACCCATTCGCGAAAAAAGCAATTTTTCATTACATGAAGGTAGCTCTGTTCGGGGGTGCTTTTTATTTGGCTACAAGAAAGGTTTCGTAGATTTCGCCTTGTGCGATCATATTTTGAAAAACAGAACTCCTTTTATTTTGCAAATCCAATCATCGATTTTTCTATTTTTGCTCTATGATTTCATTCCCCAACGCCAAAATAAACATCGGGTTATACATTACCGAAAAACGATCAGATGGTTTTCATAATCTGGAGACCGTATTCTTTCCTGTCGGCTGGAGCGATGCGATTGAGGTAGCCGAATCCGATGAATTGCGGTTAACCACAAGTGGAATCATCATTTCTGGTTCTCCGGAATCGAATTTGGTGATGAAGGCGTATTCGCTTCTTCAAAAAGATTTTGATTTGCCTGTCTTGAAAATCCATTTGCACAAGCAAATCCCATTTGGAGCGGGGCTTGGTGGGGGTTCTGCCGACGGTGCTTTTATGCTCCAGATGCTGAATAAGTTGTTCAATTTGAATCTTTCGGCGGATAAATTGCTTGATTACGCGGCTGTTTTAGGTAGCGATTGTCCGTTTTTTATACTGAATAAACCTGTTTTTGCCGCTGGAAGGGGTGAAATAATGAACGAAATAAACCTGAATGTTAAGGGATTGTATCTTTTGTTAGTTAAACCTCCGCTTGAAGTTTCTACTGTCAAAGCCTTTCAGAATGTAGTCCCCCGAAAGCCAGTAGTTTCGCTTACCGAATTAATTAATCTTCCGGTTTCTAATTGGAAAAACAACATAATCAATCAGTTTGAATCATCTGTGTTTCCGCAGTATCCAGAGATTGCAAGCATCAAAGCTCAACTTTATAATTTGGGTGCAGTTTATGCATCAATGTCGGGCAGTGGCTCATGCGTTTTTGGCCTGTTTTCGGAGCTTCCGGCAGGTATTGAAAAGCGATTTCCCGCACCATTCTTAACATTCAGCCAGCAAATTTAAATCCTTTAAGTTTTAATTAAGATAAGTTTATCTTTTATTTAACTCATCCGGATGTAACTTCCGGGGTGTTTCTCAGTCTTAATAGTGAAAACAATTTAAGAAGAAAACACTTGAAAACAATTAAAAGAAAAATTATGAAAACGAAAACTAGAACACTTTTAGCTATTTGCCTGCTTGGATTTATTGCAACAATGAATGTCAATGCCGCAAATTACAAAAATGCCAACAACAATTTAGTTGTAGAGGAAGTTAAAAATTTGAGAAATGGGTTGAGTACGACGAATGAAGTCCTTCCTTCGTTGATCGACAAATCAAATTTTTCTGAAAGTGATGCGAACTTCGAATCAGTTCAGCTTTTACTAAATGATAATTTGGATGCAACAGTAGATCTTCAAAAAGAAGCTCAATTAGTTACTAAGTTAATCGCTGATCAGGAAGAAGCAAAGTTGAATCAAAAGTTAATTGCTGAAGGAAGATTTGGCAAATTAAATGTTGAAGATGAATTTCAACGTGAAGCCCTGGAAGTTACCAAATTGATTGCTGATCAGGAAGAAGCAAAGTTGATTAAGAAGTTAATCGATGAAGGAAAATTGGGTGTTACCAATTAATCCAGCATCTTCTTTACTGGTTTGTTTCAGTATTGAGTATGAATGTTTTATTTCTAAAAGGTGTGATGCACCTGGCATATAGAGAGAGCTGTTTCGATTTGGAACAGCTCTCTTTTTGTATATTATTTTGAATGATCGTTACTTTACCTAAAGAGTTTGGCCGATGACCGGCCTCGTCCAGTGAGCCGAAAAACAAGTGAAGATGGCGTTAAAAAATCTTTTCTGTTTGACCCCGAGAATTCGGGGGAGTTTAAAAGATTTTAGCCATTGAACGTAAGTTTTTCGTGCGAAGTGGACGTAGCCTTGACCTTTTTTGATTCCTTTTTTGTGTCAAGACAAAAAGGAATTGGGGTTTGGGGCAAAGCCCCACAAAGCTTATCATTTAGGTATATTATCGGATACTTATATTTTTTTGAATAGGAAAATGAACCGTATTTAGCCAATCGCTTTTTTCTTCTTGTTGAAGTCAGATTTTTTAATCGATTCTTTTCGGGTTAGTAACATTGGGATAGCCACGCCGGTTCCGAGAGCAATCAGTACAAACATCATTTTTGCCCCGTTATTCACTGTTTCTATCAGCGTTTGTACGTAGGCATCTGTATTTTCCATGCTGGTAAGGGCGATCATTCCAAGCATAAATTTATATGCAAAAGCGCCGGGAACCATTGGAATTACGGAAGGAATGGAAAAAACCAGCGGCGGACTATTTCGCATGTGAGCCATCCGAATAGCTATTATCGCTATGGCTACGGTTCCCATAAATGAGGCGAAGACAATTCCAACCTGATAGTTCATGGCCGTAAATTTGATTAATCCGCCTATAGCCCCAAGAGACCAGATTGGAAATAGCGTCCGTCGGGGAACATTAAACAGGATGGCAAACCCGATTGCTGCGATGCCTGCCCAGAAGCTTTTTATAAGTATTTCGAGTAGGATCATATTAAATGTGTAAAATCATTCGTACTGAAAATAGTCCCATGGCAATCGAGAAAGAAATCATTAGTCCGTTTATAGCGCGTATCAGCCCGTTTTGAATGTTCCCGTCCAACAGGTCAGTTACCGAGTTAATAAGCGGAACCCCGGGAACCAGGAATAATACTGAGGTGGCAAACGCCTTATCGGGCTGAGTCCCAATTTGAAAATGTTCGGCTAATCCGGCGATAAACGAGGCTGTAAATGCAGCAAAATAAACGCATAAATATGGGTTGAATTTTACACGCATCGCCTCCTGCCTTACAAAAAGTCCGGCTACCGTAGCTACAAATGCAACAATCATTTCAATGTAACCACCGCCAAATATGCGGCAGAATGCTGCTCCGGCCAAACCTACAAATCCGAGAATCACCAATCTTGGGTAATGAGGGAGTGATTTTAGCCGGCGTAATTCATCTGCGATTTGGGTAATCGTCCAGTTCTGCTCCAACACGTTCCAGCTCATGTGGCTGATTCCGCTGACAATTCTGAAATTAACTCCATGCGGAGAAGTACGTTTCAGTCGGCTGAAGAAATGTTGTTGATCTTTTTCAATGATTGTCAGCATCAAAGCCCGATGTGTAATCAGCAATTCAGTCTTATAGCCAAGCCCATTGGCAATTCGTTCCAAGGTGACCCTGATTCGGTTTGAGCTTGCTCCCGAGCTCATGAGCATTGCTCCTGTCTCGAGTAAAATATTGCCAACCGATTGTGAATCTTCGTTTAACGTCTTTATTTTCAATGTTTCAGTTGTATTTTTTAAAGAGGTCACAAAAATAGAGTTTAAAAGAAAATCAGGATTTAACTTTTCTACTTAAACCATAAAATTGAACAAAAAGTTTACATTTAATACTTTTAGTCCGAAGAAACTGTTTAAAATTTGAATTTATGACAAATCAAAAAATTTACCCCAGCCCTAAAGGGCTATTTTTTGATTTTTCGGGCTCCCTTCAGGGTTCGGGGTAACCCGAAAAATCAAAATGAGTGAAAATTAAACAGCTTCTAAGTTAGTCTTAAATATTCAACCTTGAAACAGTTTTGTATTTTCCAACGATAATCGGTTTAAACCAATTTGTCGCGAACTTGTTGTTCGTGTAACAAAATAAAATTAATGCAAAAGGCAGCAACTAAAAATCAGCAGTTTGAACTTGAAGAAGTTACTATTACGGGAAACGAGGAAATTTCACCGGGAGTTCATCTCATTTCGTGGATGCGAATCTGCGATTTCAGTCCCGGACAAGTCGTAAAAATTGCAGCAGATCCTATGATCGCACCCCGAATTTACAGTATTTGCAGCGGAAACGATGAACCTGAAATTCGAGTTCTTTTTAATGTGAAGGAAGATGGATTGCTGACCCCATGGCTGGCTGGCGTAATTCCGGGCATGAAAATTTGGGTATCGAAACCTTATGGTAGTTTTAAAGACGATAAAAAACCTGCGTGGTGGATAGCCACCGGAACTGGCATAGCGCCATTCTACAGCATGTTTCGATCCGGAATAGCTGATAATAAAATATTGATTCATGGAGTTCGAAAACTGGATCAGTTTTATTTTGAAGATGAACTGGAATGGGCCATGGGCGACCGGTATGTTCGTTGCTGTTCGCAGGAACAATCTTGCAACGTTTTTCCGGGTCGCGTCAACAAATATCTGGAAGAAATAAAAGAACTACCGACTGACATTAACTATTATCTTTGTGGCAAGGCTATCATGGTTGTCGAAGTTCGCGATTTGCTGATTTCAAGGGGAATTCCGTACGAAAACATTTTGGCCGAAATTTATTTTTAAATCAGGAAATTGTCAATAGTCATTAGAAAAATGGGGTTTCTTTTTCCTAATGACCTTTTCCTAATGACTTGTAGTTTAAAATGAAAGATTCATTATTCGGAAAAACGCTGAACGAACTCACCTCTTTAGCCATAGAACTTGGGTTGCCAAGGTTTACTGGCAAACAAATGGCTGAATGGCTATACCAGAAAGAAATTTCATCAATTGAAGAAATGACGAATCTTTCGAAAAAAGCACGTGAACTACTGAGTAGCAAATACAAATTCGGACTGGTTAACTCCACTAAAGTTCAGGAAAGTGTTGACGGAACGAAAAAGTACTTGTTCCCAACGGTTCAGGGAAAATTCATTGAAACAGCCATGATTCCGGATGATGACCGCAAAACGGTTTGTGTGTCGTCGCAGGTGGGTTGCAAAATGGGCTGTTTGTTCTGCATGACCGGTAAGCAGGGTTTTCAGGGACAATTAACCGCTGGAGAAATTGTGAACCAGATTCGTAACATTCCGGAGTGGCACGAGGTAACCAACATTGTGTACATGGGAATGGGCGAACCTTTCGATAATCTGGAAGAGGTTTTAAAAAGCCTCGAAATCCTAACTTCGGAATGGGGTTTTGCCATGAGCCCGCGCCGGATAACAGTTTCAACCATCGGAATTGTGCCGGGAATGGTAACTTTCCTGAATCAATCGGAAGCACATTTGGCTGTGAGTATGCACACTCCGTTCGACGATGAACGCCAAAAACTGATGCCGGTTCAGGTTGCCTATCCGCTGGCAGAAGTTATCCGCGAAATTAAAAGCTGGGATTTTGGCCGTCAGCGCCGCGTTTCGTTCGAATACATTGTGTTTAAAGGCCTGAACGATTCGCCCCGTCATGTTCAGGAATTGTGCAAAATCCTGAATGGTATTAAATGTCGCATCAACCTGATCAGGTTTCACCCAATTCCAGGAACTCCGCTCGAAGGAACCGACGAAAATACGCTCCAGAAATTTAAAGAAAAACTCAACGAAAAAGGCATTCTCACCACCATCCGCGCCAGTCGTGGCCAGGATATTTATGCGGCCTGCGGATTGCTGAGCACGAAGGAAATGTTGGGGTGAAAAGTTCCAAAATTCACTAGTAGTACTTCATCACAAAATTGAAGGCATTATCGCCCATTACACGGTTCACAATCTCTTCCGGATCAATGCGGTTGAAAGAATTTCCGAGCTTTCCTGAATTTGTTTTCATGTAAGTATGTGCTTGCATCAGTAAATAATCTTCTAGAGTGGGCAGGTTCTCGGCAGTCCAGAATCCGTTGATCGGGTCAATCATGCCGTCGTAGTCGCTGCCAATGGTTTGTATTCCCCAGGCAAAAAGCCCTTGCGAATCAAGCAGTTCAGCAATATGTTGGATTTGACGCCAAACCAGGAAGCTCGAATGAAATAGCACTTTCCGACGTTCAATCCCATGTGTTTTCTTCAATTCAAAATCGCCGTGTGCCGCAATACGGCGTTCATCGAGCTGCAAACCAAACAGCCCGTTTGTTTGTGCAACCCTGACGATTTCATCGTCATACAGATTAATGTCGGCATTCATAAACAAATGCTTGTCCTGATCATTGCCGATAACTGCACCATGACTCACCACTACCGGTATGTCCTGACCTGCGTATTTGGTATCAAGCAGGTTAAAATATTCGAGTCGCGAAGTCCGGCTCATGTGTTTGATGTCGATTAATATTCTCTTGTTTTCAGAGTTATCCAGCATTTTGTCAACCACTTCCAGTCCGAGCGGAGTAAATCCGGTGTTCATCATATAACTTTGGTCGACTGCTGACTTAACTATCCCAGTAAGACTTTCGGCATGGCCACACAATTCGTTAAAGAAATGATGGGCAAGCGTAATAAAAATCGGCCGGTGCTCCCAGTTCTTCACCTTTTCAACATTGCCAAGCACATAATTTCGGTTAGCTGGGTTCTGCTTTGGGTGAATTCCGGTTCCAAAAGAATGGGCTCCTTCAATGGTAAGGATCACGGCTATTGAATTCGATTTCCGATCTTCGGTAGCGTCTGAATCGAGGATGCTTGCGACATCAGAAGAGTTTCGAGCCAAAGAATAGTGATAACTTGCACGATCTGCTAAGGAGACCTGCTTCCCGCTCATTTGCTTCAGGAAAGCATATTCGTTTTCGAGGTCAGGAAAATAATCGGTTACTGATTGTACAAAATCAATCCGTTCGCGGCCAACCGAAGTGACAAAGTTGAGCAGCAGGTCGTTGAATTCGCCGGTTCCGAGTTTGTTGTCGAAGAAACTGCGTTCCATCGGATACAATGAAGCAAAAACAATTCCTGCATTTCCATATCCCATAGCCGAAAAATTGCTTTGACGGTATTTCACAATTCCGCCCAAAAGATCGATCATTTTTTCGAACAGGTTGGGCGGATCATAATACCAGACTGAGCTTTTTGACTTCAGGTTTTTACTGTTTTCCTTTTTGGGGAAGCTGTGCCCGTAGGGTTTCAACGTTGGATGGCAATGGATGTCGGCAAAGTATTTCATAATTCATTATTTTAAGCTTTGAAATTACCTGTATCAACCCATTCGTTTTTGAGTAGTGACCACCAATCTTCGGCGAGTCCCTGAAGTACATATTCGTAGGGAAGCCAGCCATAACCATCCTGACCCCAATCGGTACCCCATGAATTGCGAATCAGAAAAGCTCCGGTTGTTTCGGTACTTCCATTGATGTTGTTTTTTATTTTCATTGTATCATCATATCCGGCAACAACAATCGCGTGACCACCTTCAATTTTTTCGCCTTTGGTCGGGAATGGAATTTTACCGTCGTTATTGCCAGCCTGACTGATGGAACTGTAAACCGTAAAACCAAACATGGACGGAAGCCCGGCGACAAGGTTTGTTTTGATTCGGGTTAACAACTGGTCTGCAGGTGTCCCGGGCGGATCGAGCCGGTAATAGCTTATTGATCGGTAATTTTGAGCAAATGCGTAGCAAAATGCTGATGGTTCCTTGTCGAAACTTGCCACATTGTAGGGCCAGTATTCTTCAGGTGGAATGCCAAACAATACCAGTGCTCCCATTGCACTCCTCAGAAAAGCTCCGGTATCACCTTTTTCCTTCATCAGGTTTCGTGTGGCTTTGTAAAGAAATAATCTTGAAGCATCAACATGTTTTCCAAAGGCACGCCGTTCAAAATATTCGACTAACCCAACTCCTGCATTTGCGGTACAGGAGCCAAGATTACCCTGATCTTCAATGGGCGAAAACCAATTGATCAGATTTACCTTTTTAGGTGGCGCTGTTTTTTTAGAAACAGTTTTAGAAAGCATTTTCTTAATTGAATCTTTCTGTCCAAGCCCTTGAAGCCGGGTTGGCACATCATCATGTTCTACGGTGAGATCTCTGAAATCGGGGTAATCAGGAAGCCATCCCATTGATAATTTTCTTCTAAATGCGCACATAGTTTTTAAGTTTAGCCGTAATTTTGTCTTATTTATATATAGTAAAATTACTTCCAAATTTTGGTGATAGTCAATAGCACGAAAGTGCCATTTTTGAGACGAAGGCGTTTGCAAGTTAATTTTCATCCTTAAGCTAGGATTTCTGTAAAGTTGGCATACCCACCAAAGGCAAATCGAATAATAATCAGCTAATCAAGCTGTCATTATTCGATTCAACCCCAAAAAATCAACGTTACTATACTTGTGCAAAAACCTACGAAATGAAAATCAATTGATGTAAGCAATCTTTAACAGCTTCTTATTTCTTCTCAGTTTTATAGAAGTACACTTTTCATCCAGCCGAAAGAGTGAACATCTAAATGGATTTACCATTTCAAATTACTTTTATTTTGAATTATCATTCATTACTAATGATTTGTTTTCCTTTTTGAACCACATATAGCCACCTAAGTTATAATAGCTATCTTTAAGTTCAGGATTCGCAGCCAATTCATCATCGGTATATGGATAGTGAGGAACAATAACATCATCACCATTTTTCCAGTTTGCAGGAGTACAAACCATTTCACGATCTGCTGTTTGTAGTGCAACTAAAATTCGTTCTATTTCCTGCATATTGCGACCAACCTGCATCGGATAGAAGTTTATGGATCTAACTACATTATTCGGATCGATGATAAAAACGCCCCTGATATCTTTGTTTGTACTTGCAAGTTCATGTATCATTCCATATTGTATTGATACTGAATGTGAATGATCGTCAATTAGCGGAAATTCAATTTTTTGAGATCCACGACCTTTATAATCCAAACCTTCTAGCCATGTTTTCCATCGCCGGTGTTCAATTACATTGTCGGCTGAAATAATGGCTATTTTAGTGTTTAATTTTTCAAAGTCTTTCTGAATGTAGGCTAGTTCTGAAAGTTCTGAAGAGCACACCGGAGTAAAATCCTGAGGGTGACTAAACAGAATTTTCCATTTTTTTCCGTAATCGTCCGGAAAGGTTAGAGTTCCGTTGGTTGTTTCTGCAGTAAAAGATGGAGCTTTGGAGCCTATTAATGGAATTTTTACACTCTGCGCGCAAATGGTTCCCATTAAAAATGCTATCGACACGATTGTTAATACTAATCTTTTCATAATTGTAATTTTTAGATGATCAATTTTGTTAAATGCTAGTCGAAAATTGAAGTAAAGTTTACCTCCAGCAACAATGTGGTAGGTCTTTGAAAGTGCAAAAACCGAAACCTTCACAGTTTCGTTACGCGAAAGCTAAAAATACTGATCAGTAAAGCAGTGTCCTATGATATTGTAATCGAACCTTAATCTCAAATCTCGGTGATTGAGACTTTAGTCTGAAGGTTATAATTTATAATTCAAATTTAGTTCTAAATAGGGTTACTAGTCAATGACACAAACGAGTCATCTTCAGTTGATTATGTTTTGCGAACATTTTATGCATTTTGCTGTTGAATTCTAAGACTCAAGTTTGCGTTTAATCGATTTGTAATGATTGTGAAATTTCATTTAGATCGATGAACCGTTAGACCAAATATTTGAGTTAAGTAGCCCCTACCTGTTAAAAGGAAGCTTCCAGAAGTACAAAAACAGTTTTATTTGATTTTTCACATTCAGTTGTATCTTTTCAGATTTTTAAAGTACACCTATTTTAAATTGAAGTTTTGACTATGAAGAATGAACCCAAATCAAATGTAGATACTTCAGATAATAATTTATCCTCCCTTAATACAGCAAATCGGAACAATAATCCTGATGAGGTCATGATAATTGGCAGTGCGGTGTATGGACCTTTCCCTTCCGATTTTTTTAGTTCCTGTCTCATTGATTATTCAGGCAAGCAATTTTCCTGTACTCACGATCATTGTAAAGAGCAACGCAATTGTTTTAGAAATAACCTTTTAAAAGATAGGCTCGATTTTCATGAACTTAATTGTCATCCTGAAGATCGTAAAATTTGGTGTGAATCAGCTTATCCGGATATCCTGCGATTTATCGATTCTGAATCTTTTGTAGAAACTCCCGATTACAGGTTTATATTCAATCACCGATATATCCGGAAAGATGGAAGTATTTCGCAGTTTATGCACGAGGGATCATTAACATTTGACGACGCGAAACGGTTACCCATGCTAAATCTCAATGTTTTTTTCGAGATAGCTGATATTAAATCGGACGAAACCATGATTTTGACTTTATTCCGCTATAATTCAGATCAGGGATATCAAAAAGTTTTTACAAAGGTTTATGTAAAAAAATATAATTCAATTTTATCGCAACGGGAATTAGAAATAATCAAGCTTTGCCACGAAGGACTAAGCAGCAAAATGATAGCAGACAAGCTTAAATTAAGTATTCATACCGTGAAAAACCACAAGCGCAATTGCATGGAAAAAACGCTAACTCACAATATCACAGAATTGATCCATCTTTGTATTCAAAATCACTGGTTGTAACTTATTTTCAATTTTTTCTCCCTCCTTTATTATTTTGGAAATTACTCTATTTTTGACTTTCGAAAAATTTCATGTCAATGATGAAACAGGTACTTTTTGTATGCCTTGGTAATATTTGCCGCAGCCCCAGCGCTGAAGCGGTTTTTAACGCTATGATTGAAAAACAGGAACTCCAATCTGAATTAAAATGTGACTCGGCCGGAACCGCAGCCTATCATGCAGGTGATCAGGCTGATTACCGCATGAAGCAATTTGCCCAAAAAAGAGGATATCTCCTGACTAGTATATCGCGTCCGGTTGATCCGGAGACGGATTTCGACCGTTTCGATTACCTCATTGGGATGGACAGCCAGAACGTACGCGATTTGAAAGCGGTTGCCCGGAACGAAAATGACCGAAAGAAAATCTCACTTATGACTGATTATTGTTCGGGGGGAAAATATAATTCGGTTCCCGATCCATATTATGGCGGCGCTGCCGGTTTTGAACTTGTCCTGGATATTTTGGAAGATGCCTGTAACGGATTGATCAGGAAACTTCAGGAAGGGAAATAGTGGTTAGTGATCAGTCGCAGTTTTACGGAATTGGCGCAATGACTTTTAAGGCAAAACTTCTGCATTCTGCCTATTTTGCTTCTTTCTTATTTTCAAAGCTGATCGCAAATCTGAAGAAAAGTGTGGAACAAAAAAGGTGGGTCGTAACCCAAATCGGCTTTCCCGAAGCGCACAATAATCACATTCTTTTCAGGGTACATGTAAATCAACTGTCCGTATAATCCAATGGCATAGAAACTTCCATATTTTTTGGGGCCAATTCCCCAGTTGTAATGGTAAGTAAGCCGCTGTCCATTTTCTTTCGACGAACGAAGACTTTGCGCAATCCAACTTTCAGGGATAATTTGTTTTCCGTTCCAGTTTCCACGATTTAAATACAACCGGCCAAATTTGGCAAAATCAATCGTTCGGGCGTTCAGGCAACAAAAGGCTTTTTCGACTCCCTCTGGTCCATCGTTACTTAAACTCCACGAAGCCGGATATTCCATGCCAATGGGTTTCCATATTTTCTCCTGAAGATATTCAGAAACACTCATTCCGGTGGCTCTTTGCAGAATCATAGCAAGCAACTGGGTGTTAATGTTGCTGTATTCGAAATGTTCGCCGGGAGTATAAACAGGATGTATATTTAAAATGTCTTTTGAAAGATCTTTGCCCCAGTAAAATTCGAGGCTTCCGCCAACGTGATTCTGTATTTCTTTGTAATGGATGCCCGAAGTATGGTCGAGTAGGTTATTTATTGTGACTGGTTCGAAGCCTTGGTTGGTGAGTTCAGGAAAATAACTGACAATACTGGTACTTACCCCCGGAATTTTACCATCTGCGATGGCGATACCTATTAGCGCTGAAATGAATGCTTTGGCAACTGAGAACGAAGTAACAATATTTGTATCAGTTTTTGATTGATCGTAATACTGATATAAAAGTGAATCATTCCGAATGATTAAGAAAGACAGGGTTTTGTGATCTTTCAAAAATGAATCGAGTTTATCGTCCCCGGCATCAATTCTGCGACTGTCAACTTCGATTGTTTCACCTAAATTCAGGTTTGGGTTCGACGGGTAAAAATGAAATGTTTCGGCTCCAGATTCGATCGTTCTGCCAGCAAAGAGTTTATAATCATCAGATTCGGGCAAACCAATTTTGCTGATTTTCGAAAGTTTTCCACACGAGATAAACAATAGTAATACAACTAAAAGAGCACTGGCAGTATTCGTTTTTTTCATTTGCTGGCTCTAATCAATTTAGTCAGATTCATTCTGTTAATTTGGAAAGGTTGATTTTTTAGCTTTCTCCCTTCAGGGATGGGGTGAAAAAGCTAAAAAATCATTCTCCGGATTGAATCGGTTAAAGTAGATTTATCAAATCAGATTATCCGATTGCAGCATCAAGAATTCGCTCGACATGAATTTTAGTGGTATTTAGCAACTCAATGTCTTCCATGTCACTTGATTTCAGGATAAGTGGTAATTCAGTACCTCCTAAAATCAAACTGTCAATCTGGCCTTCACTATACATGCGTGCGGCAATCGATAATAAACGACTTTTTGTTTCAGGTAAAAACCGACCCCGGATCAACTCTTCCATGTAAACTTTATGAATGTATTTTCGCTCGTCTGACATCGGAGTTATTATTTCCATGCCACTGGCTTCAAAGCCATCCTGAAAAAAATCTCCTTCCATGGTAGAAAGTGTTCCAAATAGCCCGAGTCTGTTGTGTCCTTTGGCTTGCGCGTATGCGATGGTGGAATCGACAATGCTAACCATCTTAGTTTTAACGCGCTGTGCAAGTGGCTCAAAAACCAGGTGCGGAGTGTTTGAAGCCATGAAAACTACTTTGGCTCCTGCTTTTTCCAACGTGAATATTTCTTCCGACAAATAATCAACCAACTCATCTAAATTTTCGTTGGTAATCAGTTCCATCATGTGTGTCATGTTGATACTGTTGATAATAATCGATGGATATTCACGCTGACCGGTGCGTTCCTGAAATCTGGAAATGAGACGATTGTAATAGTCAACTGTTGAAGCTGGGGCAATCCCCCCAATCATTCCGATAGTTTTATAATGTTTGAGCATACCTGAAACGGTTTATTTAGAGCATCAATGAATTTATCAAATCATATTCTGGTTGTCCTTCTCCACTTCCCGTCTGCTTTTCTATTCGGGCTATTCAGCCTCCTGAACGTTTCACTTTGTAATTGGCGCTTTTGAGAATTTCAATCACTTTATTACAAAAATCACCTTGTATCAGTATTTCGCCATCTTTAGCTGAACCTCCCACGCCACATTTGGTCTTCAGAGTTTTGGCCAATTCTTTTAAATCCTCATCTTTCCCAACAAAACCGGTAATCAGGGTAGCTTTCTTCCCATTTCGTTGTTTCTTGTCGAGTTGAACCCGCAGATCCTGTTTGTTGGGCTGAAGCGTTTCCTGCTCCCCGTCATCACCACTCTCGTATTGAAAATTTGGGTTTGTTGAGTATACTGTTCCCAGTCTATCTTTCCAGTCGTTGGCCATCTATTCCGAAATTTGCGATCAAAGATAACAGTTTTTAATACTGATTATTTCTTATTTGTTTCTAATTTGTATTAAACACAATAAAAAAGATCAGGTAATTAGCATGTTCTGAATGTTTTGTTGCTGAAAGCTTAAAATTACAGATAAATCCTGATTTTATAGTTGTACTACAGTGTTTTCCCCAGATAAGTTTACCATAAAACATCTTCCAGAATCTTTCCTGAACAATGGTCAGGAATAGGGATGCGCAAAATCTCCAAAACAGTAGGAACCATATCCTCTCCCTGAATCTTTTTCCGGATTTGCATATGCTTTACGGCATTGCCATACATGATGAACGGAATGTTGGAGTTGTCATTGTAAACAGTTCGCTCGTATTTATAAACTGGTTGCCAGCCATCTTCGAGTTGATACAGTACATCTCCTGAACGTTTAAAATTGTACGAATTGGCAATTACTGCAAGCTGTCCTTTTGAATAGTCGCCCTGCTCGAATGAAGTGGATGGCAACGCAATCTTAATCCCTTCGAACTGGTTAATGAAATTCGCTGTTTTGGTCTGCATGTCTTGCAGCGAAACGTTTTTCTTTTCAAGCAGTTCACGGTTGAAATAGATTTGCTGGTCGCCTACAACATCAATCCAGTTCCCTTGTCCGTAGGTAATATTCAGAAATGACTTCAGTAAGGCAATGGCGCTTTCAGGAGAAAATGTGCCAACCGGCATGTGAAACTCTTCTTTCAGATAATCAACCGGATAGCTCGATGAGCATGTGGACGTGAGAACTACAAACGAGTTGCCTTTGCCAATTGTTTTATCCAGGAAATCCAAAAGCAAGGCGATGTCAGTATCCAGCCTCAAATAAGTATCTTCCATTTCAACTGAGGCTGGCCCAAACGAATTGTTTTCGTAATCCATAGACGAGAACGTAAGTGTCAACAGATCTGGATATTCGTCTTTCCCAAGGTTTTCAGCTAAGATTAAACTGGTTGCAAAGTCTCTCACCAGGTTGTTCGCGAATGGAGTGGTTTTCAGAAATTTGTAATTGACAGCCTTTTCTTTGAGTTTTTTCATGCTGTACGGAAACGTATTCCATTTGTCGTAATATCCTTTTTCAAGAACATAGTCATCGGGTAAACTTTCTTCATAACTTGAGATGGGTAATAAAGTTGTCCAGTCGCGCTGGGTAAAGGTTTTTGCATAACCTTTTTCGTTGAATTGGCGCACCCACTCCGGAAATGTATCGACATAATAGGAACTTGAAATCATGTTGCCGTTTTGAGTATCGAACCAGTAAGCTCCATCGGCTGCATGACCCGCCGAAAGCACCGCACTGACGTCGTTCATCGCCACACTAAATACTTTCGACTTGTTACGGTTATTTATTTTTATGAGGTCGCCTAAAGTTGGCGATAAAAGTTTTGTTGCCGAACGTTCGCCATCCTTCGAGTCGCTGCCCACTGTGATGTAATAATCGTCGGCAATACAGTTAATTTCTTTCTTCTTCAGTCGGTCGTACCAGCTATCGCTCACAATCCCGTGAGTCGCCGGATAAACTCCTGTAAAAATGGTTGCAGTTCCGGTCGAGATTTTCTGGACATGCAAATCGAGTTGTGCATTGCTGCAAACTGCACCTTCGTTCATCAGTCGTTTAAATCCGCCTTCCTGAAATTTATTCCAGTACCTCGAAAGATAATCGGTGCGCATTTGGTCGACCGAGAGCACGACCACAATTTTTGGAATATTGCCGTTGGTATTTTTAGTGTTTTGTGCAGTAAGGGAATTTCCGCAAAGAAGTGTCAGTAAAATGGAAATACCCAATATGTTTAGTTTTATCATGGTTGGCTTAAATTTGTGTGGCAAAAGTATAAAAACAAAGAATCATACCCAATTACTAACCGAAAACGTATTCGATGCATGAAAAATTATTTAGCCCCTCTTTTTGTGTGCTTTATTGTTTGCACTTCATTTTCGCATCCATCAAATCAGGATCAGGAAAAATCTGCAATTCTTGAGAAAATTCATTGGATTATTGAACGATCAGACATGAACAAAGTCCGGTCAGCTTTCAAGGAAATTTGCGATGAAAACCATTTTCCCGGATTAGTTTCGGGCCTGAAGGATGGAACTTACAAAGGAGCCAGTCCGGTTGATGATTTTGGGTACAGGCATGAAGTGACTTTTGAAATGAAAGGCGGGAAAATGATCTCGATTGACTACGATGAAATTCATAAAGATGGTCATGGTAAACAACACGACGAAGCTTATTGTAAGCAGATGCTTCAAAGTGGAACCACCCCGGCAATTGCGTATCCGAGCTACGAAAATCAAATGCTCGAAAAACAAGATTTTAATCGGATTGATGCTGTAAGCGGAGCGAGCTACTCGGATTACCGCCTCAGATTGGCTATTTTATATGCAATTCTGAATTCGGGACAACTATAATTAGGGAAAAGTCATTAGTCATTGGAAAATCTTTTCCAATGACTAATGACTTTTCCCTTTTGAAAACTGAGACTGAATACTGCTCACTTTCATCAGGCCGTTTTTCGGTACCTCAACACTGCCAGGCTCAAAAAGGTAATTCCGATAATGCTCATGGCAATAAATTCATGAATAAGGTCTCCAAAGTTCGATCCTTTTAACACCACCATGCGCATGACTCTAATGAAATGATAAATCGGATTGCCCTCGTCGACGATTTGCGCCCAATGTGGCATACTATCAACCGGAGTAAATACGCCGCCCATCAGGATAAAGATCATCATGAAAAAGTAAGTTACAAACATCACTTGTTGCTGCGTGTCGGCCAGCGTCGAAACGAATAATCCAAGTCCAAGAATACCAAGCAGGTAAAGCATCCCAAAGCCAAAAACCAGCCACAAGCTTCCAACAACAGGAAGATGGAAAACCAACTTGGCAATCAAAAGTCCGAAGGAAAGGTCGAACAGGGCAATTACAACGAATGGAATCAGCTTTCCGGCCAAAAACTGGATTTTTCGTATCGGGGTCACATTCAATTGTTCGATGGTGCCTTGTTCTTTTTCTTTTACCAGGCTCATTCCCGAAAGAAACAAACCGATTAGTGTAACCAAAATACAAAGAACGCCTGGCGCCATGTACCATTTGTACTCAAGTTCCGAATTGTACCAGAACCGCGAAACTGAGTTAATTTGGTAAGGTGCATTAAATTCGGGCAGCCCTTTCCATTCAGCAATAATATTTTTGTTGAAGTCGCGAATTACCGAAGCAGCATACGAATAGCCCAACTGCGCGGCTTGCCCGTCGATGGCATTTACCAGCAACTGCAAACTGGCTTTGTCGTTGCGGATCAGGTTGCGTTCAAATCCTTGAGGAATGACCAATACCATGTGATCTTTGTTGTCCAAAATCGCTTTTTCTCCGTCGTCGGGATTAAACGAAGTATTGTTGATAGTGAAAAAAGGTGATGCATCCAGTTTGGACGCCAGTTCGCGAGAGGTTGACGACATGTCCTTATCGACCAGGTATATATTGACATTCTTCAAATCGTAGGTGGCAGCAAATACCAAAACCAGCATTTGCAACAATGGAATCATAATGATCATCCGGAGCATCGTTTTGTTGCGCCTCACCTGGATGAATTCTTTTTGTATGACGTAAAAAAGTGTTTTCATAAAAAATGTTTAAAGTTCGGAGTTCGGAGTGCCTGGAGTTAAATGTCGGAAGTACTTTAGGCACTGCGAATTCCAGTTCACTCCGAACTTCATTTATTTCATATTTTTTCCAATTGATGTAAAAATTGCCAGTAATTCATTTGCTTCTTTCATGGCGGCCTGAACCATTTGGATTTCAGCCCATGCTAGTTCTTCAATAATTTCAAGCCAATAAGCCGTTTCACTGGCTTCGCTTTCGGCAATACTAATTTTGTTCGAAAAATCGGCCTTACTTCTTGCCCTATTTGCCTCACGGTAGTTTGCGCCAATGCTTGTTCCTGATTTTGTAATCTGATTCCTGATCACGCGTCCTTCAGGAGTATTCGGTAAGGAGGAAGACAATTTTATAATCGTTATTGCAAAGACCTTTGTTCTTTTTCCAGTTGTTTCGCAAATTCTTTATTTTCCATTGTGTTTAGATTTGATTGGTTATTGTCTATTTTTCAACTCTAGGCACTCCGAATTCTAGTTCACTCCGAACTTCATTTACTCCAATCTTATCTTGAAATTCTTAATACTCAATGCAATAAATACGAATGCCATAAACATTAAAATCAGTGTTTCTTTCCACACATACATAATTCCGGTTCCTTTCAGCATGATGTTTTTAATGATCACAATAAACCATCTTGGCGGCATGGCGTGACTGATGATGCGCAACGGCAATGGCATATTTTCAATCGGGAACATAAACCCTGAAAGCATAATTGTTGGAAGCATCAGTGCCAATACCGAAATGAACATTGCAACCATTTGGTTGGGTGCAACGGTCGAAATCAGGATTCCTAAACTTAGCGCCATCAGGATAAACAGGAAGCTTTCGGCCATCAGGAGAAAGAAGCTTCCTTTAATTGGAACGCCAAAGAAGAATACGCCTATGATGATTATTGTCAGTGCATTAACGAACGACAATAACAGGTATGGCGTAACTTTTCCCAAAACAATCTGGATCGGTTTTAGCGGCGAGGCCAGCAACACTTCCATGGTTCCAAGCTCTTTTTCTTTACTAATCGAAATTGAGGTCATCATGGCCGAAATCAGCATCAGGATCATGGCCATAATTCCGGGTACAAACATGTACACACTTTTCAATCCTTCGTTGTAAAGCATTCGCACTTCAGTATTTATCTGGTTTGGTAGCTCGATGTTTTGAAGCTTTTCTTTTTTTACATAGTCGTTTATTATTCCTGAAGCGTAATTAGTCAGGATTCGCGCGGTGTTCGGATCGGAAGCATCGGCTAAAAGCTGGACGTCAGCTTTCCCGTCGCGCTCCAGCGTTTGCTCGAAATTGGTTCCAAAAGAGACCACCATCTTTACTTTTCCTTTTCGGAAAACATCTTCCACATCGTCACCGGGCATTAATTCTTCGCCCAATACAAAATAGCCCGAGGACATCAGTTTCGAAGTAATTTCGCGGGTCGTATTGTCGTGCGACTGATCGAGAATGGCAATTTTCGAATTCTGAATATCAGTATTGATAACCTTTCCAAACAGCAACAGTTGCACGATTGGCAATAGAAAGATGATCAGCATTGTTCGTGGGTCGCGAAAAATGTGCAGAAATTCTTTCCGGAGAAAACCTATAAATTGTTTCATAATTTGTTATTCCTTTTTGGTGGTATAGACGCGATACATCGCGTCTATACAATCCAATATTATTCTACGTTTCTGGCAATTTTCAGGAAAACCTCGTCCATATTCTTGGCGCCAAATTGCCTTTTTAGATTTTCAGGCGTATCGAGCGCTTCAATGCGGCCTTCATTCATAATCGAAACACGGTTGCAATATTCGGCTTCGTCCATGTAGTGAGTGGTCACAAAAATGGTAATTCCGCGGTCAGATGCTTCGTAAATCAAATCCCAGAATTTGCGACGGGTAATGGGGTCAACGCCACCGGTTGGTTCATCGAGAAAAACGATTTTCGGATCGTGAAAAATAGCTACCGAAAAGGCCAGTTTTTGTTTCCAGCCCAATGGCAGCGAGCCAATCAATGAATCTTTGGCCGATTCGAGGCCCAGATCTTTTAGCAATTTCTCTTGTTTTTCTTTCCGGTCGGATGGTGATATTCCATAAATTCCGGAGAAGAACCGGATGTTTTCGGCAATGGTCATGTCTTCGTACAGCGAAAACTTCTGGCTCATGTAGCCGATGTTACGTTTCACTTTTTCCGTTTCCTTGTAAATATTAAATCCAGCTACCTTTACCTGACCGGAAGTAGGAGAGGAGAGGCCGCAAAGAATCTTCATAGCCGTTGTTTTTCCGGCGCCGTTCGCTCCCAGAAAGCCGAATATTTCGCCCTGATACACATCGAAATTCAGGTGATCGTTGGCAACGAACGAACCAAATTTCTTAACCAGATTGCGTACTTCAATTACTTTTTCCATCTTCTTTGTTTTACCACAGATGACACAGATTTTCACAGATTAAAAAACAATTTATACTTGGTGTTTCTTTGTGATTTTCTTCGTGATCTTAGTGGTTAAATCATTTATTCATTCATCATATTCATAAACACATCCTCAATTGTCGGAGGAATATCGAAAACCTCTAAATTCTGATGTTCTTTTTTCAGGAGAAAGTTTTCGAATTCGGTAGCTTCAACTTCGTCTGATTTTCCGGTTACATGCAAATATTGGCCGAATGCAAATGCCGAATCGGTCTTTTCGAACGAACGTAAATCCTGAATTAACCGGTGCATGTCGATTGATTTTATGGCATACAATTTTCGTGTATAGTTTTCTACCAGTTTCTGTGGAGTGTCAATATCCAGCACCTTCCCTTTTTGCATAAGCGCCACGCGGTTGCAAAGCATTGCTTCGTCCATGTAGGGTGTCGATACTAAAATGGTAATTCCTTTGTGCTGAAGTTTTTTCAGCATATCCCAAAATTCTCTGCGCGAAACGGCATCGACTCCTGTCGTTGGTTCGTCCAAAATCAGAATTTCTGGTTTATGAATAAGCGCACACGACAATGCCAGTTTTTGTTTCATCCCTCCTGAAAGTTTTCCGGCCAAACGGTTTTTGAAAGGTTCGATCTGGATGTAAATGTCCTTGATCAGTTCATAGTTTTCGGCAACTGTAGTTTTAAAAACAGTGGGAAAAAAGTTCAGGTTTTCCTCAACTGTCAAGTCTTGGTAAAGTGAAAAACGTCCGGGCATATATCCAACAATGTTCCTGATTTTTTTGTAATCCTTTATTACATCGAGCCCGTTCATTGTGGCCTTGCCTTCATCCTGAATGAGTAATGTCATCAGGATGCGCATCAGGGTTGTTTTGCCTGCACCGTCAGGGCCAATCAGTCCGAACAGCTCGCCTTTTTGCACTTCGAGCGAAATGTTGCGAACGGCTTGAACGTCTTTGTATGATTTACTTATATTTTGAACATTAATCATGGCAGTTTTGGTTGCGAGTAATGGGTTACGAGTTTTGTTTAATACTCATAACTTATAACTCATAATTCATAGCTTTTTAGAACACCACTTCTCCCGGCATTCCGATTTTCAGCCGGCCATCGTTAGCGACCAAAATTTTAACCGCGTACATTAATTTTACCCGTTCCTCTTTGGTCTGAATAATTTTGGGTGTGAATTCCGATTCCGACGAAATCCAGGTGATTTTGCCACTCATGGTTTGCATCTCTTTGGCATCCGAATCAATCAACACTTTAGCCTCATTCCCAAGTTTAACATTGGATAGTTGCGCTCCCGAAATATAAACTTTCAATTCCAGATTGCTTAAATCGGCCATTTTCAGGACTGGTTTACCCGGAGTAGCTAATTCGCCGTTTTCAAGGTAAGTTTCCAATACAGTTCCTTTAATCGGGCTTTTGATGCGGCATTTCGTCAACTGTTCGCTAATCAGATCCAACTGTCGTTTAACCACTTCCATTTCGCTGCTGATTAGCTGAAACTGTGTGTTTGTAGCCGAAATCTGTTTGTCCAGAACATTCATTTGTCCGTTGATGTCGTCAACCTGTTGCTGCGTTGCAGCTTTGTCGGCAAACATTTTGGTGATGCGCTGTTGTGTGGTCAGTACATTTTTCTTTTGCTCTTTGAACACGTTTATTTGTGCCGAAACGTTTTGTTTCTTTGTTCCGCTGGCATCAAGTTGAGCCTGTGTTTGTAGTTTTTTCAGATACAATTCGGTGGTGTCAATCAGGGCAATTAGTTTACCTTGTTCGAGCAAGTCACCCTGTTTCGCGTCCATGATCAGTAATTTCCCGGGCATTTCCGAAGAAACTATAGTTTCCACAGCTTCAAAATTTCCGTAAGCATCCGATTGCTTTTCTCCGCTTTTACAGGCTCCTAACACCAGAAAAGCCAATACTATGATTTGTAGTTTTTTCATATTCATTGTGTTTATATCTGTTTTTTATAACTTATAATTCATCATTTATAACTCTACTGAACTCCCCTGATATTCTCAAGTTTTATCCGGGCTTCTTTCAGCTGTATTTTGCGGGTTTCGAGCATCAGTCGGGCAGTCGTTTCGGCATTCAAATCCTGAATGTAATCGGCCATAGTGATGGATCCGTTTTCAAGTTTCGAAGCTGATGTTTTCGTGATCCGTTCGCGAATCACAATTAATTCCTGATCGGTTTTCAGTAATTCAGCAATTTGGTTGATTTGTTTCGTTTGCTGGTCGGTTGCCAAATCAATATTCCGTACAAACGATTCTTGTTTGGTTTGAACGATGTCCTGCTGAAGTTTGATCATTTGTTTTTGACGGCTGGTTGTTTTCCAATCCAGAACATTCCAGCTAAAACCAAGGCCAACCAGATAATAGGTGTCGAATTTAGTGCTAAGCATATTCATTCCAGGTCGTCCATAGCCAGCCTGCCCAAAACCAAATAACTTGGGATTTCGTTGCTTCTGTAGAATTTCAGAATTGGCGCTTAAAAGCTCATTTTGCTTACTGAACATATCTAGTTCGGGCCTTTTTATCGGCAGATTTGTAACCGTAAGTTCGTCAGGTAATTTAAGATAATTCAGTTGTTCAGTTGTTTTTCCAGTCAGGATCGACAACGCGTACAAAACCGTTTCATTGTTGCTTTTGAGTTCGATAACCGTCTGCTCTGTTTTAATGAGTTCGGCGAGTAATTGGTCCAATTCCGACGACAAAACCATTCCATTATTGACAGCCGACTCCATGCTTTTTCGACGTTCAGAAAGTGTTTCGGTTTTCTTTTCCAGAATTTTCAGGTTTTCCTGGATCAGGAATGAAGTAAAGAAAAACTGGTTTACTTTTTCTTTTACCTGGTACAATTCCACTTCAGTTTGTTGCAGGTTTCCGGCATTTTCAACATTGTTGATCCGTTCTTTGGCTTTGCTCAAACCGCCATCCCATATCGTTTGCTTAAAATCAAGGTAAACTTTGTATTGGTCTTTGTCAACCGATGGAATTTTAATGTTTGGCAGCGAAATTCCAATTTTGGTCACCGCCGATTGGTATGTTGCTTGTCCGTTCAGGCTGATTTGAGGTAAAAAGCTGGTTGCATTGTTTTCGTTTTTGAGATCGAGAATTTGTTGGTACAAATCTAGTTGTTTCAGAACCGGGTGACTTTCGCGAGCCCAATTTTGACATTGTTCCAAGGTTACTGCTTCCTGTGCCATCAGTAGATGAGCGGGAAATAGCATTGCAATGAACAGTAGTTTAATGATTTTCATGGATATTTATTTTTTGATTACTATCGCGTCGATTACAAATTTCTTTATTACGTCTGCCCGTTCGACATAAAAGGCATTGAGTGCAACCTGATCATCTTTAAAGAGCACGAAGCTCACCAATGGTCGCGCGGCAAATGGAAAAATACACATCGAAATGATGTTGGCTGCCAGATGTCGCGGTTGCATTTGGATGATTTCATCGCGATCCATAGCGAGTTGGATCTGATCGAAAATAACCTGTGGGTTTAATCCGAATTTCACAACTAATTTAAATAGACCTGAAGGATCACGATTGAGTTCTTTCATGATAAAGCCTGGAATAAACGGATGTTTAATCAGCAAATCAATATAAGCATCAACAACCTGTTCTATTTTGCTGATAAAAGGTTCATTCGATTGCGCAATTCGAGTTATTTCCGGAAAGGCAAATTGGATGATTTTTGAGAAAATAGCTTCGAAAAGCTTTTCTTTACTCCTGAAATAATAGTGAAGCAGTGCTTTATTAATTCCTGCTTCATCGGCAATTTCCTGCATCCGGGCGCCTTCCATTCCTTTGGCAACAAAAACATTTTTGGCTGCTTCCAGAATTTTATCTTCAGTGCTATCTTTTTTTATTTCCATTTTGTTTTAAAGTTTAACTAAGCGGTTAAATCATGTGGTCAAAAGTAAATTGTTGAAATGAATTTACCAAACGTTTTAACTAAAATATTTAACCACCTGGTTAAATATTTGTTTTTGTCTCATATTTAGTGAAAGTGCTGATTGTTATTAATCAAAGAATTAATCAGGAATGAAATAAGATATTCGTATAGATTCGTAAATTTGTGATAATACATTAATGCTAATGATCATGGAAAGAAATGATTTAATCGAGAATACGATACTTAAAATCAGGCGATTACCAGAGGCCGGAATTAGGGAAATACATGATTTTGCTGAATTTTTAGTAATGAAAATGGAGGATCAGATTCTACAGGAAGGAATTCAGGAATTAACATCTCAATCATCAGCATTTAGCTATTTAAATGATGAGGAAGATCTTTATTCAGTAAACGATTTAAAGGAACATTACAAATGAATAGGGGCGATATTGTACTTATTCCCTTTCCCTTTTCTGATTTATCGGGAATCAAAAACAGACCAGCAGTCATATTGATTGAAACAGACGAAGATATAACCGTGGCTTTTATTACAACCCAAATCAAATGGAGTACCGAATTTGATGTTCTTATGTCTCCTTCTGATCTAAACGGTCTCAAAAAAGTCTCGCTAATTCGGTTAAGCAAATTGGCAACCATAGACAAAGGGCTAGTAATTGGTCGATTGGGGTTTTTAGACGATCAGTATGCTTTAGTTTTAAATACGAATTTGGTTAAATTATTTCAATTGGAAGAAATAGTGGAAGACACAGAAAATGATTCCGACTCCATTCTTTACTAAATCGTTCTAAGTTTTTGATGCTATTTTCAGGAATATGCTTAAAACATTGCATCCCAAAGTGCATATTTTTCTGCAAAAAATGATAAATTTGATCTGGTACAAATTAAAATGTTTCCAACAAACGTTATGTGTTCAGAATTAGAATAGTAACCTTAAAAATAAAAGTTATGGCAAAAGGAGTAGATACTCGCAAGAACGAAAAAAAGGAACCTACAAAAACATTAAAAGAAAAAAGACTGGAAAAGAAGGCTAAAAAAGATAAAAAGTAGAGTCATTCCTGACTTTATATTATTTTCGTTCAGCAGGGAGCCGGAGCTATCAGATAGTCCAGCTCCTTGTTTTTTGTACTAAGTTGATTTTTTTGATTTACATAGTTAAAACATTTACTTATCTTTCAGAACCTAAATTATACGATCATGAATAAAATTTATACACGAGTTATTCTTTTTGTTTTTGCGCTTGGCATCGCTTCGGCCTGTTCAACTTCAAAACCTAAAGATGAAGGTTGGATTCAACTTTTTAACGGAAAGGACCTGAACGACTGGGATATAAAGATTAAAGGTTTCCCGTTGAATGAAAACTATGGAAATACTTTCCGGGTTGAGGATAGTTTACTGAAAGTCAGGTACGATCAGTATCAGACGTTTGACGATCATTACGGCCATATTTTTTACAAATGTCCGTATTCCCATTATAAAATCAGGGTTGAGTACAGGTTTGTGGGCGATCAATGCCCCGGAGGTGCTAGTTGGGCATATCGGAATAGTGGAATCATGATACATGGACAAAGCGCTGGGAGCATGAATCTGGATCAGGATTTTCCGGTGTCAATCGAAGTTCAATTATTGGGAGGAAACGGCAAAGATGAACGTCCTAACCTTAACGTTTGTACACCGGGGACAAACATTGTGCTTAATGGCAAACTTTGGACAGATCATTGTACACTTTCTACTTCAAAAACGTATCATGGCGACCAATGGGTTACTGCAGAAGTTGAAGTTCAGGGCGATTCAATTATCAAACATATCATTGATGGGAAGGTTGTAATGCAATACACTCAGCCACAACTCGATGATCGTGATCCAAGTTATCAGAAATTACTTCCTCCTGATGGAAATAAGCTGCTTAAGATGGGAACCATATCGTTACAATCAGAAAGCAATCCAATTGATTTTCGGAAAGTTGAATTGCTGAATTTGGGCGATGATTGTGATGAAACTGCGAATCGGAAGTAGAAATTAGAGCATAACAGAATCAATCTTAAATCGTTGAATAGGTGGTTTCCAAATCAGGGTCGGATCTGTTTCATGATGCGACTCTGGTTCTGAAATTTATATCTGTGCATTTTTTTCGTAACTTGCATGTACTTTTTAAGCACAGAAACTATGGAACGATATTTTTGGTCGAAAGGAATTTTAAAGAATCAGCTTGAAATATTTCATGGATCAGAAAGGATCGGCTCTATCGTATGGGAAAGCCTTATTGGTTCAAAAGCTCATGGAATGATAAACGGTCGTCGTTTTATACTTAGTCGCGAATTCTTCCTTTCTAAACTTGAAATATTCGATGCCAATAATCAGGCTCTTTTAGGAACCATCATGATAAACCTTTTCAATCCTAAAAGTGATATTATTATTAATGGGAAACGTTTCGAACTTGAAGTTAAAAACTTCTGGCAGTCGCGATGGTCGTGGAAATTCAACGGCGATGAACTAATAACTTACCAAAGCCATGAGTTTTTAACTAAAGATAAAGGCTCCATCGAAGTTTTCACAGCTTCAACCGAGGAAATCGAAATACTTTTATTACTGGGTCTATTTGTCCGAAATCAGTTTATTTTGTTTATGCTGATGATTCTAATCCTGCTAATGATTGTCATTTTTTAGATTTCCAGCTTTAAACACAAATTCTTTAAGTCAGTATGTTTGTGCAACTTTAAATAGTCTAAAATAATAGATTAAATTTGCGCAACAAAAAATCAGTTGTCAGATTATATATTTTAAATACCTCATAAGGAGAATCAGCTAATGAAACGGGATAAAATTATTATAGGGATTTCGCAGGGCGACATCAACGGAATTGGATACGAAGTAATTATTAAAACATTGATGGAACCACGCATTCTTGAAATGTGTACCCCAATTGTTTACGGTTCGCCCAAAGTTGCGGCGTATCATAAAAAAGCGTTGAATATTGAAACATTCAATTTCAATCACATTCGTACGGCCAGCGAAGCTGATTCGCGAAAAGCAAACATCATCAATTGCATCGACGACAACATTCGTGTCGAATTGGGTAAATCAAGCGAAATGGCTGGCGAAGCTTCGTATATGGCTTTGGAAAAAGCTGTTGAAGATTTGAAAAACGGCGAAATTGATGCGCTGATTACTGCCCCGATTAATAAGGATAACATTCAGTCTGACAAATTTAACTTTCCCGGACATACCGAATATCTGGCCGAACAGTTTAATGCCCGCGATTTTGTGATGCTTATGGTGAGCGAATCGATGAAAGTTGGCGTTGTTGTTGGTCATGTACCATTATCCGAAGTTTCTTCAAAAATAACCAAAGGCGCAATCCTGAATAAATTACGAATCATCAACCAGTCGCTCGAAAAGGACTTCTTTGTGAAACGTCCACGAATTGCAGTGCTTGGACTGAATCCTCATGCAGGAGATAACGGTTTGCTTGGTAAAGAAGAACTTGATATTATTATTCCAGCCATTCAACGTGCTAAAGACGAAGGTATTATCGCAGTTGGTCCTTATCCTGCTGATGGATTTTTTGGCTCGGGCGATTTTGTGAAATTCGATGCCATTCTGGCTATGTACCACGATCAGGGTTTGATTCCATTCAAGATGGCTTCATTCGATCGCGGCGTAAATTTCACAGCCGGACTGCCGATTATCCGTACTTCACCAGCTCATGGAACTGCATTTGATATTGCCGGAGAAGATAAAGCCTCGCCCGATTCATTCCGCGAAGCATTGTATCTGGCCATCGATATTCATAAAAATCGTACTTTATACAAAGAGATTACCAAAAATCCGTTGAAGAAATACGAAATTAATCAGGGGCAAGTTGATGAATCGATCGATTTTGAAGCAATCGAGGAAGGAATTTAATTCAACATTTTTTGTATGTACGAATATATTAAGGGCTCTGTTGTCAGCCTGAAACCATCTCATATTGTATTGGAAGCTAATTCGGTTGGCTACTTTATAGCCATTTCGTTGAATACATATACGCAATTGAACGGAAGAGAATCGGTAAAGCTATTCATTCACCAGGTGGTACGCGAAGATGCCCATCTGCTTTATGGTTTTGCTTCTGAAGCTGAGCGGGAGTTGTTTCGCATGCTTATTTCAGTCAGCGGCATTGGGTCGAATACGGCCATCATGATGTTTTCATCCCTTTCTCCTGATGAAATCAGTAATGCAATCCTGAATGAAAACGTCAATCTCCTGAAAAGCATAAAAGGTATTGGGGTGAAAACGGCACAACGGGTTATCATCGATTTAAAGGATAAGGTAGGAAAGTCGCCGGTTAGTGAACAATTTGTGGCATCGGCAGACAATACATTGCGAAATGAAGCGTTATCTGCTTTAGTCATGCTGGGATTTGCGAAAAAGCCGGTCGAGAAAGAATTGGACAAAATTCTGGCCGCTCAACCCAATCTATCAGTTGAAAGTGTGATCAAATTAGCACTTAAAAGCCTTTAAACAGAAAAAGTTTTTGGAATTGAAAAAGTACGGCAGAAACATACTTATACTATTTATTGTATCTTTTTTTTATGCTCTTGTAGGTAATCCTATCCTATCAAGAACAACTCTCAGGAATTATAATTTACTCCCTGTTTTGTCGGCTCCAAAAGATACCGTCAAAATTGATACTACCGGAGTATTACCCTATAAGTTTAAGGACGAACCCGCATTTGCCTATCCCGATAAAAAAGACAGTTCAAAGCTTTTCCTGAAAACTCCTTCGAATATTAAAACCGAAGTTGAATACGATCCGGTTACGGGCGAATATAATTTTATCGAAAAGGTTGGTGATCTGAATTACAGGTTGCCAAAAACCATGACCAAAAAAGAATTTCAAAAATACGATTTTGAACTGGCCGTTCAGAACTACTGGCGCAACCAGGCTCACATTAAAAGCGTCGAAGACAAAGGTGGGTTCATTCCCCGTTTAACTGTTGGCGGCGAAACTTTCAATAAGATTTTTGGAAGTAATACCATCGATATTCGCCCACAGGGTTATGTCGAAGTTAGTTTCGGTTACCAGATGAATTCTACCGAGAATCCATCCATTCCGGAGCGATTACGCAAAGTACCGACTTTCGATTTCAATCAGAAAATCCAGATGAATGTAACCGGAAAGATTGGCGATAAAATGGAAATGCGGGTCAACTACAATACCGAAGCTACTTTCGATTACGAAAATAAAATGAATCTGGGCTATACTGGTGATGAGGATCAGATTGTTAAAAAGATTGAGGCCGGTAATGTTTCGCTTCCACTGAACGGTTCGCTTATCACCGGAGGGACCAATCTGTTCGGGGTTAAAACTGAATTGCAATTTGGAAAACTTAACCTGACAACTATTTTTTCGCAGAGTAAAGGCGAAACTAAAGTAATTGAGTCGGAAGGTGGAGCCCAGAAGAAAACATTTGAGATTGCAGCTTCTGATTACGATGCCAACCGGCACTTTTTTCTGGCACAATATTTCCGCGATCATTACGATGCAGCGCTCAAAAACCTGCCAATTGTAAGCTCGTCCATAACGATCAACAAAATTGAGGTGTGGGTCACCAACAAATCGAGCAATTTCACATCGTCGCGTAATATATTGGCTTTTATGGATTTGGGCGAACATGAGTCAAATAGCCCAAACAATCCGAAAGGTAATATTTACAATGAAGTTGGTGCTTTTCAGGAAACCACGGGACAAGGATACCCCGAATCTATTTTCCCTTTTAATGGGGCTAATGGATTGTACAATCAAATGATTACCAATTATTCCGGGATTCGTCAATTTCCAATCATTAATAAAACCCTTTCTCCGCTTGAAGCATATAAATTTACCGGAGGACAGGATTTTGAGAAAATTGAACAGGCACGCTTACTTAGTGAGTCAGAATACACCATCAATAAAAACCTGGGATATATTTCATTACGTTCGGCTTTAAATTCGGATGAAATACTGGCCGTAGCATTCAACTACACGGCCAACGGAAAAACGTACCAGGTTGGGGAGTTTTCTACTGATGGGATTAATGCCCCTGAAACTTTAATCCTGAAGCTGCTGAAAGGAACTAATCTTTCGCCACGGATTCCGGTATGGAAGCTGATGATGAAAAACGTTTATGATTTGAATGCCTATCAGCTGACCAATGAGAACTTTATTCTCGATGTTTTATACCAGAACGATAAAGCCGGAACTAAAATCAATTATTTGCCTGAAGGAAGGTTGAACGGACACATTTTACTAAATGTACTGAATCTCGATAAGGTCAATTCCCAATTGGATTTGGGTCGCGATGGAATGTTCGATTACATCGAAGGCATTACAGTTATTTCCAATTCCGGAAAAATTATTTTCCCGGTTTTGGAGCCTTTCGGAAAATTCCTTGCCGATTCGATTGGCGATCCAATTCTGGCAAAGAAATATGCTTACACCACTCTTTACGATTCAACAAAAACGGTCGCCATACAGGATGCCGAACACAATAAATTCAAGTTAAAAGGATCGTATAAAGGCTCGGCGAGCAATGAAATATCGGTGAATGCGCAAAATTTGGCAAGAGGTTCTGTTAAAGTTACTTCAGGAGGGATTACCCTGACTGAAAACATAGACTACACGGTAGATTATGCCTCCGGAATTGTGAAGATTATTAATGCAGGGTTGCTTGAATCAGGCTCAGCGCTTCAGGTCTCGACCGAAAGTCAGGATCTTTTCAGTATGCAACGCAAGACCCTTATCGGGACACATGCCAATTATGCCTTCAACGATCGATTTAGCCTGGGCGCAACCGTTTTACACATGGAAGAACGGCCATTAACGCAAAAGGTTAATTATGGCGATGATCCGATTTCAAATACGATGCTTGGATTGGATGCGAGTTATTCCAATCAATCACGGTTAATCACTAAAATGCTCGATAAATTGCCATTTTATTCAACCAAGGAAAATTCATCAATCGCATTTGACGGTGAGTTCGCCAAGTTGGTTCCAGGTCATTCTAAGGTCATCTCTGGAACTGGGAAGGTATATATCGACGACTTTGAGGCAACAAAGACTTCCATTGACATGAAAACGCGTTCGGCCTGGGTGTTGGCAAGTACCCCGCAAAAACAAAACATGTTTCCGGAAGCTTCTTTGACCGATGATCTTGCATATGGGTTCAACCGGGCCAAATTGGCTTGGTATGTTATTGATCCGCTGTTTTTAAGAAACAGCGCTACAACACCCGATTACATAAAAAAGAATGCAGACCTTCAGTCCAATCATTTTGTTCGTGAAGTTTATGAATCCGAAATTTTTCCGGACCGGCAAACACAAATCGGATTACCAACAAATATTCCGATTCTGGATCTTGCTTTTTATCCGGAGGAAAGAGGACCCTATAATTTCGATAGCCAGCCTTCAGCATATTCACACGGGGTGAATGCTGATGGAACACTTCGCGATCCGGAATCACGTTGGGGCGGTATGATGCGTAAAGTTGAGACTACTGATTTTGAAGCTGCAAACATTGAATACATCGAATTCTGGGTGATGGATCCTTTTATCAACGATTCGCTTAAGCTTAACCAAGGGGGCGATTTGTATTTTAACCTGGGTGATGTATCGGAAGATATTTTGAAAGACTCACGGAAGTCGTTCGAAAATGGATTGCCAACTTCGGCCGAACTGGCCAATGTTGACACAACCACCTGGGGTAGAGTCCCAAAACAACAATCTCTTGTAAAGGAGTTTGATAATAACGTTCAAAGTCGCACGTACCAGGATCTAGGCTTAGATGGTATGAACGATACCGATGAACAAAGGTTCAGAGAACCGTATTTGGAAACATTGAAAACTATTCTGAATCCGGTTGCACTTACCAAAGTTGAGGCGGATCCTTCGAGTGATAATTTTCATTATTTCAGGGGATCTGACTTTGATAAGGATCAAGTTGGGATATTGGAGCGGTACAAAAACTTTAATGGCCCGGATGGAAACTCGCCCACTGCCGAAATGTCGAAAGAGTCATATACAACTTCGGCATCCACACAACCTGACATGGAGGACATTAACAGCGACAATACCTTAAACGAATACGAACGCTATTTCCAATATAAAATAAGTGTTCGTCGCGAGGATATGGTTGTTGGAAAAAATTCGATTGCTGATATCAGGGTAGCCCGGAATGTTAAATTAAAAAATAATACAGTTGCCGATTCAGTAAGGTGGTACCAGTTCAAGATACCGGTCAAAAATCCGGACGCTGCATTTGGATCAATTTCCGATTTCAAATCGATTCGTTTTATGAGGATGTTTCTGAAAGGGTTCTCACAGCCTACATTCCTGCGTTTTGCCACACTCGATTTGGTTCGTGCCGATTGGCGTAAATATACCGGCAATGTCGATGGTAATTTAAATACCAATTTGAATTCTCAATTCGACCTTTCAGCAGTAAACATTGAAGAGAATGCCAGTCGATCTCCGATACATTACGTTTTGCCTCCGGGAGTCGAACGCGTTATCGACCCATCCAGTCCACAATTACTTCAACTGAACGAACAGTCGTTGGTTATGCGTGCAATTGATTTGGAGGAAGGTGAGTCGCGTGCTGCCTACAAGACTCTGAGCATGGATTTCCGCAATTACAAGCGGCTTAAAATGGATGTCCATGCCGAAGCTATCGAGGGGCTGCCATCAGTTAAAGATGGCGATTTGTCTTTGTTTGTCCGGATTGGTTCGGATTATTACAACAATTACTACGAGTATGAGGTTCCGCTTTCATTGACACAGCCGGGTCCTATTTATAGCAGCGAAAACGAAGCCGACAGATATGCTGTTTGGCCCGACACAAACCGTGTTGATCTTGCTCTGGATATTCTTACTAATTTGAAGCTGAAACGAAATGCCGAACTTCGTGTAGCCAATTCAGGAGTTAGTTTATCAAAGGTATATTCAATCCTGAAAGGATCACGAACCATCAGTATCAAGGGAAACCCGAATTTGGGCAACGTGGAGGTGATGATGCTAGGTATTCGCTATAAAGATAAGGACCTTAACGATTATGGACCGAAGTCGATTGAAGTTTGGCTAAACGAGCTCGCTTTATCCGGCCTTGACGAAAGTGGAGGTTGGGCTGCAAACGGAAGGGTTACCGCACGTTTGGCCGATTTGGGAACAGTAATAATGGCGGGTAGTTACAGGAGTGTTGGTTTTGGAAGTATTAACCAAAAGGTGAACGAGCGGGCGATGGCCGATTTGAGCCAAATTGATGTAGCTGCCAACCTTGAACTTGGTAAGTTTTTCCCTGAAAAGGCACAAGTTAAAATACCAATGTATTATGGTTATTCCCGAAGTGTCAGCAATCCGAAATACAATCCGGTTGACGAGGATATAACCATGAAAGATGCACTCAGCAACGCCGGGAGCAAAGCTGCAAAAGATTCTATCAAAAATATTGCCCAGGATTTGGTTGTTCGAAAGAGCCTCAATTTCACAAATGTAAAAATCGATAAAACCAGCAAGTCGGGCAAGCCACGGTTTTATGACCCGACTAACTTTTCGGTAACCTACGCTTATAGCAAGGTTAATCGCAGGGATATCAATACGGAATTCAACGTCGAAAAAACATATCGGGCATTATTTTCATACAATTTCAACAATAGACCGGCGACTTACGAGCCATTTAAAAACTCGAAACTTCTGAAAAGTAATATTTTCAGGTTGATCCGCGATTTCAATATTTCGCCCATGCCGTCGCAATTTTCATTCCGGACAGATTTGTACCGGTATTACAATGAGATACAGCTGCGAAATGTTTCAAATCCAAACCTGATTGTTTCGCCCACTTTTAATAAAGAGTTCATATGGAATCGATATGTTGATTTACGGTATAACTTAACACGCAGTCTGGAATTGGACTTTTCTTCGCAGAATACTGCCCGTATTGATGAGCCGGCTGGCCGCATTAACCGTAATGACGATGACTACACCATAAAAAGAGACTCCATTATAGCCAATTTACTCAATCTGGGTCGTCCAACATTGTATCATCACATCATCAATGCCAATTACATGGTACCAATCAACAAATTACCATTGCTCGACTGGACCTCACTTTCGGCTCGTTATCAGGGAATGTACGATTGGCAGGCCGGAGCAATTACTGATAAATCGGTAGTTCTTGGAAACGTGATCGAAAACTCGCGGAACCTTCAGATGAATGGCCAACTCAATATGGTTACTCTTTACAATAAGGTGGGATTTTTAAAGGATATAAACCAGAAATACGGAACCAGTTCGCGACAACAGCAGCGCATGGACAGATCGCGTCAGACACAAGGACAGGGTAAGCCTGGCCAGCCGAAGCAAGCAGCTCCAGTAAAGGAAAAGGCCGCGCCAAAAATAAAAGTCGTTCAGTATTCGACTGACAATGTTCGATTAAAAGCCAATACGCCCAAATCGATATTTCACAAGCTTAAAACGAAGGATGTTGAAGTTACGGCAATTGCAAAAGATGGTTCAATTGTTAAAGGAGAGGTTGTTGTTGTTAATGAAAACCGTGTCAGTTTTACTTCTGATAAAAGTTTATCGGGAGTGAAGTTTGTGGTTAAAGGCAAAATTGAGGTCGTCCGTGATTTAGGACAGAAACTGGTTCAGTACACGGCACGTGCATTAATGAGTGTTCGCAGCATTTCATTAAGTTATTCAACAACCGATGGAACTGTGATGCCTGGATTTATGCCTGAACCCCGTATTTTTGGAGTTGGTAATTATACGCCCGACAAGACCATGTACAGCGATCTTCCCGGACAGACGACTGCTCCTGGAATTCCATTCCTACTTGGATGGCAGGATAAAGATTTTGCTATGAAGGCCGCAGCGAAAGGCTGGATTACACGTGATACAACACTCAATTCTCCGTATGTTATGTCGCATAGCGAAACGTTTAATTTCCGTGCCAATGTTGAGCCTTTTCCTGATCTTCGGATTGATTTAAATGCCAACCGCACTTATTCTGAACGTAGTACTGAGTTTTATAATTACGACAGTTCAACTCATCAGTTTGATCCGGCCAATCGATCGGTAAGCGGTAATTTTACCATGTCTATCAACACCATGAATACGGCTTTCAGTAAGATGTCAAAAACGGATGCTGATGGTAATGTAAGCTATCCGTCAAAAGCATTTGATGCGCTAAAGAGTAATCGGCTGATAATTGCTCAGAGGCTTGCCAATCAGAGGGCTGGAGCTCAAGGCTACAATCCGAATGTTCCTGATCCAAATACAGGATTCCCGGTTGGTTATGGTTCAACTTCACCCCAGGTTTTGGTCCCCGCATTTATTGCAGCTTATACCGGACAGTCGGCCGATAAAGTTGCATTGAGTCCGTTCCCATCCATTAAATACATGCGTCCAAACTGGCGAATCACTTATGAAGGAGTTGTTTCGAAGTCAGAATTTCTGAAGAAATACTTTAAAACCTTAAGTTTTAATCACGCGTACCGGTCGAGTTATAATGTGGGGTCGTTTATCTCCAATCTCGATTACAACGAAAAATTATATGGCGACGGCTTTAGTTACGTGCGAAATACGCTTGGCGATTTTGTTGGCCCTAACGACATTAATTCAGTAAGTATTTCAGAGCAATTCAGTCCGCTAATTGGACTTGATGTAACATGGATTAACGACTTTGAAACCAGGGTTGAGCTTAAATCTTCCCGTAACCTTGCTTTAAGTTTCTCAAACAACCAGCTTACCGAGGTGTTAAGCAAAGAAATGGTTTTTGGCGTCGGTTATCGATTTACCCGGATGGACTTGATTGTGAAAACAAAAAAATCGCAAAAAGCCTATTCAAATGATTTAAACGTAAGAGCCGATCTGTCGTTTAGAAAAAATATGACTATCCTCCGTAAAATTGTTGAAGAGGATCAGCAATTGACTGCAGGGCAGAATAATATCACGCTAAAAACAACAGCAGATTATATGCTTAGTGATCGTTTCCAATTGCGCCTGTATTACGATAAAGTTCTGAATCATCCGCTTGTAGGGTCGTTTAAAACTTCAACAACCAATTTTGGGGTAAGCTTCCGGTTTACATTGGCGCAATAGTTAAAGCAATGCTATGATAAAGGATTTCGAAATTCTGTTCATCGCCTCATTTTTAATTTTTTTTTCCTGCCAGAACAGGAAATCAAATAATAAAGCCGAAAAAAGCAGTTCTGGAATCGAACTAAAATCAGAAGATTCTTCGACAAAAGACAGTGGGATTGTAATTTCGACGACAACTAATAAGGACGGAAGCTCTTTAAAGTGTACTTTTAATAACTCGCTAGGAACATGCATGCTGGAATTGAATGGTGAGAGGATTGAATTGAAGCAGGAAAGAATGGCATCGGGAATAAAGTATAGTAATGAGCATTTTGTCTATACCAATTGGCACGGTGAAACGAAATTGTATAAAGATGGTAAATTGATTTTTAGCGATTCCAAATAAATATTTTAGGCAAAAGAGACATTGTTTTATTGCTGTTCCCATGAGTTTCAACTTCTTTTGTTAAGAAATCAGAATAGAATGAAAACAATCTCGGTGTAAGGCTTGTTATTTTGGAATATAATTCGTTTTTTTACAGAAAATATCAAAAACATGATTCAAAATACAAATACAATATGGCTTCCGTGGTGGGGTCTTCTTTCTAAAAAGTAAGAAGTAAGAGCCATATTGGTATTTTAAAACTATACTAAGGCCTGCTTCTCTTCGGAATAGCAGGTCTTTTAATTTAAGATGAGAATGATGATTACAATGAAAAATATTTGGTGGTGGCACAGAAACTTTTCGCAATACCGTGGAAGGAAGTAGCTATCATTGTCAAAAAATGAACAGAAAAGCGGCTTATCGGAACACGGTAAGCCGCTTTTTCTTTGTAGCCTCCCCTAAATCCCCTCCGAGGGAGGGGACTTGAAGAAGGCACAGATTCTGATAATTAAAAATATAAACAGTAATTACTTAGCACTGCTTTTTAAGCCTCCCCTTTTGGGGGAGGTTTGGAGGGGGCTTAAACCACATATCACATGAAAGAAATTAATGTACAAGTCAGCGTAAAAAAGATCCTTGCCGACACCTTAACACCGGTGAGTGTCTACCTGAAATTCAGGGATTTATTCCCGAATTCGATTCTGCTCGAAAGTTCCGATTACCATGGTCATGAAAATGCGTATTCGTTTATCTGTATCAAACCGATGGCATGCTTTACAGCCGATTCGGGTGAAATAACCATCGAATACAATGGTCGTGAAAAGGAGACAAAAAGCATTTCGCCGGAATGCCGGGTCGATCAACAACTGGATGCCTTTTTCAAGTCGTTCAAATTATCAGGAGAAACCGAAAACCTACCGGCAAATGGCTTGTTTGGCTACATTGGTTACGATGCGGTAAAGTATTTCGAGAAAATTGAAATCACGGCTGAAAAGAAGGCAGCCTACTCGGTTCCTGAAGTTAAATATTGCTTTTACAAGTACATTGTAGCTATCGATCATCACAAAGACATGATTTACCTGATCGAAAACCTGATGGAAGGCGAAACTAAAGAGATTGGCCAAATTGAATCACTGCTACGTAACCTGACTTTTTCGCCAACACAGTTCGATACGGTAGGAGAGGAAGTTTCTAACATTACCAACGAAGAATACAAATACATGGTGAGCAAAGGCAAGGAGCATTGTTTTCGCGGTGATGTTTTTCAGATTGTGCTTTCGCGCCAGTTCTCGCAGCCGTTTAAAGGCGACGAATTCAATGTTTATCGTGCTTTGCGCTCGGTGAATCCTTCTCCTTATTTATTCTTTTTCGACTACGGAACTTACCGCATTTTTGGTTCCAGTCCCGAAGCTGAACTGCGCATCAAGAAATGTCGGGCCATTATCAATCCGATTGCCGGAACTTTTAAGCGCACCGGAAACGACGAAGAGGATCGACTTGCTGCCGAACGTTTGTGCGCCGATCCAAAGGAAAATGCTGAGCATGTAATGCTGGTTGACCTTGCCCGCAACGACCTGAGCCGCAATGCCAGCGATGTCACCGTCGACAGTTACCGTCAGGTTCAATATTTCTCACATGTCATTCATTTGGTGTCTGAAGTTTCAGGAAAATTGCCTAAAGACACTAACATGATTACCGTTTTGGGCGATTCATTCCCTGCCGGAACATTGTCGGGAGCTCCAAAACACATGGCGATGACATTGATCGACCGGTATGAAAATCAACGCCGCAGCTTTTATGGAGGTTGCATTGGTTACCTCGGCTTCGACCATACACTGAACCATGCCATCATGATCCGCTCGTTTCTGAGTAAAGGCAACACGCTTTACTATCAGGCTGGTGCCGGAATTGTAGCCGATTCGCAGGAAGAAAGCGAACTTCAGGAAGTGAATAACAAACTGGGCGCTCTGAAAAAAGCGCTGGAAATAGCAAAGGATATCAACTAGTTAGCAGTCTCAGTGTTCAGTAATTCAATCATTCAGTAAATCAATTATTCAATCATGAAAATAGTAGTCATAGATAATTACGATTCGTTCACCTACAACCTGGTACATGCCATCAAGAAAATATCAGGCTTGCCGGTTGATGTGTTCCGAAACGATGAAATTGCTTTGGAAGATCTGGAGCAATACGATAAAATAGTACTTTCTCCCGGTCCTGGAATCCCTGAAGAGGCCGGATTGTTGCTCGACATTATCCGGAAATTCGGACCAACCAAGAGTATGTTGGGAGTTTGTTTGGGGCATCAGGCTATTGGCGAGGCTTTTGGCGGATCGCTTACCAACATGAACCGCGTTTTGCACGGAATTGCCACGCCGGTTTCCACCACCAAAGTACCCACAATCCTTTTTAATGGTCTTCCTGAAACCTTTTCGGTTGGCCGCTATCATTCATGGATTGTTAATGAAGCTGATCTTCCGGAGTGTTTGCAAGTGACCAGTTACGACGAAAAAGGCATGATCATGTCGATGAAACATACTACTTTTGACGTCGAAGGTGTTCAGTTTCATCCCGAGTCGGTTTTAACACCGCTTGGCGAGCTGATGATCACTAACTGGCTGAAAAAGTAAATTAAATTGTTACGAGTTACGAGTTGCGAGTTCTTTTACCCGCAACACGAAACTCGAAACCCGCAACATTATAAAAATGAAAGATACTTTAAATTACTTATTTACAGGCAGCAGACTAACCAAAGCTGAGGCGCATCAGATGCTGGTTCGCATTGCTGAAGGACAGTTTTCGGACAGCGAAATCGCTTCTTTTCTGACGGTTTTCAGGATGCGGCAAATAACCGGTGAAGAATTGGCTGGGTTTCGTCAGGCATTGCTCGAATTGTGCGTAGCTATCGACCTTTCGGAATATAACACGATTGATGTGGTTGGCACGGGAGGCGATGGGAAAGACACTTTTAATATATCGACACTCAGCACGTTTTTGCTTGCCGGCGCTGGTTATAAAGTGGCCAAACATGGAAATTATGGATCATCCTCAGTAAGCGGATCGTCAAATATGTTTGAGTATTTTGGCTATCAGTTCAACAACAAACAGGACAAATTGAAGCGGGAAGTCGAAGACGCCGGAATTTGTTTCTTACATGCGCCGCTGTTTCATCCTGCCATGAAAAGTGTTGGCTCTGTCCGGAAGGCACTGAAGGTTAAAACGCTTTTCAATATGATGGGGCCAATCATCAATCCATCGTTTCCCAAGAACCAATTGGTTGGCGTGTACGATCTGGATGTGATGGATCTTTATCATCAGGTTTTCAGGGAAAGCGGACAGAATTACATCATTGTGAACAGCCTGGATGGCTACGACGAAATCTCGCTTACCGGTGATGCCCGTTTTGTGTCGAATCTAACTGAAGACAACCTTTCTCCTGCTGATTTTGGTTTCGCTCCGGTTCCTCCGGAAGAACTTTACGGTGGTGAAACCGTTGAAGCTGCTGCAAAAATTTTCAAAAATGTATTGGAAGGCGCCGGAACTGAGGCTCAGCAAAATGTGGTAATTTCAAATACTGCTTTAGGAATTCAGTGTATTCATCCGGAGAAATCGCTTGCTGATTGTGTTGCTGAAGCTTCCGAATCGCTGAAAAGCAAACGGGCTTTGGGGGCATTCAGGAAATTAATGGAATTAAACGTATAAAATTGCTACGGGTTCGAGTTACGAGTTATGGGTTAACTCGCAACCCGAATCTCGCAACCCGAAACAAGAATATGACCATACTTGATCAAATTAACGAAAACAAACGAACCGAAATTGCGGAGGCAAAAAGCAGGGTTTCGGTCGAAGAATTAATGGCATCGCCGTATTTTAAGCGGAAACCCAATTCTCTCAAGGCCGCGTTGCTGGCCGAAGGTGCGAGTGGTGTGATTGCCGAATTTAAAACCAAATCGCCATCGAAAGGCGTGATTAACGAGACCGCCGAAGCTTCCGAAATCACTGTCGCTTATGTGGCTGCTGGTGCAAGTGGGTTGTCGGTTTTGACTGATGATCACTTTTTTGGGGGATCATTCGAGAATCTGGCCAAAGCTCGTTTTGCAAATCCTGAAACTCCGATTTTGCGAAAAGATTTTATGCTCGATCCATATCAGATTTACGAAGCCCGGGCACATGGTGCAGATGTAATTTTGTTGATTGCTGAAAGCTTAACCAAAGAATTATTGCTCGAACTGACACTCAAAGCGAAAGAATTGGGACTGGAAGTTTTGGTTGAAGTTCACAGTGCTGAAGAGTTGGAGAAACTGAATCCGCAGGTTGACTTGGTTGGCGTAAATAACCGCAACCTGAAGACTTTTGAGGTAGATGTGCAAACTTCAGTTCGCCTTAGCAAGCTCATTCCAGATCCGTTTGTGAAAATTTCTGAAAGCGGAATTTCTGATCCGGAAAGCATTGCTCAGCTTCGTACTGCCGGGTTTAAAGGTTTTTTGATTGGCGAAACTTTTATGAAAACAGATGATCCGGGCAAAGCCTGTAAAGAGTTTATAGACAAATTGAAATAGAAATTTGGCGTACTCGTCACCCCGAACTTGTTTCAGGATCTTTCTGAACAGAACGGCAGATCCCGAAATAAATTCGGGATGACAAAATAAAGGAGATCAGGTAATAAAAAGAAGAAATGAACGAACTAAAAATAAAAGTCTGCGGAATGCGTGATCCTGAAAATATTTCGGGAGTTGTTGAGGCATTGCCCGATTATCTGGGATTTATTTTTTACCTGAAAAGCAAACGATTTGTGGGCTTCGAACCTTCTACGGAAGTAATGGCTGTTATTCCGGATTTGGTTAAGAAAGTCGGCGTTTTTGTCGATGAAACTCTGGAGAAAGTACTGGAAACTGTTCGAATCTGGGATTTGCATGTGGCTCAGCTTCATGGAAATGAAACTCCTGAATATTGTCGGAAAATTCAGGATTCAGGAATAACCGTTTTCAAAGCTTTTTCTGTTGATGAGCTGTTCAATTTTGAAATGTTGGACGCTTATTCCAAGGTGTGCAATTATTTTTTATTCGACACCAAAGGCCAAATTCCGGGAGGAACAGGGCAAAAATTTAACTGGAAATTGCTGCAAAATTACAAAGGCGATGTTCCTTTCTTTTTGAGCGGTGGCATTGGACCCATAGATATGGAAGCCATCCGGCACTTCGATCATCCCCGATGGCATGGAATCGACATCAACAGCGGTTTCGAAATCAGCCCGGCTCTGAAGGATGTTGAAAAAGTAAAATACTTCATTTCCGGAATCCGGTCTAAAATCTAATATCTGTTATCTAAAATTTATCAGAATATGAATTATCAAGTGAATCAAAAAGGTTATTATGGCGAATTTGGCGGGGCATACATTCCCGAAATGATGGTGCCAAACATTGAAGAATTACGTCTGAATTACCTCGAAATTATCAATTCGTACGACTTCAGGCAGGAATTTATAGGATTGCTCAAAAACTACGTAGGGCGACCGTCACCATTGTACTACGCCAAACGGCTTTCAGAAAAATACCAAACTAATATTTATCTGAAGCGCGAAGATTTGAACCACACCGGCTCGCACAAGATAAACAATACCATTGGTCAGATTTTGGTGGCCAAAAAATTAGGCAAACACCGCATCATTGCCGAAACAGGCGCTGGTCAGCATGGATTGGCAACGGCCACGGTTTGTGCGTTGATGGGACTAAAATGTATTGTTTACATGGGTGCTGTTGATGTGGAACGTCAGGCGCCGAATGTAAAAAAAATGAAGATGCTGGGAGCCGAGGTTATTCCGGCCCTGAGTGGTAACCAAACCCTGAAGGATGCTACCAACGAAGCGATGCGCGACTGGATCAATAACCCGGTTGACACTCATTACATCATTGGTTCGGTTGTGGGACCGCATCCTTACCCCGATATGGTGGCGCGGTTTCAGTCGGTGATTTCTGAAGAAATTCGCTGGCAGTTGGAAGAGCAAACCGGAAAAGAAAATCCGGATCGCGTAATTGCCTGTGTGGGTGGAGGAAGCAATGCTGCCGGGGCATTTTATCATTTTCTCGATCAGGAAAACGTGAAACTAATTGGTGTTGAAGCGGCAGGATTGGGCGTTGATACTCCGGAAACTGCTGCGACGCTGACTTTGGGTTCGCCCGGAGTTTTGCACAGTTCGCGCTCCATCCTGATGCAGACCGACGATGGACAGATTACTGAACCATACTCAATTTCTGCCGGACTGGATTACCCCGGAATTGGTCCGATGCACGCCAATTTGTTCAAGACAAAGCGAGCCGAATACTTGTGGGCAACCGATGCCGAAGTATTGGATGCTGCACTTGAACTGACACAATTGGAAGGAATCATTCCGGCATTGGAATCGGCACACGCATTGGCCGCATTAAAGAAAATTCAGATGAAACCTGAAGAAGCTACCGTGGTTAATATCTCCGGAAGAGGAGACAAAGACATGGAAACGTACTTAAAACATTTTGGATATTAAAAGGCCCCTCCCAAACCCTCCCCGAAGGGGAGGACTTAAAAAGGGGCAATGCCAGATTTTCTAAGCAACAAACAATATTAATACGCACCATAAAGTCCCCCTTCGGGGGATATAGGGGGCTTCAATTTAAAATCATGAACAACAGAATAAATAAGCTATTTCAGGAGAAAAAAGAACAGGTACTCTCGGTGTATTTTACTGCCGGATATCCTAATCTGGAAGATACCGTTCCTGTTATTCAGGAGTTGGTTAAGAATGGAGTTGACCTGATTGAAATTGGGATGCCTTTTTCTGATCCGGTGGCCGATGGACCGGTCATTCAGCACAGTAGTTTAGTTGCCTTACAGAACGGAATGAGCATTCGGAAACTGTTCGACCAATTGAAAGACATCCGTAAATCAGTTGAAATTCCGCTTATCCTGATGGGGTATATCAACCCGGTGCTTCAATATGGATTGGAGGCCTTTTGCAAAAAATGCAATGAAATTGGAATCGATGGATTAATTATTCCCGATTTACCATTGGATGTTTATGAAACAGAATTCAAGCCTGTTTTTGAAGCCAATAACCTGCACAATATATTCCTGATTACACCTCAAACTTCGGACGAGCGGCTTCGCAAAATCGATGAGGTATCAACCGGGTTTATTTACATGGTTTCGAGCAATTCAACCACCGGGGCTAAAGCCAGTGTGTCCAACTTTCAGAAACAATATTTTGAACGGGTAAATTCGATGGCATTGAAGAATCCGCGCCTGATTGGATTTGGGATTTCAAATGCCGAAACTTTCAGGAATGCCTGCCAATATGCCAGTGGTGCAATCATTGGTTCAGCATTTGTAAAAGCGATGGAAGGACACAATACAATCGAGCAAAAAGTTTCAGGTTTTATTAATACCATTGCAACGAAATCGTAATTTGAAAGCTGTTGTTTTGTGTTCGAGAATTATGTCATCAAAGATGTTTTGAAACAGAATATGAGTTTTAAATGATATGGGCTTGTACCTCAGTATCTTATTTGCAAGGATGCATGTAAACGATGTTAAACTCTGTTAATGCTGATTTTGGACATACTTAGGACTGGTGAAAATTCGTTATTTTTAGGAAACAATTACAGAAACACAAAAAACAACAACAATGTTAGAGTACGCTAAAGTTATTTTACCAAAGGTTAGTTTTAGCCGCGAATTATTCCGGAAAGAACTGGCAAAGTGTATTAACTGGGTGAGTGAATCAGAAATTGGTCATTTAAAAGAATGGTGTTTCGATAATTTCAGGGAAATGTATCCTGACATCTTGACCAATGCCTTTGCAATGAGAGTTGCTTAGTTGCCCGGTTTAGTTTTTCAAAGTAGTTTCCCCATTCGGTGGGGATCAGTTTAAACCCATAAGGCCTTCGGAAACGAAGGCCTTTACTATTATCCTTTGTGGTCTCGCTTCAGTAAGTTGCCCAAATCTTTACCAATTTTCTGCACCCGTTCGAGTCCTTGGTTGATTGAATCAGGATTAATGTCGCCATATTCATTGTACTTGCTGTCAACATGGTAAGTTCGTGGATAAATGACAATTTTGCTGGTTGAAGCAAATTGTTTTTCAAGCTTTTCCTGAATGCTTTCCATACAATTATCGTGTGAAACTGAAGTTTTACGAGCTGCTATATAAATCAGCAAATCTTCAGGCAAAATATACTTACTGAGAAGATCTAAATTTGGCAGGTCAAATTCTTTTGAGAAAGAAATGGCGACATTTATTTTGAGCTTTTTCAAATGTTCAACAATTTCTGATTTCGATTTTTCATTGCAGTAACAGAAAATGTTAATGCTTAATTCTTTCGATAACTTTGAAATTCTCGTTAGCCAAATTTCAAATCCATGTTCCAATTCGCCTAAAGGAGGACAAACAACAACCAGTCGTTTGTGACCAATCAGCGAATGTTCGAAGTGACAAATGTATATGGCTTTACTGGTTCGGGAAATAATCAGCGATATTTTTGTTTCAATAAAACGCTCAATTAGTTTTGTTTTTTGTGGCCAACCAATCATAATTGTATCCGACATGATTTCACGCGAGCTACGGATTATCCCTCCAGCAATATTATGATCGATGGTGGCAATAATATTTACCTTCGTTTCGTTTGCCGAAGCTATTTTCACCAACGACTCTAAATTTTTTCTGGCCTTTTGGAGGTTTTTCTCGGCTTCTTCATTATTTGGCACTACCGAAAGAATTGTAATCGGATTGCTTGATTTTTTGTTCCGGATGAAAACTGCCAGTTCAAGTAATAATTCCATATTGTTTAAATTGGCAATCGGCATCATAATGTGCTCATCTTCCCAGCTTAGGTTATTATGAAGTGGCTCATCTTTTTCCGAGGTAAGTATCCGTCGCGAAGCATTTTCAGTGACAAGGCTTGCAATCAAACAGGAAATTAGAATCAGAATAATTGTGCCATTTAGCGCATATTCCCCAATTATTTTTGTTTGGAAACCTACCATAATTACCGCAAGTGCAGCAGCAGCACGCGAACTACTCAACCCGAAAATGAGTTTTCGCTGATCGGCCGAGTATTTGAAAATGACACTGGTAACCCATGCTGCAATCCATTTTCCGAGTAGGGCTACAATTGATAGGGTTACAACTATAATAATTGCTGTTGAGCCCTTTAACAGAATGCTTGTATCTACCAGCATCCCAACACTAATCAGGAAAAAGGGGATAAAAATGGCATTCCCTATAAAATCAATTCGGTTCATCAGCGCCGAAGAATATGGGATCAGTTTATTTAATGCCAATCCGGCAATAAATGCTCCGATTATGGGTTCAATGCCAGCAATCTCAGCCAGGAATGCGGCAAAAAATACAACTGATAGCACGAATATGTAATGCGATGTCTTTTCGCTTTCCAATTTCTGAAAGAACCATGCCGTAATTTTTGGAATAACATAAAACATAATTCCAGTAAAGATTGCCAATGAGGTTAGCAGTTGTATCCAGAATGAAAGACTTAAATTCCCGCTGTTCGAGCCTTTAATGATTGCCAGAAGTATTAATACGGTGGTGTCTGAAAGTATTGTTCCTCCGACAGTAATTGCTACAGCTTCGTTTTTTGATATGCCAAATTTGCTCACGATGGGGTACGAAACCATGGTGTGGGTTGAAAACATACTTGAAATTAGCAGACTTGCTGTAATGCTATAATCGAGAAAATAATAGCAAACCGGAAAGCCGATTACAAGGGGAATCATAAAAGTTAAAAATCCGAAGACCAAACTTTTGTTTTTATTTCGTTCAAATTCTTTTAAATCGAGTTCCAACCCGGCAATAAACATGATGTACAATAAGCCAATGGTTGAAAAGAGTTTTACCGCTGAATCTTGTTCAAGTATTTTTAATCCATGAGGCCCGATAAATACTCCTGAAATAATTAATCCAATGATTCCCGGTATTTTTAATTTCCGGAGTAATATCGGAGAAAGCAGGATAATAAAAAGGATGACAGCAAAAATCAGGACGGGGTTTTGAAAAGGCCGTTCAAATTGGTGAGCTATTTGATTAAAAAAATCACTTGTCATTCTTAATCAATTTATGGAGTTGGTGCCGTATAAATTTTCTGCAAGATAGCTGAATAATGTTTTAAAAGAACCGTTTGTGGGGATTTTGATTCAGTAAATCGGGTGAGAGCGGAACTAAATTGTAGCGCAATGTTAAACTCCTTTTGGGACTATTGGCATAAATTAAAGTATCTTTTTTCTTTAATCAAACATTTATTATCCTTTAATCTTCCTGTAATGAAATAATTTCTACTTGCATACAGTTATCAATTCCAATGCTATATGCAGGAAGCTATTCGAAAAATAGATATTTCAGTTATTTCCGATTTCCATTTGGCAACTCACGCCAGCAAAGCCAAGCCCCTGCTCAAATATTTAAAGTCGATTCATCCCAAAACTCTGGTTTTGAATGGCGATATCATTGATTCCTGGCGTTTCAGTCGGAATTATTTTCCAAAGCCGCACATGAAGGTCATCCGCCAGTTATTAAAAATGGTTGAAAAAGGAGTTCGGGTTGTTTACATCACAGGTAATCACGACGATGTGTTCCGCAAGTTCAACAATACCGAATTGGGGAATTTTAGCATTGTCAATCAACTCGAATTGGATGTTGACGGACAAAAAACATGGATTTTTCATGGCGATGTTTTCGATCACATCATTCATCATTCGCCATGGTTGGCCAAATTGGGCGCTGCTGCATACGGGTTTCTTACCATTTTCAATAAATTCATCAATGTCTTCCTGAAGTTGATTGGCGGAAAGGAAATGATCCTGTATAAATCGATGAAGGATCGGATTGCAAAGCGGAGTTCGGTGTTAACCAACTTCGAGAAAGCCATTGCCAATGCGGCCATCGGCAAAGGTGTCGATTTGGTAATTTGTGGTCACACGCATATTCCGGTTGACAAGAGCATCAACACCGAAAAAGGTTCGGTTCGGTACATCAACTGTGGCGACTGGGTAGAACACTTTTCTGCTGCTGAGTGTGTTGAGGGTGAGTGGAGTTTGAATTATTTCTATTCAGATGAGGGCGAAGAAGATGCTGAATCTCCTAATGATGAACTTTTCATTCCGGATAAAAAGCAACTGTATAAGTCGATTGTAGAAGAATTGGCTGTCGCTGCATTCTTTTGAAGAATTCAATAATAAATCATCAATAAAAGATGAAAATTCTATACGCCATACAAGGAACAGGAAACGGCCATCTTGCAAGGGCTACCGAAATTGTACCCATCCTGAAATCAATGGCTGATACTGATGTTTTGGTCAGCGGCACTCAGGCCGATTTGAGCGTCCCTTTCGGGATAGATTATCAGTTTTCAGGATTGAGTTTTATCGTCGGACAAAACGGAGGCGTCGATATCTGGCAAACTGCCAAAAAGATGCAAATCATGCAGTTTTTTAAAGATATCAGAAATCTTCAGGTTAACCAATACGATTTGGTGATCAGCGATTTTGAGCCAGTATCGGCCTGGGCATGCCGCCTCCACAACAAAGATTGTATTGGGTTAAGTCATCAGAATGCTGTATTACACCCATCAGCACCCAAGCCGGAATTTAAGGAGTGGGTTGGAAAATTGATATTGAAGCATTATGCTCCGGCGAACTATAAATATGGATTCAATTTTAAATCCTTCTCTCCTCATATTTTCCCTCCTGTCATTCGTCACGACATCCGAAATGCCGAATCTACCTCTAAACCACATTACACGGTATACTTGCCGGCCTACAGCGATCAGCAGATTCAGGATGTTTTGTCCAGCATTCCAGGTACCGAATGGCAGGTTTTTTCCAAACATTCAAAAACCAGATATACTGTTGGGAATATTCATTTCCAGCCAGTTTCGCTCAATGAGTTTACTGAAAGTTTTCTGAGTTGCACCGGACTACTGAGCACTGCAGGTTTTGAAGGCCCGGCCGAAGCGATATATCTGGGCAAAAAGTTATGCGTCATTCCAATGAAAAAGCAATACGAGCAATATTGCAATGCAGCTTTCCTGAAATCGATGGGCATAAAAGTATTGGATCATTTCACCAATTCAGGTCTGGAACTGAATGATTGGATTCAAAATTCAAAAGCTCTTCAGATTCGTTTCCCCGATTTAACCCAGGAAATCCTTGAGAATATTCTGAACAAACATTGTCGCCAAACAGCCCTTTTAGCGCCTGAATTCTATTAATTTAAATTGCTGACCGACTATATCAATCTACTCGTTTTAGATTCTTCGCTCCACATCGCTTTAGTCGGTCAGTAATGATTAACTTATAACTCATAATTTATAACTTCTCCGGAAGGTATTTCCAGAATCGTTTTGGCAAATGTTGCCGGTGAACTTTGTCGTTTCTGCGCTCTTCGATGCAAATGCTCTTGAAATATTGCTTCCATAACCGTTGGAATAGCTTCTCGTCCTCAGCCAGAAGTGAAGCGTGCAACTGGCCGTTTTGCGGATTCACTTTCAGGTCGTCAAAAACTACGCGCGAAACAGTTTTCATGTCGTACAAAAATCCATAGTTGCGTTTCAGGTCGTAAATAATCCAGTGCTGGTCGGCAAAGCGGTCGCTAAAATGCGGAATGCACAGTGGAAGAACGTCGTACATTGGAGCATACGAAGCGTAATAGCTACCCTCAATCGTTTTCTGAAACCGCGTAAACATGTGTATTCGTTGTGCTTCGCGGCAAACTTTCTGGTGCAATTTGTTTACTTCAACAACAACAGGCAACGAAAAATTGGTTTCTTCATTTTTGGTCGAATCAATAATCAGCCGGATGTATTTTACCAGCAATAAAGGAGCATCGGGCAATCCTGACAGAAAAACCCGGTAAATCCGGTGCGCATTGTCTTCAGAGGAGCGTGAAATAATGCCATTCCAAACACGTTCGGCTTTCCGGTCGTCGGTCACAATGTTGGAGGTTGAACCAAACAAAACGCTCTGGCTTCCTTCCCCTGAAAGGATTTCATCGGGAAACTGTTTCCTGCTGTAGCATTCGAAAACCAAAGTTAGCAGTCCTTCAAAGGTATTGTCGAAAGAGTAGATAGTCATTTTTTTTGTTACGGGTTGCATGTTACGGGTTACGTGATGCGGAATGCGACTAGCCAACTCGAAACCCGCATCCCGCATCTCGCAACGTTTTTTATCTCAGCGCAGGCGTCATCGGGTAAAACAATTTCAATTGAACGGACGCATCACTCCCCAACGACTTTTTGTCGAGCAAAAGCTGGCGAACGATTTCAGGTTTTAAATCCTGAACGTTTTGCGACCGCAGTTCGTTGCAGGTGATAAAGAACTGCGCACGTTTCATTACGACACCCATTTTTTTTAGGTGTGCTGAATTCAGTCTTTGGTGTTTTCTTGCCATCAGAATCAGTTGAATAGAATGGGTTCCGATTCCAGGAACCCTAAGCAACATCATCGGATCGGCGGTGTTGATATCAACCGGGAACAGGTGTGGATTGCGCAACGCCCAGTTTACTTTGGGGTCGAGGTCCAGATCGAGGTTAGGATTTTCAGTATTCACAATCTCATCGCTACGGAAACCGTAGAATCGCATCAGCCAATCGGCCTGATACAATCGGTGTTCGCGGCGGAGTGGGGGAGCTGAAAGCGCAGGAAGTCGATTGTCGTAGCTGTTTACAGGAATATATCCGGAATAATAGACACGCTTCAGGTCGCGCCGGGTATATAAAGCTGATGACAGTTTCAGAATGGTGTGATCGGTGTCGTTGGTTGCTCCGATGATCAGTTGTGTGCTTTGGCCGGAAGGACTGAAAAGTGGTGCATTCCGGTGGTTTTTTCGCTCTTCTTTCGACTCCAGAATACCTGTCGAAATCATTTTCATGGGTTCCAAAACACTTTTGAAATCCTTGTCAGGTGCCAATATTTTCAGGTTGTTCTCAGTCGGAATTTCAATGTTGACGCTCAACCGGTCTGCCCAGCGCCCGGCTTCAGTAACCAATTGCTGGCTCGCACCTGGAATGGTTTTCATGTGGATATAGCCATTGTACCGTTGTTCTGTTCTCAGTTTTTTAACCACCGAAACCATCTGCTCCATGGTGTGATCCGGATTTCGCAAAACTCCGGAACTTAAGAAAAGCCCTTCGATGTAATTTCGGCGGTAAAATTCGATGGTCAAATTGGCGATTTCATCAGGAGTAAACGAAGTGCGCGGAATGTCGTTGCTTTTGCGGTTGTAGCAATAGGCGCAATCGTAAATGCAGTAATTGCTGAGCATGATTTTCAGGAGCGAAATGCAGCGTCCATCTTCGGCAAAACTATGGCAAATGCCCCAGGCTGTGGCATTGCCAATCCCTCCCTGCGTATTGCCACGCTTCGTTCCGCTCGACGCACACGAAACATCGTATTTGGCTGCTCCGGCCAATATTTTTAGTTTTTCAAGGCTACTTTCCGAAATCATTTTCTGCTTGTTTTGATTGACAGCCAGATAATCATAACTGCCTAAACAAGATAATGGAATTGGACAGAAAACAAAATAAAATTGATTTTTTACCAGGCTCTGATGAGAATCAGAAAGAACTAATGGTTACGGCTTGAAGGACATGATAAATTTAGCGCCTTCGTTAACTTTGCTTTCTACACTAATTTTGCCTGATAAACTTGTAATGTGGTTGTGAACCAGGTAAAGACCAATGCCTTTGCTGTCTTTAAAGTTGTGAAACTTTTGATGCAATCCGAAAATTTTGTCTTTCACTTTCTCCATATCAAAGCCAAGTCCATTATCGGCAAAAATCAACTGATCCCATCCATTCTCTTTTCCCGATACAATGGATATCACCGGCCAACAGTCTGGTCTAGCATATTTTATTGAATTGGTAATTAAGTTTAAAAATACGCTTTCCATGTAAGCTTTGTTAAACTTAATTTTACCCAGTTTTGAAAAATCGGTATGAATGGTTGTTTTTGAAGTTTCGATTAATGAATGAACCGATTTAAGCACATTATCCAGGCTTTTATTCAGATCCACTTCCTCAATACTGGCCAGATTTTGGTGTTTCTCACTTAAGGCGTCAACATAATTATCGAGCGTTTCCTTTAAGTATTCTCCTGATAGTTTTACAATGTTGATCAATTCGGTGGCTTCTTCGTCCTTTATTTTCGAAATGTCGAGCAGATCAAGCACTGCCAGTAAATTATTGACAGGTGATCTTAAATCGTGCGAGGTTGTATATGTTAGTTGCTTCAGGTCTTCATTGGTATTTGTCAGATTGGTAAGTAATGCACTTCTGTCAGCCTCCAATTGTTTGATGTGAGTAATGTCTTTGGCTATGGCAAAAACCAGATGGTCGCTATCTACCGGTAACGAGGTCCACGAAAGCCAAATAATTTCGCCACTCTTTTTTACGTATCTGTTTTCAAAATTGAAAAGTGGTTTTGATTTGGCCAATTCAAGACGCGCTTGTTGTGTAGCGCGCTTGTCGGCACAGTGTACAAAATCATTGATTGGCCTTGCATACAATTCCTCCATCGTATAGCCCAGTAGGTTTGAAACTGCAGCGTTTACTTTTTTAAAATATCCATCGTATCCTGCAATGCAAAGCAAATCCGGCGATAATTCAAAGAAAAGTTCATATTTGAAAGTCGAGTCTGTCATAGATCTGGGATGTTAAATAGCACTCTCTAATTCTTATCTCGTTGTGTAATCATACGCTAATTAACGTTTGTATCTGCGAATGGTTGATGGCATCTATCCTTTTTAAAAGATTAGTTTGCTAAAGTATTTTCCGTGGAACTGTTGGATGATTGGTGTAATTATGACAAAAGAGGCTGAACTCTTTCGAACTCAGCCTTCCTGCTGGCGCGAATTACAAATTCGCGCTAACCGCACAACATCCTTAAAAACAAGTATAAGATATATAAGCTATTGGGGCGACAAAACCAAAATTTTCTCTCCTGTATTTTTATGTTACCAAACACGCACAACCCAAAGCAACCTTTTTCGGCTTTTTTGAATCAATAGTATATGATTAGTAATTACTAATCACCCTAAAAATCAAAAATATGGAACGATCTCCACCGAGAAGCCTCCCTTTACCTTTGGTTTACCCAAAGAAGATAAAAATCAGCACTTAATCAATTAAAAACAGAATATATGAATGTACTTAAGAAAATAATTTTTTTTATCCTATTCTTGGCTGGTGGCTATATCTGTTCTGCTCAAGAAATCAGTATCCGTGGGGGATTTAATCTTTCGCAAATGCCAACAAAATGGGAAGGGAAGGTCACTAACAAAAATTCAGAGCTAAAATTAGGCTATCATTTTGGACCCGTCTTTGATTTAAAAATGAATAAACTCTTTTCACTTGAAACTGGATTACTATATTCAACAAAGGGACTTAGAGAAACTAACAAAGAAACCAATGGTACAAAGTCTTTATCAAAAATAAACATTGCTTATATTGATCTTCCTATTACATTGAAAACATCTTTTACTTTTCACAACATAACTATTTCCGGAGATGTAGGCGGCTATATTGCGCATGGATTGTTTGCCCGTTATTTTTCATCAGAGAACACTGACGGAACTAACAACTCGTGGCAGAAAATAGCTTGGGGAAATACTGGCGAAGCGATTAAACGACTGGATTATGGAATAATTTTGGGAATCGGAGTGAAAATTAAAGCACTACAACTTGGGATATGCTTAGAAAATGGGGTGGCAGATTTAGTCACTGGTGATCCTTCGTCAAATAGAACTTTCAATAAAACATATGATATATATATAGCATATGATATATGGAGTAGAATTAAAAAGAATCATCATTAAATATTGCATGAAATGAAAAAATCTAATATTATTTCTTTTTTGGCCTTACTTCTATGCTTAAATTCATTAGGTGCCACCATTAATGTAAATTGGGGTACTACGGCTAATTATCAAAAAACGCAAGTAAATTGTTATTTTACGTTATCAAGTGGATATATTGGAACATGGTCATTGCCAGAAAATGCTTACGTATTACAAAATAATACAACTCTTGGTTCTGATAACCTGCATGTTCAGTGGAAGAATATAGAAGCCAACGCAAATACAATAGTGATAGGTGCATTTTATGGAGGTATATTAAATCATTGGAGTGATTGGACTGATAGGGTTATTGGCCCGTTAACATTAAATATGCCAGCTCCTTCTTTCAGTTCAGGAAGTACACTTAACATACCCTGTCACGCTACATCCCCTGTTTCAATTTCACTAAATTCATATATCAATTCCGCAACAAATGGCATTGATCAAGGAGAAACAATTACCAGTCACTTTGAATGGACTTTACCTTCAGGATGGCAAACCACAGGAGGTCAAACAGGGACATTTGTTAGTGCATCTTCGATAAATGTAATTCCACCATCGTCAGCTACTACGACTACAATAAGTGTAAGACCTAAAGCTTATTCTCAATATGGACCAACCGTTTCTTTACAAATTACAAGAAATCTAAATAACTTTTATATTAGCGGAGAAAATAGTGTAGCTTATAATTCGACTGTTCGGTATGAGGTTCCATCGTATCCTGGAGTTTCCTATTTATGGCAATTACCTCTAGGTTGGGGCGGTAGCAGTAACGAGAATTATATAGATGTAACGACCGGCTGTGGAACGGGTGACGTTAAGGTAACAATGACCGGATGCAATGATTCTAAAACATCGAGTTTACCCGTTACGTCGTATATGGTTCCGCCTTCGACAACAATTACGGGAGATCCGATAGTATGCTCTTCCGGAACACAATTTAAAGTTGACAATGTCGCCAATGGGTGTTCAGTGACATGGCAGTGCAGTTCTAATTTAAGTTTTGATAATCAACCCGGCACCCCAAAAACATTCACAGCCATTGGAACTGGGGCTGGCTGGATTAAAGCAAATGTAACTGCAACTGCATGTGGCACCACGGTCTTACTTCCTACCAAGAATATAATTTGGGTTGGGGCTCCCGTAATTACATATATTTCGGGACCTTCTAGCGTAAATGTAAACCAGCCCGCATCATTTACAGCCCAACTTTCTTTTGATAGTTCTCCTACAAATTATTATTGGACAACAAGTCCATCATCTGGGGTAACTATTTATCCCGATGGACGATATGCAAGTATGTCGTTTGCCAATTTGGGCACCTATCAGGTAGTGGCCCGAGCACAGAATAGCTGTGGATGGAGTGATTATGTGATAACCTATGTGAATGTTTCGAACGGCTATTACCTGTCCATTTCGCCCAACCCAATTACCACTGAGGCTACAATTGAGCTTGTTAGCACCTCTACTGAAAAAGCCATGAAGGAAACAGAATGGGACCTTGAAGTTTATGATGCCATGCAAACTATGAAATCCAAAGTACAAAAGATAAAGAGCAACAGACAAACGCTCAGCACTTCGGGTTGGAAAGATGGCGTTTACATTGTGCGAGCAATAATTGGTAAGGACGTAATCAGCGGCAAGCTGGTGGTCAAACGATAGGGCTTTCTTGCTGCTACAGGATTCCATCTTTCTAAAAAAGGGATGGAACCTTTGTTCCAATCAACTCAGCTTTTAGCCCCCGCTAGCGCGGATGAGTCACAGATTACAAAACTGCGCAGGCCAAGAGTTTTTAGAATCAATAGTATATGATTAGTCATTGCCAACTATCTTAAAAACCAAAAACATGGAACGGTCTCCACCCCCTGAATTACTCACATAAAAAAGAAGTAATTTCTTAACTTATACTTAGCAATTAAAATATGAAAACTAAAAATTTTAAAACGGATATTCCTTTGAGAAAATTAAGAATGATAGCGTTTCTGCTATATGTATTCATTGGAAATATGGCATTTAGTTGTGTTGAAGAGAAAGATAGCATTAGTAATGTTTGCAATGAACCATATGAGACCATTAAAACATTAAATGATGCCACAGGTACTATTGGATTCGACGAGATCAACAAACAATACATTATCAATATATATGTAGAAGGAACGATTGATGAAATTATCACTTTGTATCCATGTGAACTTGCCAAAGAGTTTAAAAAAGTCAATCTAAAAATAAAGATTGATGGAAAGTTATTCACAAATGACAAGTTACCAAAACCTCAAATAGGAGGGCAAGAAATGTTTTATATTGATATCACTGAAATTTCTAACCTTAATAACTAGAGCACATGAAAAATATTTTATCTTCTTGACTTTATTATTCTTATCAGCGTCAGCCTATACTCAAATTTTGATTGATGATGGTCCTATCATAATAAATAAGAAAACAAGTATTGCTCCAGATTATGCCATCCAAGGGAATAGTTGGAATCATCGAATTCTTACTTATTGGTTTAGCAACGGTACAACCGATATTACCGGAACTGAGGAAAGAACTGCGATACGAACAGCCATGGAGCTTTGGCGGAATCAAACCGATATTAGGTTTCTGGAAGTATGTGATTCAGTCCATGCCGATATAATTTTCAGGTGGGGTGTAGGAGATCATGGGGATGGTTACCCGTTTGATGGTGCAAATAGTGTTCTTGCTCATAGCTTCTTTCCTCCACCAAATGGTAATTTTGCTGGAGATGTACATTTTGATGATGCAGAAACGTGGACTTTGGATACAAGAACTGGTTCGGATCAACCTATTGACTTAATAACAATAGCGGCACATGAAATTGGCCATTCTCTCGGGTTACAACACTCCTCGGTATCTTCTGCACTGATGTATGCATATTATTCAGGATCGCATAGGTACCTAGATCAGGATGATATAAATGGAATAAGAAGTATTTATGGAAATCCGGGAACATATAATTTTGTCGATGGCCCTTTCGTCGCCTGCTCTTCTGGCGCAACTTTTACAGTAACCAATGATCAAGGAGCTACTGTTAGCTGGACATGCAGCGGCAATGTCACGTTCGATCACCAAACCGGGAACCCAAAATCATTTACAGCCACAGGGAATGGACCAGGAACAATTCAGGCAATTTTAACTTCAAATTGTGGCAATGTTACCTTACCGGCAAAAACGGTTTGGGCAGGTTTACCTGTAATTACATATATTTCGGGACCTTCTAGCGTAAATGTAAACCAGCCCGCATCATTTACAGCCCAACTTTCATTGAACAGTTATCCTGATAGTTATTTTTGGACAACAAGTCCATCATCCGGGGTGACAATTTATCCCGATGGACGCTATGCAAGTATGTCGTTTGCCAATTCGGGAACTTACCAGGTAGTTGCCAGGGCGCATAACAGCTGTGGATGGAGTGATTATGTAATAACCTATGTGAATGTTTCGAACGGCTATTACCTGTCCATTTCGCCCAACCCAATTACCACTGAGGCTACAATTGAGCTTGTTAGCACCTCTACTGAAAAAGCCATGAAGGAAACCGAATGGGATCTTGAAGTTTATGATGCCATGCAAACTATGAAATCCAAAGTACAAAAGATAAAGAGCAACAGACAAACGCTCAGCACTTCGGGTTGGAAAGATGGCGTTTACATTGTGCGAGCAATAATTGGTAAGGACGTAATCAGCGGCAAGCTGGTCGTTAAACGATAAGCCTTTCTTGCTGCTACTGGGTTCCATCTTTCTAAAAAAGGGATGGACCTTCTTTTGTTTCAAACAACTCAGTACTTGGATGGTATCGGGCACAGCTTACAAGACCGCGCCAGCAAGATCGATCCATGGATCGTTATAACGCCATTATTAATACTCATAATGGCATTATTACTATTCATAACGCCGTTATATCTATTCACAACGGCATTTTCATATTCATAACGGCATTATACCTATTGAATTTGGCATTATAACCTTTCATAACGGCATTATTGCCAATACAATTCCTGTAATTCAATTACTTAATTGCTTGTAAGTATAATAAAAAAGCATTAAATTTAGCTATTAACCAATTAAAACAGATGTGATTATGGCCAGAACAACCGGAAGAATTGTTATTTCCCAGAATGTGGAAGAGATGCTCACACTTGCATCAAAAGTTTACCAGAAACATCAGGAGGTTGGAGAAGCTTCGCCACTAACGAGCCTTGATGGCATATCGTGGGCGGTGGTAGGCCCAACCATCGAACAGGCTTTAGCCAAGCAAAAGGAGGCCGAAGACTACAAGAGCCGGATGGAACAGGCTTACCGCGAACGCGACCTTTACACGCCTGCAATCAAAGAGGCTGTAACAGCGAGCCGTAACCTGCTTAAAGCCCTGAACCAGAAAAACCCCAAACGCCTAGCCGAATGGGGCTTCGAGGTTGACGATTCGGCCAAGGCTGCTAAAACCCCAAAGGCAGAATAGCATTGGCCGAAGGCTGTTTGTGAACTGAGCGTACAATACCCCTCGTTGCCGCTAACGTGCAACCGGGGGTATTGTGTTTTATAAGCCACGGTTTGCAAAACCGCGCCAGTCGTGGTTTGCTATCCAATCTATTTCTGGCTCAAAGCTTTCTTAATTGCGGCTTCTGCCAGGGGTTCCATTATTTTATATCCAGCCATGTTGGGGTGAACTCCATCTCCAGACAATTCTTTTTTCAGGCCGTTGCGTTCGTCAACTGTCGATGAAAAATAATCCAGGTAAACGATGTTATTCTTTTCAGCATAGGTCTTTATCATTTCGTTGAGCTTGACGATCTTTGGAGCGGGTTCCAGTCCCGGTTTCCAGGGATAATCGAAAGCCGGTAAAACCGAACTGAGTACCACTTTTATGTTGTTGGCTTTGGCAAGTTCGGCCATTGAAACCAGGTTGTCCAAAATCATTTCGAGAGTTGAGGGACCGGTATTGCCGGCGATATCGTTTGTTCCTGCCAAAATCACAACAACGGCCGGCTTCAAATTAATCACATCGGGTCGGAACCGAACCAGCATTTGCGGTGTGGTTTGTCCGCTAATACCTCGATTTACATAGGCTTTCCCTGCAAAAAAGTCAGGATCTGTATTTATCCAACCTTCGGTAATGGAATTACCCATAAAAACAACCCGATTTTCACCAGACGAAGGGGTTGGCAGTTTTGCATTGGCGTCTTTAAAGCGTGAAGTATTGGCCCAGTCCTGAGCGTTGGAAAAACCTGCCAGAAATAATACTGCAAAAAGTGTAAAAGCTAAATTCAAAATTCTCATTGTTTAAGGTTTTAAAAGTAAGTGTCTATAAATTGATTTAGAGGGTCAGTTGGTTTGATCTGTCTGCTGACTCCTTACTCAGCAGCACCAAATGTATTACATTTTATGCATACATAGTTATTTTGCAACTGTTGTCCGCCAAAATCAGATCAATGCTTGTTAGGTTGAGATTTCTCACTTCGTTCGAAATGACAATCAACGAGTTGCATGAGTTAGGTAGGGTAGGTTTGCGGCGAAGCCGCAAACCTACCCTACCTAACTCCATCTGTCTGTAAATGACTGTCATTCTGAGCGGAGCGAAGAATCTCGGATTTTTAAACGGACACCAATATTATTTTGCAACTGTTTCCCGTTTTGATTTGGGCATAGTATACCGGCTATTTTAAGCGATACTCTGAACATTTTAAATCAAACGAAAGAGGCTGCCTTTGCAGGACAGCCTCATATAATTTATTGGATTTGATGGTATTATCCGCATTTGGATGTTCCGCAGTCGGGGCAAATCAAGCAGCCTTCCTGATAAACTACGTTTTTCGATCCGCATTCGCCGCAAATGGCGCCTTCTGCAACAGTTCCGTCCGGAACATATTTTTTCAGGGCGCGGGCAACACCAGCTTTCCAACTGTTGATGGTGTCGTTGTCGAATTGCAAGCTGGTAACGGTGTTAACCACTTTGTGGATTGGCATTCCGTGACGCAAAACTCCCGAAATCAGTTTCGCGTAGTTCCAGAATACAGGGTTGAATTTGTACGACAGTCCTTCGATGGTCGTCCGGTATCCTTGTTTGTTGGTGTATTGGAAATCGTAACGTTTAGTTCCGTCAGGATTCACATTCTTGATGATTTTTCCGCTGACAACCGAACGTGGTAACAGAATTCCATCCTCATCGTCAGAAAGCCCTGTGAAAATTTCGTACGGACGTCCGTCGATGGTTCCAATGAAAGCTACCCATTTGTCTTTCGAATTTTGGAAACGAACGACGTCGGCTTCCAGTTCGATCGGTCGTTTTGTTGGGAAGATGCTGTCCGGTTTTTCTTCAACTTCCTCTTCCTTTTTATTCGAAATTAAAACTCCTGAACGTGATCCGTCGCGATAAACAGTCACACCCTTGCAGCCGCTTTTCCAGGCTTCGAAGTATAATCTGCCAACCAGTTCTTCATCAGCATCGGCTGGTAAGTTAATGGTTACGCTGATGGAATGGTCGACCCATTTCTGGATTTTTCCTTGCATGCGAACCTTGTTCATCCAGTCAACATCGTTCGAAGTTGCTTTGTAATAAGGCGATTTAGCAATCATTGCATCCAGATCAGCTTCCGGATAATTCTTCTTCAGTTCAAAACCGTTGATTGTCATCCAATCTTTAAATTTATGGTGGAAAACCACGTATTCTTCCCATGAATCGCCAACTTCGTCAACAAAATCGACTTTTACATTTTTATCGTTTGGATTTACTTTCCGGCGACGTTTGTAAACCGGCATAAATACAGGTTCAATTCCTGAAGTAGTCTGTGTCATCAAGCTGGTCGTTCCGGTAGGAGCAATAGTCAGCAATGCAATATTCCGGCGGCCATATTTCACCATATCCTGATACAATTGCTCGTCGGCAGTGCGCAACCGTTTAATCATTGGGTTGTTCTTTTCGCGATCGGCATTGTAAATTTTAAAAGCGCCACGTTCTTTGGCCATGATCACTGAAGAGCGGTAAGCTTCCAATGCAACTGTTTTGTGGATCTCTTCGCTGAAATCGGTGGCATCGTCGCTTCCGTAACGCAAGCCAAGAGCAGCTAGCATATCACCTTCAGCAGTAATACCAACTCCGGTACGACGGCCTTCTTTGGCTTTGGTCTGGATTTTCAGCCACATCGACCGTTCGATATTTTTGATTTCCTGATCTTCAGGATCGGAATCGATTTTGCCAATAATTCCGTTGATTTTTTCAAGTTCAAGGTCAATGATGTCGTCCATCATGCGCTGGGCAACCTGAACATGTTTCTTGAACAAATCAAAATTAAAGCGAGCTTGTGGTGTAAAAGGATTCTCAACGTATGAATATAAATTTACAGCAATCAAACGGCAGCTATCGTATGGACAAAGTGGAATTTCGCCACAAGGATTAGTCGATACAGTTTTATATCCCAAGTCGGCATAGCAATCCGGAACTGATTCCTTGATAATGGTATCCCAGAAAAGGATTCCTGGCTCGGCTGATTTCCACGCATTGTGAACAATCTTTTTCCAAAGGCCGTCGGCATCAATTTCTTTGGTGTATTTCGGAATCTTGGCATCAGTCGGATATTGAGTCATGTATTTCTCACCAGCTTCAACCGACTGCATAAAATCGTCGTGTATTTTAACCGAAACGTTAGCCCCTGTAACTTTTCCCTGTTCCAGTTTGGCATCGATGAACGATTCGGCATCAGGATGTTTAATGGAAACTGAAAGCATGAGTGCGCCACGGCGACCATCCTGTGCTACTTCGCGGGTCGAGTTTGAATAGCGTTCCATGAAGGGAACAATACCGGTTGAAGTTAAAGCCGAGTTTTTAACCGGAGATCCTTTGGGGCGGATGTGTGAAAGATCGTGACCAACACCACCACGACGTTTCATCAGTTGAACCTGCTCCTGGTCAACCTTCATGATACCACCATACGAATCGGAATGACCTTCGTTTCCAATAACGAAGCAGTTCGATAGGGACGCGATTTGATAATCGTTTCCAATTCCAGTCATCGGTCCCCCCTGTGGAACGATGTATTTAAAATCTTTCAGAAGTGCAAAGATCTCATCTTCTGACATCGGATTTTCGTAGTTCTTTTCGATTCTTGCAATTTCTGAAGCGAGTCTTCTGTGCATATCGTCCGGAGTGTTTTCGTACAGATATCCGAAGGAGTCTTTCAAAGCATACTTATTTACCCAGACTCTTGCAGCGAGGTCATCTCCCTTAAAATAGATCAGCGAGGCTTCGTAGGCTTCGTCCTGGGAGTACGTTTTTTTTTCAGTTTGGGGCTCGACTGCCACGTTTTTAAATGTCATAATCAAAAAAATTTGAGCTTTAATAATAGATAATCGGTTGTTAGCGTGAAGAAGTTTGCATTCACACTGTGTTGTTTTTGCTGTATGCAATATAAGACGGAAGTTTAAAAAAATGAATACGATTTTTGTAAAAAATTACAGAAGTTATCAACTTCGCAATGTTAGTATTCAGCAAATCAATATATTAACAATTTTGTTGTTACAAAAAGTTTACAAAAATATTAATTGAAATTCGAACGGAGAGTTTGTATTTTTCAGGAAATGAACTGAATGTAAGTTGTTTGAAGGATATTATTTCCTGACCGGCGATATCAACCCCGAAAAGTTATTACCTGTTGAAAACTTTGTTTAAGATAATTTGCGTAGCGCCTAGATTATGGTTTGTAAAACCAGTACATTCTCTGGCAATCCAATTTCTCTTTTGGTTGTCGGATAGTAATTGATCGAAAATTAAGTTCAACGACGTGGAATCGGTTACAGGAAAGGCGATGCCTAATTTTACCATGCTTGTCGCTTCATTAAACTTGAGGTAATTGGGGCCAAATACGATTGGCATCCCAAAAATGGCTGCTTCTAGTGTATTATGTATTCCAACCCCAAATCCACCGCCAATATAAGCTAAATCGGCATATTTATAAATTGACGATAAAATTCCAATGGTATCAACAATCAAAACCTGTTTGTTCATAACCGATTCTTCAGTGGCTTCTGTATAACAAATAACCGGAGTTTTCAACAGACTTATCAACCTTTCTACATTTGCCTTCTTCGTTTCGTGTGGCGCAATAACGAATTTGGTTTCCGGATGGCTATGAATATACTGAATCAGCAATTCCTCGTCGGGTTTCCAGGTGCTTCCTGCAACCACCAACAAGCTGTTACCTTTCAGTTTTTCAACCAGAGGAATGTTTTTGCCGTTTCGGGCAATTTCGGCCACGCGATCAAACCGGGTATCTCCGGCTTTGGTCACATTCTTGATGCCGACTCCATGCAGCAATCTGACCGATTGATCGTCCTGAACAAAGAATTGTTCAAAACTGAAAAGCATTTTTCGATACCATTTGCCCCAAAGTGTATTTTTGAAGAACAATTGGTTTTCGCGGAAAATGGCTGAAACCAGGTAAAGTGGAATATTTCGTTTCTTTAATTCGTTGATGTAGTGGAACCAGAATTCATATTTGACAAAGAATACAACCTCAGGGCGAACCAATTCAATCAGGCGTTCTGCATTTTTTTTGGTGTCGGCTGGCAGGTAGCAAATGTAGTCGGCCAGATCATAGTTTTTCCTGATTTCATATCCTGAAGGTGAAAAGAATGTCAATAGAATCCGGTATTCGGGATGTTGCTTGCGAATGGCTTCAATAATTGGCCGTCCCTGCTCGAATTCGCCCAGCGAGGCGCAATGTACCCATGCTATTGGTTTGTCGTGTTTAATTTTGGACTGAAGGTCGGCAAATGTCAGTTTGCGCCCTTTGCTGATTTGCCCGGCCTTGATGTTGAATGGGGCTGACAGTCTAATCAGAATGGAATAGAAAAATATCGAAAGGTTATAAAGGGCGTTCATTCAGTTTTCATTTGAAACGGTAAAAATAGTGATTTGCTTCGAATTACCTTGAGTTGGATCAGAGGCTGGCTAAATATCCGTTGTCTTTCTTTAATCGGGGTTGCATCGAAGCGGCAACTGCCAGTTGATCGCAGCGTTCGTTCTCCGGAATGTTGGCATGCCCTTTTACCCAAACAAATTTCACCTGATGTTTGGGGTATATTTTCAGGAAACGGAGCCAGAGATCTTGATTCTTCTTGCCTTTGAACCGAATCTTCACCCAATTCCAGATCCAACCTTTTTCAACCGCATCAACCACGTATTTCGAGTCGGAATAGATTGTAACCACAGAATTTTCGATTTTCAAAGCCTCCAGACCAACAATTACAGCCAGCAATTCCATCCGGTTATTGGTGGTCAGTTCAAATCCTTCAGATAATTCTTTCCGGAATTGTCCTGAAAGCAGAACCGTTCCGTATCCTCCCGGACCCGGATTCCCTTTTGCAGCACCATCGGTATAGATTGTAATGTTCAACGTTTAAATTTTAAAGTTCGGCTTCGACAAGCTAAGCCACCGAAGAAGTTAACTTGACTTATGCTATAAAGCAAAAGACCCGCAAAAATACGGGTCTTTCAGGTATAATAAAAATATATTATTAGTTCGCGATTGTCATTTCGTCAATCAGGTTTTGAGCGCCGCCCATTTTATCGATGGTCCACAGTACAAAACGGATGTCGACATTGATACATTTCTGCAAATCGTTCTCGAAAGCGATGTCGCCGCTCATCGCTTCCCAGTTGCCATCGAAAGCAATTCCGATCAATTCGCCTTTTCCATTGATTACCGGGCTTCCGGAGTTTCCGCCAGTGATGTCGTTGTTGGTCATGAAGCAAGTTCGTAGATTTCCGTCAGCGTCGGCATAGCGACCGTAATCTTTGGCGTAATAAAGTTCTTTTAGCTTAGCCGGTACATCAAACTCATCGTCTCCCGGGATTTCTTTTTCAATATAGCCTTTCAGTGTGGTAAAATAGTTATACTTCACAGCATCGCGTGGAATGTAGTCGCCTACTGTTCCGTATGTTAACCGCATGCTTGAATTGGCATCCGGGTAGAAATTTTTGTCGGCTTCCATTTCCATCAGTCCACCAACAAACAAACGATTTCCTCTTTCGAGTGCTTCCGTCGTTTTACCGGTTTCGTCGCCAATTAATCCCATCATCCTGAAGATCTCTAATGAGGCCTGAAAGAGCGGATCTTTTTCAAGTACCTTAGCTTTTGGCGCTTCGAAGAAACGAACCAATCTTTCCTGACTTCCGAAAATTGATTTGGCATACAATTCCTTGGTGTATTTTTCGAAGTCGTTGCCGTATTTTAGTTTTACTGTTTTAAAGAATGGTGGGTGATATTGTGGTGCAACGTTTTCATCGTAAATTTTAAAAAGTGCAGCCGCTATTTTCTGGTCAGTTTCCGAATCGTAATCTTTGAAAAATTCATCGAGTCCACTTCTTACCCGTTCGCTCGCCAAGCTGACGTGTTCTGAGTTTTTATCCGACTTTAAAGCATCATACAATGGACGTGTACGGTACGCAAAATAAAAAATTTCAGGTCCGCGAACCATAGATTCAACCATGTACTCGAAGGCTTTTTCGTCTTCTATATTTTTGTACGAATTAGCGATCAGCCTGAGCGCTTCGCCATATTTGGCTTTGCGTTGCTCGTCGGCATTTACCCATTTTGTAAACTGATCTTCCAGTTGCCGTTTCTTTTCCAGAACGTTCAACCGCTTAAGTCCCTGGTTTTGTCCGATACTGTATTTATAATAATTTGCACTACGGGCATATTTGGCCGAATACATAATTCTTGCTTTTCGCGAAGTGTTCATAAATTCCTGCATGATGCGTTGTTTTTCTTCACGCACTTTAATTCGGATCGGATTGGTAATATTCATGGTATATTCAATTCCGTACGAAGTTTTGTATCGGTTGGTGCTTCCCGGATAGCCCAGAATCATGGCAAAATCGCCCATCTTGTATCCTTTCAGCGAGATTGGCAAGTAGTATTTAGGTTTGTAGGGAACATTGTCCTTCGAATACGATGCCGGTTTTCCATCTTTTCCGCAGTAAATACGGAACATGCTAAAGTCGGCAGTATGACGTGGCCACATCCAGTTGTCGGTATCGCCACCGAATTTACCCATTGATTGTGGTGGAGCCCCTACCAGACGAATATCGCGGAAAGTTTCATAAACAAACAGGTAGTAGCGATTTTCGTTATACAAAGCCTGAACACGAGCCTCGTAATGAGTATCGCCAGTGGCTTCTTTTTCAATTTCATTCGACACTTCACGAACTTTTTTGTTCCGGTCGTCGGTGCTCATCTGGTCGTTTAACTGCGATAAAACTTTTTCTGAAACGTCTTCAAAACGAATTAGAAATGAAGCTGTTTTGCCTACATTGGGCAGTTCTTCTTCTTTTGTTTTCGCCCAGAATCCGTTTTGCAGATAATCGTGATCAACAGAACTGTGTTCCTGAATTTCATCAAAGCCGCAGTGGTGGTTGGTCAGCAAAAGACCTTCATCCGAAATCAATTCGGCGGTACACGACCCATGATCCAATGCAACCACCGCATCTTTCAAACTTGAATGGTTAATGCTGTAGATATCTTCAGCTTTAAGCGAACATCCCTCTTTACTCATTTGGTTTATGTTCAGCTTGTTAATCAAAGCTGGTAACCACATCCCCTCGTCAGCTTTTACCATTCCAGGCAGAATAACCTGAATGAATGCGACAATTGCTAAAAAACGTTTCATTCGATAACTTATAGATAATTAATGAAAAAATTGAGAGCGCAAAGATATGGATATATGGCTATCTGCAAATCATTTTTCAGTAAGCTTGTTAAAAATCATGTTAATAACATTTAAATGATCGGTTCCCGGATGTCAATAATCCGATTTTTTGTCAGCGGTCAAGCTAAAAGCGATTCTCTCCCTTCAGAAATATTATCTTTGTGGCGAAAATTTAATTAGCAAAATCATGGAAAGAAGAGTGAGGGTACGTTTTGCCCCAAGTCCGACAGGTCCGCTTCACATGGGCGGAGTAAGGACAGCCTTATTCAATTATTTATTTGCAAAGAAGCATGGCGGCGATTTCCTGTTACGCATCGAAGATACTGATCAAAATAGATACGTACCCGGAGCCGAAGATTATATCATTGAATCGCTGAAATGGTGTGGTTTGGTACCTGACGAAGGTGTTGGTTTTGGTGGCGATTTGGGGCCGTACCGTCAGAGCGAACGTAAACCGATCTATAAAAAATATGCCGATCAACTGATTGAAAATGGAAATGCATATTATTCGTTTGATACTGCTGAAGAATTGGACGAACTCCGGAAACAGGCTGAAGCCGACAAGCAGGTTTTTTCGTACGATTTGCATACCCGCAACAGCTTAAAAAATTCGCTCACCCTTTCTTCGGAAGAAGTTCAGGCCAGATTGAACAATGGAGAACACTATGTCATCCGGTTCAAAATGCCTGAAACCCGCGATATTGTTGAGGAAGATTTGATTCGCGGTCGTGTGTCGTTTAATACCAATCAGCTTGATGACAAGGTTTTGTTTAAGTCCGACGGAATGCCAACCTACCATTTAGCCAATGTGGTCGATGATTATTTGATGAACATTACTCATGTCATCCGTGGCGAAGAATGGCTTTCGTCGATGCCTCTGCATGTATTATTGTACGAATCGTTGGGTATTTCAGAAAACCGTCCGCGCTTCTCGCACCTTCCGTTAATCCTGAAACCTGAAGGGAAAGGAAAACTGAGCAAACGCGATGGCGATAAAATGGGATTCCCGGTTTTTCCATTGCTTTGGAATAATCAGGAAACAGGCGAATCGTACCGGGGTTACCGTGAAGATGGTTATTTCCCTGAAGCTTTTGTCAATATGCTGGCCCTTTTGGGGTGGAATTCTGGAACTGAACAGGAATTTTTCTCGATCGACGAATTAATCGAAAGTTTCGACTTAACTCGAGTGGTTAAATCGGGAGCACGATTCGATCCGGAGAAAGCCAAATGGTTCAACCGTCATTACCTGCAGCTGAAATCGGCTGCCGAGCTGGCTGCGTTGGTTTTACCCGAATTGAAAGAAAAAGGTATTGATCCCGATCCACAAAAACTCGAACGCATTGTAGGCCTGATTAAGGAACGCTGCGAATTTGTAAAAGACATTTGGGCGCAATCGCATTTCTTCTTTCAGGCTCCGGAAAGCTACGACGAAAAGACCGTGAAGTCGAAATGGAAAGCCGACACCAACGAAAAACTGGAATCTATTTCAGCGCTTTTCGGAACCATTACAGACTGGAAAGCCGAGGCTATAAAAGAAACCTTTTCGGCATTTATGACCGCCAAAGAATGGGGATTTGGAGCAGTGATGGTTCCAATCCGTTTGGCGCTGGTCGGAGGAAGCAGTGGTCCCGATTTATTTGAAATCTTTGAGCTAATTGGCAAGGAGGAAACGATCGGACGGATCAAAAGTGCCTGTGAAAGGATAAAATTGTAAAATCCAAACATCAAATAAAAAATGGTCACTTGATTTTGAATCAGGTGACCATTTTTGTTTGGTAAAAATTGTGAGATTACACCACCTTCAAATCAACACCCATCAGCAAAAGGGTAATCAGGATTAGGCCAACGACAATACGGTACCAACCGAACACTTTAAATCCGTGTTTCTGTAAAAAAGTGATGAACGTTTTGATTGCGATCATAGCCACAATAAAGGCAACGATGTTACCGATTAATAATGTCGTTAAATTGTCCTTCATCATTGAAATGCCATCAGGATGAAGAATTAATTTGAGAAGTTTATACCCTGAAGCGGCTGCCATAGTTGGAACAGCCAGAAAAAACGAAAATTCGGCGGCATTGGTTCTGCTCAGTTTTTGCTGCATGCCACCAATGATACTTGCTGCAGAGCGCGAAACTCCCGGTATCATGGCAATACACTGCCAAAATCCAATTTTCAAAGCGTTACGATAAGTAACTTTCTGGTTTTCTTTTTCCTTTTTAAACCATTTGTCAACAAATAAAAGCAGTATCCCTCCCAATAACATGGTGATTGCTACAACCATTACACTTTCAAATAATTGGTCTATAAGATCACTACCAAGTAATCCAATAACAGCTGCAGGCATAAAAGCAACTAGTAGCTTTTGATAAAACGTCCAGCTCTGAAGGAATCTGCGCCAATAAAGTACTACTACTGAAAGAATAGCTCCAAACTGAATGTTAACAGTAAATGCCTTGGTAAATTCATCCATGTTAACGCCTAGCAAGGCCTCTGTAATTATCATGTGACCGGTAGATGAAATGGGCAGAAATTCAGTAATTCCTTCCACAACAGCAATAACAATGGCTTCTATAATTGTCATAATCTATATTTCTAGTTTTCGGGTGTAAAAATAAGTCTTCCCTTCATTTTTGTCATCAAAATTGTAAATTTCTTTTCCCTTGTGAATCCGATAAAAGGCCAGCATGGCTATATCTCCGGCGCAAAATAATGAATGAAGGCACATTATACTCAGGTAAAAGTACATGATTTGGTCGTTGTAAAAACTAATGATCCCAATCAGACAAATCAGCTTCACAACAACAAAAGGAGTTAACGCAACAACGTGAAAAGCTCGTTTTGCAATCACCTGGCGGTCGGCCAAAGCATAAAAAATAAATTTTTTCGGGATTGCGCCGAACGAAATTTTCTTTGCTCCCGTAATCATATAAGCCAACGCGTGAAGCAGTTCGTGTACGATGATCAAAGCGGAAAATGAAAATATGACTGCTAATCCTACATTTATTAATGTTTCAGAATGACCATTGAATACCAAAACAATGCCTCGGGTCAGAAGAAATGCAAATATGATCATCATGATTACCTGATAAATGGAATAAATCCGGATAAGGTATCTTTCTTCGGTAATTTGTTCCACCACAAAATCACGCAGTTTTTGATGCGAAACCTCGGTGAGAAGTTCGAATTCGCTTTCGTTTTGTAAATCTTCAGGAGTTAACTTTCTGCTCATGCCTGCTGATCGTTTCGAATGATTTCTGCCAATGCTTTCAGGTTTATTAAACGGGAAATAAATGCAAATAATATGCTTGTAGCAATCATTGTTGCATAACCCAGATACCAGGTGTCTATTTGCCGGCTAAAATACCCTGCCAGAAATACAAAGCAAACAAACAAAATCAATTTGCCGATTAAACGGTAATTAATATTCAGTTTCAAAATAATGACAGCCAGAATGGTTTGGGCCACTGCTGTAAAGAGTTGTGTTGCCAAACTGGCCCAGGCCGATCCCAATGCCTGAATATGAGGAATCAGGATTAAATTTAATCCAATATTTAGTCCCATTCCGACAACTGCCATCCAGTTTAGCTGCCTGATACTTCCATTGGCAGTGAGAAGTGTGCCAAAAATATAGGTGGTGGCTATGCCCAAAAAACTAACCATCAGCAACTGAAAGATAGATGCAGAGAGTTCAGTATGACTGTATTTCAGTAAAAGCATAATTTCCTTATCGTAAAATCCGGAGGAAAGGCTGATAATTATTGCCGGAACGAATAGAAGTAAAAAGGAGAATTGAACCATCGAGCCAATGTCCCCTTTTTGTTTGAGCATCCGGGCAAAAATAGGCAGTAGTAGTCCAGCGAATAAAACGCCAAACATAGAAACTGCATCGAGTAGTCGAAATGCGTGGGCATAAATTCCGGCTTGCTCTTTTCCATCGGGCAATAACCTTTCGAGCATGACCGAATCGATGCGATTGTAAAACGACATCAGCAAAATCAGTAATGCATAAGGGTAGCTTTTCCGGAGAAAAACGATAAAGAATTTACGGTCGAAATAAAATTTAAGTTTTCCGGTTCTCGCTAAAACAACACCAAGAGTGATCGCACTTGCAATTAGATAGGCTGCCGACTGAGAATATACAAACCATTCGATCTTAAAAGTATGGTGGGTTATGTTGGTAAATAGGAGGATTGAGCAGATAATAATCATCAGCGAACGGTCGAGTACCGATAAAAGACTGTCGGTTCGGAATAGATGTAGCCCGCTAATGTTTGAGCGCAAATAAAGTGTGAATGAGATGAGAAACTGATTCAAAATCAGGAAAGCAAGAAGATGAAGTTGGACTTGCTTGTATCCGATTATCAGTGCAGTAACCATGCAAACTACCGCATAAATGCCCGCCAGCAGGAATTTTAATCCAACAATGTTACTAATGTGTTTTTTCAGCAATTGGCCGTGTTGGGCGATGTTTTTGTTGTTGTAACTGGTTATTCCAAAGTCGAGCAGAATATTCAGGATCATCGAAAAATTCAGAAGCGAGAAATACAACCCATAGCTTTCGTCTCCCACCAGGTTTTGCACGGTGAGGTCGATTCCGAATATCCAGAAAGGTTTGATTAAAACATTCAGAAAAAGGAGCAGTAAAAGATTTGTAATAAACTTCCGTTTCAAGCGAGTGTCTTTTCCTGGGTTGATTAAAGTGAGTCAAAAGTAGCAATTTTTTGTGCAGACTTTGTACATTTGAATAGATTTCGATACGATAACTCAAACTATGATAATCGCCGTTAATACACGCTTACTACTACCCGAAAAGCTTGAAGGAATTGGATGGTTTACTCGGGAAACCTTGTCACGGATAACTTGTGAACATCCGGAACATCAGTTTCTGTTTATTTTTGATCGTCCGTATGCCGATGAGTTTATTTTTTCTGATAACATTACACCTATCGTATTGTCGCCACCAACCAGGCACCCTATTTTGTGGTTCATCTGGTTCGAAATTCAGATTCCGAAGATTTTAAAGAAGTACAAAGCTGATTTGTTTTTCTCGCCCGACGGCTATTTGTCATTGAATACACGAGTTCGCCAACTGGCAGCTATTCATGATATTAATTTTGCTCACCGACCTCAGGATTTGCCCTGGCTAAAAGCAAAATATTACAATCATTTTTTCCCGAGGTTCGCCAGAAAGGCTAAACGTATTGTTACTGTATCGTACTTCTCGAAAGAAGATATTAACCGTACCTATAAAATTGATTCAGATAAAGTTGATGTAGTTTATAATGGAGTAAATACTTCTTATACGCCTACTTCCGACGATGAAAATTCAAATACAAAAGCGATTTATTCAAAGGGTAAAGACTATTTTTTGTTTATCGGATCAATTCACCCGCGCAAAAATATTTGTGGATTGCTGCGGGCTTATGACGCTTTTCGTACTTCTGTTGAGTCGGATACTAAGTTGCTGATTGTTGGTGAGAGCATGTTTAAAACCAGCGACATTGAGCTGACTTACGAAGGAATGCGTTACAAAGACGATGTTGTTTTTACAGGCAGACTGAATAATGACGAACTGCATCGCGTATTAGGTGCTTCGTTGGCGCTCACTTTTGTGCCGTTCTTCGAAGGTTTTGGTATTCCGGTTATCGAAGCGATGAATGCAGGCGTTCCTGTAATTTGTTCGAATACAACTTCTTTGCCTGAAGTTGGTGGCAATGCAGTGCTTTACGTCGATCCATTTTCGTTAAGCCAGATCAAAGACGCCATGATCCGGATTTTTCAGGAGAAAGATCTTCGCGATTCACTCATTGAAAAGGGATTTGTTCAGAAGGAAAAGTTTAGCTGGGATAAAACGGCTGAATTACTTTGGGGAAGTATCCAGATTTGTGCGAATACCTAATGGAGACGGGAGTCAGAAGACCGGAGACCGGAGTTCCGCTTCCTGAGTAGCGAAGCGTATCGGAGGGTGCGTACAGAATAGAAAAGAACTAACTTAATACCCTATTCATGTCGAAAGTAAGGACATGAATGTAACAAGTAATCACCTGACATTCGAAAGTAAGCATCTGGATATCGAAAGTATGGACATGAATGTAACAAGTAAGCATCTGGATGTCGAAAGTAAGGACATGAATGTAGCAAGTAAGCTTCTGACATTCGCGAACAGGCATCTGACATTCGAAAGTAAGTATCTGGCATTAGCGAGTAAGCATATAAATGTAACAAGTAAGCTTCTGATACTTGAAAGTAGGGTTCTGATATTTGGCGATTTAAGTTCACATTACTTATTTATACAAGTACCACTCGTTAATGAAAAAAGATAAGCTACAACTATTTTTACAGGAAGGCCGGATTGAAGCAGGTTGCGATGAGGCTGGTCGTGGGTGTTTGGCTGGTCCGGTGTTTGCGGTGGCAGTTATTCTTCCTGAAGATTTCGAGAATGATTTGCTGAACGATTCCAAAAAACTGACAGAGAAGCAGCGAAACGCATTACGCCCGATTATTGAGCAGCAGGCCCTGGCTTTTGCTGTGGGTATTGTCGATAATCACGAAATCGACCGGATTAACATTTTAAATGCTTCGTTTTTAGCCATGCACCGTGCAGTTGCTCAACTCAAAATACAACCGGAACATTTGCTTATTGATGGGAATCGGTTCAAAGCTTATCCCGAAATTTCGCACACCTGCATTATTAAGGGCGATGGGAAATATTTGCCTATTGCAGCGGCTTCGATACTCGCAAAAACTTACCGTGACGATTATATGGAAGCCATTCACCAGGAATATCCAGAATATGATTGGTCGAAGAACAAAGGTTATCCAACCTTACACCATAGGAAGTTAGTCAGGGAAATAGGTATAACTCCCTATCACCGGATAACATTTGCCAATCTGGCCGATCAGCTCAGACTGGACTTTTAATCAGAAAAGATTTGGAATTTAATTTTAAGATCATGGCTAAATGTATTCAGGAGTGAAAAGCAATTTGCTTTTTCAACATCCTGACATACAGTATTTTTAAGCCAATCAGCGTCGGATGCTAATTATCCGGCAAAAGACAAATTTTGAAGATTTTTTAATGTAGTACGGGATTAATCCTCGTCATCATCGCCGCCGTCATCGTCATCGTCGTCATCATCGAAGTCGTCATCGGCAACATCATCAATTTCGTCAACATCGTCACTTGCAGCAAGAATATCATCGTCGCCATACTTGGTTTCATATTCTTCCTTCGCGCTATCCTTCAGAGAGCCGGTGCTGTCGTAGTCGTCATCTTCTTCGATAATTTTCTCAGCTTCATAAACTGTCATCCGAACCAGATAATATTTGTCATCTGTTTCGAAGGGCAATGCACTTACCCGCTTGCCATCTTTGTTGGTAAAATAGATTAAGTTTTCACTGTATCCGCTTGGATATTCGAGTTTGATTTTTTCCTGAATATCCGGATCGAGCTTGTCGTAATCCTTAATTACTCTGGGTTTACTTGGATTCATTGATAAATATTTTAGTGCAATTATATGAAAAAATTTAATAAATCTTCAGGGGCGAATATAAATGAAAATCTACCTTCCATGCAATATTTTTGAGTTTTATTCTGATTTTTTATCAAATGAGATTTGTCAGAAAAAATCGATCATTGCTTTAATCACTCCATCCTGATAGTTGGCAACCATTTCAAATGCTTGTTGCGTCGCTTCCGGCTTAAAATGATGAGTAACCATTTGCTCAACAGGTATTCCGTTTTTAATCAGGCCGATCGATTTCTCAACGCAATGATTCTGACGTCGGACATTTACAATCGTAATTTCTTTTCGGCGCATCATATCCATGTCGAAAGTATATTTTCCTTCAGGAGGAATGCCGGTTAAAACTAGTTTTCCTCCTGGTTTTAAAACCTTGGTTGCATCGTCAATGGCTTTCTGTTCGCCGCTGCAATCAAAAACCAGATCGAGCAAAAGTGGTTCAATTTCACTGGTTGTTTCAAGTGCATCTGTTTCGATTGGGTTAAATGCATAGTTTGCCCCAAGTTCAGAAGCTTTCTTCCGACGGTAATCCAACGGTTCAAAGCAGAAAATAGTATTGTCGGCTTTCGACTTTAATACCATTAATACACTTAGCCCAATTGGTCCAGCGCCAAAAATGCCAATGGTTTTGTCCTGAAAATTGGTGTTTGCCAGTTCAACGCTGTACGTTCCAATGGTTAAAGGCTCAACGAGTGCTGCCTGAATCGGATTAAGCGATTCGTTTACTTCAAAGCAGCAGAATTCGGGCATAACGATATATTCACACAGGCATCCGTCCAATTGACCGGGACAGCCCAAGAACATATTCTTGCGACAGGTATGCGGCCGTCCGGTCAAACATTGATCGCAGACACCACAATGAACACTTGGATCGATAGCAACCAGATCTCCCGGTTTTACGCGAGTAACTGAACTGCCGGTTTCTACTACAATGCCCGAACATTCGTGCCCCACGGCAAATGGAAATTGAACGACCTGAGTTCCAATTTTGCCGGCAGCGAAATAATGAATGTCTGATCCACAAACTCCTACTGTTTTAACTCTTATCAAAACATCAGTTGCATTTTTCAGCACAGGTACAGGCTTGTCAATCATTTCAATTTTCCGGATTCCGGTTAAGACCAGTGTTTTCATTTGATGGTTCTTTAATTTCAGGAAAACTGTTGCCAAATAATGAAAAAAAAAGCTGATACATGCAGAAATACTGTATTATTTTTTTGATTCAGTGAAAAGGACTAAAATTCATTTTTTAAATGAATCGGTTGAACAACGAGGTAGGGTTACAACATATCTTTGCATAAAAAAACGGACTGCGTTTTATCACCCTTTTTACGATATTGAATCCATTACTTTGTTATGTATTAAAAAATAAGATCATGTACGGAAAAATTCAAGAAGACCTAGCAAATACGCTACGTGAACTGAAAGAGCAAGGTTTATATAAAACCGAAAGAATAATCACATCGTCGCAAAGTTCCGAGATTTCGGTTGGGAGCGATAAAGTAGTTTTGAATTTTTGTGCCAACAACTATCTTGGGCTGGCCAATCATCCGGAAGTAATTAAGGCGGCTCAGCAAACCATGGACAAATGGGGATTCGGCCTTTCATCGGTTCGTTTTATTTGTGGCACACAGCAGATTCACAAAGAACTGGAGAAAAAAGTATCTGAATTCTTGGGTACAGAAGACACTATTTTATATTGCGCAGCATTTGATGCCAATGGTGGCGTTTTTGAACCGCTTTTGGGTGATGACAGCATTATTATTTCCGATGAGTTGAACCATGCGTCAATCATTGATGGTGTGCGTTTGTGCAAAGCTCAGCGAGCTCGATACAAGCATGCCGATATGGCTGAACTCGAAAATTGCCTGAAAGAATCACAATCGCTCAAATATCGTTTGGTAGTTACCGATGGTGTTTTCTCTATGGATGGTGATTTAGCAAAACTACCCGAGATTGTTGCTTTGTGCGAAAAATATGATGCCCTGATTATGGTTGATGATTCGCATGCTTCGGGTTATATTGGCAAAACCGGACGAGGTACTGCCGAACATTTTGGATTACTCGGGAAAATTGACATCATAACTACCACTTTCGGAAAAGCTCTGGGCGGCGGAAATGGTGGCTGTACTTCAGGCCGGAAGGAAATTATAGAAATGCTTCGTCAGCGGTCGCGTCCGTATTTGTTCTCGAATACATTGGCTCCTGCAACCGTAGGTGCTACTTCAAGAGTACTCGATTTGTTAACCGAATCGGCTGAATTGCCGGCACGAACAATGGAGAATGCCAGTTATTTCAGGAGCAAAATGGAAACTGCCGGATTTGATCTGGTAAAAGGTACCACAGCTATTGTTCCGGTGATGATTTACGATGCTCCGTTGGCTGTGAAATTTGCCGATGAGTTGCTTAAAGAAGGTATTTATGTGATTGGATTTGTATTTCCGGTAGTGCCTAAAGGCAGAGCTCGCATCAGGGTTCAATTATCGGCTGCTCATACTAAAGAGCAAATTGACATGGCTGTAACAGCTTTTATTAAAGTGGGCAAATCGCTTGGTATTATTTAATAATGCGGTTCTACAAAAAAGTGAAAGGCTGTCAGGTATTTATCCTGACAGCCTTTTATATATAGCACAACTTCCTTGGGCTAAAACGAAGCCCGCCTAAATTGTCCTGAATTCATGCAATCCATTAACTATCTGGATTTTCTCATGGCTTTATTTCTGTTTGTTGAGGATTGCATGGGGTGATTGAATTATTTTACCTGAATGACGGCGTATTTTGAGATTCTCCAGAATTCAGAAGGGTCTTCAATCTGAAGGTAAGCAATCTGTCCGTTTTCTTCAACCAACTTATATGAACTGCTTGGATGTTCTGAAATTACAACAGCTTTCTTTACATTCAACGGGATTGTTTTTGTTTGGCGAATATCCACGTCGGTGAAATATTTTGAGTCAAAATTTCCCTGAACTGCTTTACCACCGCCAATTCCAAGAACTGCACCTTCGCGGCTTACAATACCTTCTTCCTTCAATTTCTTGAAAGTTCCCAAGGCAAAGTGAGCTGTATTCAGTTTATCGGTCTTGTCAATAATCACTTTTTGTTTGTAATTGATGGTGTCAGCTTGTTGTTGGATGTTGTTATTTAAGTCCTGAACTTTTGTTCCGAGTTCAGCGATATTAGCATTTTTACCTTCAATTTCTGTTTTCAATGCAGCGATTTCGGTATTCTGAGCTTCGATGGTTTCGTTTAGAGCCTGAAGTCTTTTTTCATACGACTTAATATTCATACCCGACTTTCTCAACTTTGCTTCCAAATCAGCAATTTTTTTACTGCTTTCTTCGAGCATGGTATTCATCAGTTTCACATCTTCGGCAATCAACTGTTTCTTATTTTTGCCTCCTTCAGTTTGCATGGTAGCAATCTGGCTTCTTTTTTCCCTGATGAAAGACATGTTGCTTTCAATTTCAGCGAATGTGCCTTCCATGTCGTTTACTATTGAATCTCTTTTTTGAATCGTTTGGTTCAATTCGCTTTTTTCCATTGTAAGCGTTTTGATTTCATCTTGTTTTTGGTTGTAAACATATACACCCCCAATAACTCCAACAACCAGAATAACAGCGATAATGATTGTTGCTAACTGCGATTTTTTTGTTTCCATAATTTTTTTATTTTAATAAGTAGATTTTAAATTCTAAAATCAGACAGCTATTACGCCTTATCCTTATCTGCAATCTCTCTCGTTAGCTTCAGTGCTGTCTGATTTCGGATTAAGGCATTGCAATGCATATGCCACTTATCTGTAAATTAAGTAAGTGTCTAGTAGATAATGTTTTATGTATTTGTGCCAGGAATTTTATTTTCTCAAATTGATCAAATTGAAGTAGTGGCTGATAAAAATGAGAAACGACAGATATCTTATTCTTTGTTGTCTTCTTTCAACATCCGGTAGATAGTAGCTACCCCAAGATCTAGTTTTTCTGCTACCAGCTTAATGTTATTATCGTATTTATCCAGAAATTTTTTAACAATGCGAATATCGTATTCACGAAGACTGAGTTCATTACTGAAAATGTCGTCGAGCAAATCTTGCCCTCTGCCCAACACGATGTGGTCTGCCGAAATTTCATGCTGATCGGCCAGTGTAACTGCCAGTTCGATTACCGATTTCAATTCACGGATATTTCCTGGAAATGAATAGGAAAGCAATCGGGCTGATGCTTCAGGTGTTAAGGTTTTAGTCGCCATTTTATTTTCTTTGCAGAAAACCTGAATAAAATGTTTGGCCAAAATGATCACATCGTTTTCACGTTCGCGTAATGGCGGTAATTCAATGGGAAGTCCGTAAAGTCGGTAATACAGATCCTGCCTGAAATTTCCTTTTTTTATTTCGTCCTGAAGGTCTTTATTGGTTGCAATAATAATTCGGCAATCAAATTTCACAGGAGTGTTGCTGCCAATCCGAATAATTTCTTTTTCCTGAAGGGCGCGGAGTAATTTGGCTTGAAGAGCTATATCCATTTCAGCCATTTCGTCAAGAAACAGTGTGCCGCCATCGGCTTCTTCGAACTTTCCAATCCGGCGGAAAGCGGCTCCGGTAAATGCACCTTTTTCGTGTCCGAAAAGTTCGCTTTCAATCAATTCTTTTGGAATAGCGGCCACATTTACTGCGACAAATGGTTGCTTTGATCGGTTCGAGCTGTAGTGTATGGCTTTGGCAACAAGTTCTTTGCCTGTTCCGGTTTCGCCGGTTATGGTAACGGTAATGTTTGTCCGTATCGCTTTTTCAATCAGTTCATAAACCTTACGGGTTGCCTTGCTATTTCCAATTATTGTATCTTGCTCGGTGTATTTCTTTTTGACCTCCTGCCGCAAATTCACAATTTCTTTTTTCAGGTTACTGCCCTGCCTGATGTTGTTTACCGTATTCAGCAAACGTTCACGAATGTCTTTCGACTTGACGATATAGTCGAATGCCCCGTTCTGAAGCAGAGTTACCACAACGCCAATATCATCCTGCTCAGAAATGAGTATAATCTGAATATCTTCGTTAATTTCCTTGATTTGTTTCAAAACGTCCAGCCCTTTCATATCTGGTAGTCTGTAATCCAGAGTGATGATATCAGGCTGTTGGTGTAAATTTGCCAGGCAATCTTTGCCGTTACCAAAGGCTTGGATTTCGTAGTCGGGATTGAGTGACAGGGTATGAACCAGCAAGCGGCTGTACCATTCATCATCCTCAACTACAAATATTTTGAAGGCTTTTTCGGACATGTTTATTGCAATTTGCTATTCAGAATTTCGAGCCGCAAGGTAGCAAGTTTTTAGCTGAATAAGATTCGAAATTCTCATTTTGATAAAATTTTCATTGACCGGAGCTATTCTCTTTTGAGTTTCTGTTTCAGGATTGAATTGATGTGTTTTATATCTGCGTCAATTAACCCAATCAGGTTTTTTATCTCTTCCGGTGGAGTATTTTCAGCCCTGTTTTCAAGTTGCTTTAAGTGATCGTAAAGCGCGGTTGCTTGTAAATGCTTGGCTGGCGCAGCAAGTTTGTGTGCCGATTCAGTGATTGCATTCCAATCTGAGTTTTGAAGATTCATCTGAAATTTCACCTGAGCTTCCTCGCTCGAACGAATGAAAATTCTGAGCATTTCATCAAAGAAATCGGTATCGCCGGCAGCCATTCGTTCCAATTCGTCCAGATCAATCGATGGTTCCCGCGAAATTATTTCCTGGCTCGATTTCTCCGATTCTTCCGGTACTATTTTCAGAATATTAGAGAGTAAATCAGATTCGGCAAAAGGTTTCTGTAAAAAAGCATGTATTCCTGAAGACTCCATTTTGTGAATATCAACTGATTTTGTCGTGGCCGTCAGTGCAATGATTTTTGACGATGGACGATTTTGTAAAATCTGGTTGGCTGCCTCATATCCATCCATAATTGGCATTTGGATATCGATAAGAATCAAATCGTAAGCATTTTCTTTGACAAGTTCAACGGCTTCCTTCCCGTTATAAGCTTCGGTAAACGAAACACCCCATTTATTTAGGATGCCTTTAATCAGGTAAAGGTTAAATTCTTCATCGTCAACAATCAGAAAATGAAGGCTCCGAAACCACGAAGGGATTTGAATATGTTCTGGCTTAATGTATCTAATATTTTTCGGATCACCATATTTGTATGGAATTTTCAGAATAAACCGGGTTCCCTTACCTGGAGTGCTTTCAACATTAATTTCGCCATCCTGAAGCTGGACCAGTTTTTTTACGATCGACAGACCGAGGCCTGCACCGCGCTGCTTTTTGTTGAGATCGGCACCAACCTGAACGAACTCATCGAAAATGAACTGAAGGTCGTCTTCCGAGATTCCAACGCCGGTATCCGAGACTTCAAGGTGCAACAAATAGTTTTGTTCCGAAGTTTTTTCTCCCGAAATGGACAGTGAAACCCGACCGTGATTTGTGAATTTAATGGCGTTGGTAATCAAATTGATCAGGATTTGTTTCAGTCGGATTGGATCGCCTCGTAGAACCAGATTTTTATCTGTTTCATTCCTGAAGATCAAATCGATTCCTTTTTTCTGCGCCGAATCTTTATTCAGGGTGTGAATTTCTGTCAGGATTTCATCAGGCAAAAAATCAATTTGTTCAATTTTAAATTTCTGCGATTCAATTTTCGAGAAATCAAGTGTGTCGTTTACAAGAGCAATCAGGTGTTCGGCCGATTTGTACACCACATTTAAATCGGCGGTCATTTCTTGCGAATCTGTTTTTCGAAGCATTTGCTCGGTGAGTCCGTAGATGGCATTTACTGGTGTCCGCATTTCGTGACTGACTGTGGCCACAAACATTTCTTTGGCTTTGGCCAAACTCTCCGCTTCTGCTTTGGCTTTTCTCAGAATTTGCTGATAAGTCCGGTCTTTCTGAAGGTTTCTGAAAAATAAGATCAGAATAAGGATGAGCAACAGAACCGCAGCAATGGTAAAAATGGCCATTCCCCGATAGGTTTCGGCGGCCATTGAATCAGCTTCCTGAGTTTTGGTTACCATCCGCTCTTGTTCTATATTTTCAATGCTGCTAATATGATGGTTGATCTCTTGCGTTATCTTAACGTTTGTCTCAAACAAATCCGTTTCATTGCTTTGTAACCGATTGGCCTGACTGGAGATTTCTTCTTCTATTCCTGCAATTTCCTTTTTTATAATTTCCTTTTCTTTGCTTTTATCGATAATAACAGGGCGTTTTGTGGTCGTATCTTTTTTCCCAAACAATCGCTTGAAGAAACTTTTCTTTTCTTCAGGCTTAAATCGGATGGTGTCGGGTTGAATAATGACCGTATCAATTTTAGAATATAGGTTCGAAAATGAATTGTGCGTATCTGGTTTTGAACGGTGCAGGGCCCTAATTTTATCCCAAACCCGTAATTTGTGATTGGCAAGTAAAGCGATTGAATCGATATGTGAAATTTCTTCGGACCCGGGAACTGAATAATTGGATAGCGTTTTTAGTTTTTTCTGAATGGAATCGCCAAGTTGGCGGTACGAACGTAAAAAAGATGTATTGCTGGTCAGACTATAGAGGCGTATGTTGTTTTCAACTTCACCTAAATCGGACGCAATATCTTTAATCAGGATTAATTTAAGATCGGGACGGGCTTCTTTGTGAATGGTATCCACAATTTTGGAAAGGCTCTGATAAGCCAGATATCCTGAAACAATTACTGCAACTGCAATGCAGATGGTTAAAACAGTAACTTGTATTTCAATCTTTAATTTCTTCATCAGAATAAATATCGCAATTTAAACCATTTAGTTTGCCAATCAAGGGAGAATTTTGCTTGAATTTCAATGTTCAAATCAGTAATGCCTGCTTTCTTTGAGTGTTTCGTAAATGGTAGTTACCATTAAAAGCAGCAGAAATAAATACGAAAAATCTTCAATAGGAATATTGATAATCCGGATATTCAGGATATGAACTGAATTATATTTCACAACTGGTAGCGAAGTTAGAATTCCGTTGACTACCAAAAAGGGAATTAAAGAGACCAAAAAAGCAAAATAAAACTTGGTAATGTATGGTGTAAATTTGTTTCGGATCAGGGTGTAACTTAGATACAATGCTGAAAAGAGAAAGGTCAGAAAAGTATAATCCTGATGTCTGAAAAAATAACTGACCAGCGCAAAAACAGCAATAAGGAGCACACTGAGCGACTTAAAAATATGGGCGAACTGATACTTTTGCAGATAATATTTGAGAACCTCATAAATGAACATGCAACAATAAGGAACAACAATAAAGAATAGCCATTCTTCAATAGGCATACCTATTAAGTTTACTCCAATGGTATATTCCTGATTAAAACTCCAGATTTGAGCTTCAACAAACCGGATGTCCCACACCCAAAAAATAATTGCAGTGACTATAATCGCGGGGAATATGTATTTCAGGTTTTTATAATACTGTACTTTCCTATCGAAACTAAGTAGCAGGGGAGCGGAAATTGAACCCACGAGGAGAATCATGTAAGTGAAATTTTTAAATTCCATGGTTGTGTTGTTATTTTCCGGCTATTGGTACAACAAAGCTAACTCAATACTGGAGATGTTTTTAACAACACGCAGAAGAATTTGTTGCAGATCCGGGTTTCAGAAAAAGAAAAAGGGTGCTCATCCCCCGATTAAGCACCCTTCGATAATACAAAATGATGTATTAGAATATTTTATATCCAATCCCAAATGCAAAAGTAAACGTGTCTTTTCCATAGGTTTCGGTGTAATTTGGAGTATAATCTGTAAATGTTTTGGTGTCATCTTTATAAGTGGTCAGCATCAAACCAGCGTCAAACACGAGTCTTTTATTCATGTTCCACTGAAATCCCAACCCAGTTGTATAGGAGTCGTTGCTATAACTAAAATCACTTTGGTATTGTTTGCTAACACCAGTATTCGAGTTTAAATAACCTGCGCTAAGAGCAAAATTATCGGTTAACTTGTATTCGAGGCCAAACGCCAGTTCCAAATAATTTTTATCAATTGTTCGTTGCTCTTTGTAAACATTTCCACCCCAATTCACATTTTTGTCGAGATAGGAGTTGAACGAACCTGAGACTTTTAATTTTTCGGTTACTTTATAGTCAGCACCACCTGAAATTATAGCAGGTACATCGCTATTCGATTTTGCCCCATCTGGAAATAAACCTGTTCCATCTACATTCGTTGAATTTGTCAATCCAAGAATAGTCATGTGTTCATATTTTAGGGCGATATTCAGTTTCTCGAGGTGAATATCAATGCCAATGATTGGAGTAAAACCAATTCCAGTTTGTTTTGTATCAACATTTTTATCGGCAGTGGCGAGCGAATTAGCGTCCATGGCTAATGCTTTCCCGTTAAACCCGGTAGCAACAACATTTAGAGTTGCTGCTGCGGTACCAATATTCATCCCTGCTGAACTAATTCCTGCAGCTCCTAATAATTGGGTTATTGCGGCCGCTGTAGCCGCAGGCATTGAAGATACTGGTGTTGTTGCCGGAGTTCCGGCACTGATGGCAGATGATAGACCAGTAGCAACAGTAGTTGAACTTACTGCCAGACCTTTCAGGAATGTGTTTCCATCGGCAAAAAATTGGGTTGCAGAAGTCATTCCTCCGGTATATGAAGCTTTGAATGCCGGATAGTTTGGATTGATCATTACATCTTTCAGATAACCACTGTAGGTATTGTTGGCATTCAACATTCTGGCGCCAACCGAGACCGAAATAATTTCATTGATCGCATAGGTTCCATTTAGCTGTATTCCCCAGAATACACTCGAACCTTCAAATTTAATATTGGTTGAATATGCTGTTGTTGGTATTCCAGAAGCTGTTAATGATTTTGGAATTGAAGATATGAGCTTCTCAAAGCTAGGTAATCCGGTACCATATTTAGCGCTTCCACCACCTCCATTCGGTCCAAATCCAGCAGAAAATGCCCATTTGTCTTTTTTATATACAGCAAAGGCAGTTGGAAACACGGGTACTGTAACTTCACCTTTGTATTCTGAATTATTCAAAAGTGGATATCCACTGGTAATCGTCCGATTTTGAAAAATGCTTTGATTATGAAGACCAAAGTAAAAGCCGTTATTTAGTTGAGTTAATCCTGCTGGATTGAAATATACCGCATCCAAATCAGTGGAGGTATTTCTGGAAAGCATTCGCACGAATTGTGCACTTTGATTGGTATTGGTTAAGATTCCGCCAGCAAAAGCAGTATTCATCAACAAAAAAACTCCAGAAATTAGGAGAGCAAATTTCTTCATAAAATGATTTTAAAAGTTTAATCGAGGCAAAAATATAAATATTTATGATGAAGCAAAACAATATTGCTGAAAATCAAGCGATTACGAACATTCAACTGAAGAACTTTATTGTTCGAATAAAACAAGACCCAATCTTTTGTAAGCTGGGTCTTGTTCTAAAATCCAAAACTTATTTTGAATTTCTGAGAAGATTGAGTTTATTATAGATGAATAACCTCATCGTAAGCAGCAGCGGCAGCTTCCATAATAGCTTCAGACATGGTGGGGTGGGGGTGAATCGATTTGATGAGTTCGTGTCCGGTTATTTCCAGTTTTTTTGCAACAACCAGTTCTGCAATCATCTCGGTGACATTTCCGCCAATCATGTGCGCGCCCAGCAATTCGCCGTATTTTGCATCAAAAATCAGCTTTACAAAACCTTCTTTCTGTCCCGATGCACTTGCTTTTCCACTGGCGGTGAACGGAAATTTACCCACTTTAATTTCGTGACCGGCTTCACGTGCCTTTTGTTCCGTCATTCCAAGTGAGGAAACTTCAGGATTGGTGTATGTACAACCAGGGATATTCGAATAGTCAATCGGATGAGGATTTAAACCTGCAATTTTTTCTACACAAAGTATTCCCTCAGCTGAAGCAACGTGCGCCAGCGCTGGTCCTGCAATGATATCGCCAATCGCAAAAACAGTATCCACGTTAGTTTGGCAGAACTCGTTAACTTTAACTTTTCCTTTTTCAAGCACAATTCCCAGTTCTTCAATCCCAATATTTTCGATGTTTGGCGCAATTCCAACCGCTGATAAAACAATCTCAGCCTCAATGAGTTCTTCGCCTTTCTTTGTTTTGACGGTAATCTTGCACAATTCGCCCGAGGTATCAACCGACTCTACTGAGGCATTGGTTAAAACCTTCATTTTCATTTTTTTGAATGAGCGTTCGAGCGTTTTTGAAACTTCGTCGTCTTCGTTCGGTACCACGTTTGGTAAATATTCAATTAAGGTTACATCAGTTCCAATACTTTGATAAAAGTACGCGAATTCACTACCTATAGCGCCCGAGCCAACTACTACCATTGACTTCGGCTGTTTAGGCAAAGTCATAGCTTCGCGATAACCAATAATCTTTTCACCGTCTTGTTCCAGATTCGGCAATTCGCGCGAACGAGCGCCTGTGGCCAAAATGATGTTTTTGGCTGGATGAAGCGCGCGACTTCCGGTTGCGTCAGTCACTTCTACCGTATTTTTATCGATTAAGCGCCCAAAGCCGTTAATCACATCAATTTTATTTTTGGTGAAAAGGAACTGAATCCCTTTGCTCATACCTTCAGCAACACCTCTGCTTCGCTTTACCATGGCTGTAAAGTCGGGTTTTATTTCTCCTGAAATAGCGACGCCATAATCGGCGGCATGTTTGGCATATTCCAATGCCTGAGCGCTTTTCAGAAGCGATTTTGTTGGAATACAACCCCAGTTCAGGCATATTCCTCCCAAATTTTCTTTCTCGACAACTCCTACGTTTAAACCTAACTGGGCAGCTCTGATGGCAGCAACATATCCGCCCGGACCGCTACCTATAACTATTAAATCGTAACTCATAAATGATGGATTCTTTAGATTAAAATCAAACAGGATAATAACACTTTTGAATGATGAAAAGTTCTCCGGATATTGGAATTACTCTCGAGTTTTTTACTATTTCAGAAACAAGAAAAGCCGCATTGGGCGGCTCTTCTGTCAGATATTCTATTCCGGAGAATATTAGTTTGGAAATAATTCTGAAAGTTTTTTTGCCAGCTCTTCGCCTCTCAGGCCTTTGCCAATAATTTTTCCGTCTTTATCGAGCAAAAATGATTGTGGAATAGCGTTCACACCATATAAACGGGCGGCTGCATTTTGCCAGTATTGAAGGTCAGAAACGTGAAGCCACGTCAGGTTATCGTCTTTAATTGCTTTTAACCAATCTTCTTTAGTTTTGTCAAGCGAAACACCAAGTATTTCGAAGCCTTTGCTGTGATACTGCTGATAGATTTTCACGACGTTTGGATTTTCCTGACGGCATGGTCCGCACCACGAAGCCCAAAAATCAACCAATACAATTTTCCCTTTCAGTGAGGATAATTGAATGGGTTTGCCGTCAGCATCATTCATTGTAAAATCAGGCGCTACGGCACCAATTGCAGTTTTCTTTTGTTCCTGAACAAGTTCATTTAATTTAACTACATATTCTGATTTGCTGATTTCAGGAGCAAATTTACTGGTTATTGAATCTAATTCAGCACCATCAAGCTGATTGGCAAGCTGGTAAAGAGTTATGTAAGCTGAAACTATTGAGTTTGAATGTTCTTTCACAAAGTTTTTGGTGTAAACTTTATTGTTGTCGATCATGGCCTGATAGTCGATTTTAGCTTTTTCGGCAGCTTCGGTGTTATTCATCGACATGGCGCTCTGGTATTTATCCTGAAGATTTTTCACGTCGTTGCTCAGTTTTTCCATCTCAGCAATGTAAATTTTGAATACATCATGCGTTGGAGAGCCCGTAATTTTGGTGTTACGGAGACTGTCTTTGTTTGCAACAACAGTAATCGATGAATTATCGAGAAAGAACTGGGCAAAATATTCTTGCTCGTTTAAACGAAGAAACCGAATATCTGGCATTTCCATTTTACCTTTGAAGGTAAATTTGCCGCCAACGACATTGGCAGTGTCAACGCTTTGAGGCTGTCCGTCAACAAGCTTTTGCAGATATACTTTACCGGTTTCAACTCCCTTTATCGATCCTTTAATCGAATACTGATCTTTTGCCGACTGACACGAAAAAACGGCCAGGGCAAATACTAAAATTGTTAATACATTTCTCATTAAACTGTTATTTAGAGTGTGTTAAATATTTTTCCTGATTTGATCGTATAAATCGAGTAACTCTTTGGCTGCGACAAACGATGAAATTTCTTCTCTTAAAACTTTTTCTTCTGAGTCAGCCATTAATGCTTTGATTTTTTCGTTCTGATAAAAATTATTCCGTAGCTGTTCGTTAATTGTTTCATACATCCAGAATTTGGATTGTTCGTTTCTTCGATGCTGAAAATAATTATTCTTTTTCACATGCGTCAGATATTCATCAATAGTTTCCCAGATTTCAGTGATTCCTGTTTTCATGTATGCCGAACAGGTCAAAACTTTTGGGTTCCAGCCAGATTCAGGCGACGGAAATAAATGCAAGGCATTTTGGTATTGAATTCGGGCTAATCCTGCTTTTTCAATGTTGTTTCCATCGGCTTTGTTGATGGTAATCGCATCAGCCATTTCCATAATGCCCCTTTTGATTCCCTGCAATTCGTCGCCAGCTCCGGCAAGCATTAATAACAGGAAAAAATCGACCATCGAATGAACAGCTGTTTCGCTCTGTCCAACGCCAACAGTTTCAATAAAAATGTGGTTAAAGCCTGCTGCCTCGCATAAAATTATCGTTTCCCGGGTTTTTCGGGCCACTCCGCCAAGCGATCCGGCTGATGGAGAAGGACGGATATAGGCATTTGGATCAATGGAAAGGTCTTCCATGCGTGTTTTATCACCCAGTATGCTGCCTTTGGTTCGCTCGCTACTCGGATCAATAGCCAGTACTGCCAGTTTTTTCCCTTGCGAAGTAATTTGTTTGCCCATTGCTTCAATGAATGTACTTTTACCAACACCAGGAACACCGGTAATGCCAATGCGCACTGAATTTCCGGAGAAAGGCAAACATTTTACGATAATTTCCTGAGCAATCTCCTGATGTTCGGGTCTCGAGCTTTCGACCAGGGTAACAGCCTGACTCAACGTGGTTATATCTCCATTCAGGATGCCATCAACATATTGTTGCACGGATAACGTTCGTTTTTTCTTATTTCTTAAAAATCGTTTGACCGAATCCTCGCTTACCGAAGGCAACGGTTCAATACCTTGATTTACATTTAGCCCTGAGAACTCTGGGTCATTTTCTATATGATGATGAGGTTGTTCTCCAATCATGTTCAATAATTTTATGCGAATGTAACGATCAACGAAGAATTTCAGTTATAGATGAATTGAAATCTTTAGGAATGTGGTAAAAAAAAGCCGATTCAAAAGGTTGAACCGGCTTCAGTTATATATTTTTGTGATTACTGAGCTACAATATTACTCGAAATTCGTAATACTGAAGTCGGATTTTTTGGATCGTTGGTAATTACAGTTATGGTTTTGTTCTGACGTCCGCTTTTCCCGGTTGAATCGAATACAACTTTCAACGGAACACTTTCTCCTGCCGAAACTGTGTTCTTTGAAGGCGAAACGGCAGTACAGCCACATGAGCTTTTTACGTCGCGAATAATTAAATCTTTTTTACCAGTATTTTTTAAAGTAAAGGTGTGTTCATTTTTTGTTGCTGGCTTAATGTCTCCAAAATCAAACGATTCCAGATCATAAGTAACAACTGGAGCATTCTTTAAATCTTCCTCCGTTAATTTTGAAAAATCTTCTTCCATAGTAGCACTTACTGCAATAGAATTACGATAGTCGTCTTGCCCATCGATATTTAGGTAAATTCGGTGCATTACAAACCCATATGCTTTAATTTTTGATGCATCAAACGTTACCACAATGTAACCCTTTTGTTTTGGGGCAATTTTAGCTGGTTTGATAACCGCGCTTAAGTGTGGAGGTGGAGTTTTAAAGCTTAGCTGTATGGGTTGATCCGTGTTGTTGATGATTTCTGTGCTATCTTTTTTAACTTGATTTTCTTTAATTGTGGCAAATGCAACATGATTTGTTTTAGCCCGAAGAGGGCCAATTGCATTTGGATAATCTTCTTCAATAGTCTTGGCACGTGGTGTAACTTCTCCTTGTATTGACAGCACAACATCAGCATTTTCGGCATTGGAGCTTACCCTAATGGTTTTGTTAAAAACGCCAGGTCTGTTCCTTGGGTCGTAGCTAACTTTAATTAATCCCTTTGCTCCGGGAGCAACAGGTTCGCGGGTCCATTCGGGGGTAGTACAACCACACGATGCTTGTACATTGTTAAGTATCAGAGGAACTGCACCGTCGTTTTTAAAGTTAAAAGCAACAGTTTGTACTCCGAGTTCTTCTTTAAATGTACCAAAATTGTGTTGTAATTTTTCAAATGCAATTCTTGATTTAGCCGACTGAGCCTGATTTGTAAATGGCAAACAGAGTAGCAAAGTCAATAATAGCGAAAAAAAGGTTTTCATAAGTATTATTTTAAATTCTGTGAGATTTTAAAAAAGATAGATCAAAGATAAAATTCAAATTATATTTATTGTTCTGCAACAAGAACAAATCTATAAAACCTTTCTTTCAATTCGTGTTAATTACAATCAAACTTTTGTTAATGAGATGTTAATGAATAAATCAGATATGTTTTTTGAGTAGTTTCGTATGGTCAATCAGATACAAGAATTAAAAAATGAAAAGGAATTCAATTGGGTTTGTTATTATTATGGCTACCATTTCGGTGGTGGGAATTCTGTTGATCCAGTTTTTCTTTCTGAAAAATTCGTATGATCTCAACGAAAAACAATTTCATCAGCTAACAACCAGTGCATTAAGGAGTGTTGCCAGTCAGATTAATGATTACAATGCAAAACTGTTTCACCATGAGGTGAAGCCGAATGATGGATGTCAGGTCGAGCAAATATCGAACAATTATTATGTGGTAAGCGTCAATAATGTGATCGACTCAAACCTTCTGGAACACTTTTTAAAGACTGAATTTAAAAAGCGAAATTTAAACGTGACCTATGAATTTGCAATTTATGATTGTAATTCGGGGAAAATGGTTCATGGAGATGTGGTCAAATCCGATTCAATTCCGCCAAAGATTAAAGATGAAAATACTTGTGATTCTGCTTCTTGCAGTATGGAGGAAATCATGTATGATAAGCAATACAATAAAGTCAAGGCAAAAGTTGAGAAGAAAAGGAACGCTTGCAATTTACCTACCTGTGAAAAATTCACTTATTATTTTGGGGTGCATTTCCCAGATCGGTCACAGTTTTACAGTTCAAGATTATTGACCTGGTATTTTTTTAACGGAATTTTATTTTTTGTTGTAATCTTCTTTGGCTATGCGCTGTACGTAATTATTAAGCAAAAACAATTAAGCGAGATACAGAAAAACTTCATTAACAATCTGACCCACGAATTTAAAACTCCTATCGCTTCAATTGATTTGGCTGCTAAGGTTTTATCAAGCCCTAAAATTTGCGAACAACCAGAGCGTCTGGCTGAATATGTGAAGATTGTTGGGCATCAGAATAAACGACTTGCCGATCATGTAGAAAAATTGCTTCAAATGGCAACTATTGAAAAAACAAAACTTCAATTAAATCTGGAACAAATTGAGTTGAATGCATTTATTTCTGAAGCAATTTTAGAGTTTAAGAACAGTCAAAATGGCCGAAATTATAGTGTTACGCTAGAGCCTTCCGTTGAAAATGCTTTTATTCAGGCCGACAAACTTCATTTTTCGAATCTTATATTTAATATTCTCGATAATGCGATTAAGTACTGTTCTGTTACTCCGGAAATCACGATCAAGATAAATGAAGATTTGCACCACTATTTTATTTTATTTAATGATAACGGAATTGGCATTCCAGCAAAGGATCGAAAAAAGATTTTCAACCGGTTTTACCGTGTGCCCACAGGTAATGTGCACGATGTTAAAGGGTTTGGACTTGGATTGGATTATGTGAAAAAAATTGTATTGAGGCATGGTTGGCGAATAAAAGTGATCGAAAATTCGATGAAAGGAAGTACTTTTATCGTTGAAACTAAGAAATCAACGAAATGATCTATCAAGGTGAAAAAATATTACTGGTTGAGGACGATCAAACCCTTAACTTTATTATCAAAGATAATTTGGAACAAAACGGTTATGTGGTGACTTCGGCAGAGGATGGTGAATCGGCTATGGTTCTTTTTAAATCAGATAAATTTAGTTTGTGCCTATTAGATGTTATGCTGCCCAAGAAGGATGGTTTTACCTTGGCCAAAGAAATCAGGGAAATTGATGATCATGTCCCAATTATATTCTTAACCGCACGTTCGATGACTGAAGATCGGATTAACGGACTAACTATTGGAGGCGATGATTACATGACCAAGCCTTTCAGCATGGAAGAGTTACTACTTAAAATCCGTGTATTCCTGAAACGAAGCCTGAATATTGGGGAGGCGAATAATGATCAGAATTATTACAAAGTAGGACGTTTTAATTTTTACTTCGATAGTCTGAATTTGGATTGCAACGGAGAACGCAAAACTTTAACATACAAAGAAGCCGAACTTTTGCGGTATTTCTGCGATAACCCAAACAAGGTATTGAGTCGATCAGATATTTTAATACAAGTTTGGGGATCAGATGATTATTATTTGGGTCGAAGTCTGGATGTTTTTATTTCCCGGTTACGAAAATATTTAAGTAGTGACGAAAACATCAAAATACTAAACCTTCATGGAATTGGGTTTCGGTTTAATGCTGCTATCCAGAAGAATTGATCGAATAGATTATAAAGGGGATCTATTAAATTGTACCAGATTAGCAATGATTTTGCTGGCAAATCAATATAAAAAGCGGCCGACTTAAAAAAAGTCGGCCGTTAGTTTTTATGCAATTTTTACATCAACTATCTGGTGCCACCGGCCCACCAAACTGGTTCAGTATAAACATACTGACCTGTTCCATAAGCGGTTTTAACTTCTGGGTTAGTTGTTGTGTCATCGTTACCGTATGGGCAGCGAAGTGGAAATTGATTTGGGTTATTTAACTTTATCAAGTTCTCACCTAATCCTTTCAATCTGCGAATGTCATTATAACATTCGGTTGATTCGCCCGAGGCGCCAAAGAATGCAAGATATTTCTGATTCATTGTTTCTTTTAGCGGATTGGCTGTAAAAAGAGGTTTTACACTTGTATCAAAATAGTCCATAGCTTCTGTTTCTGAAATGGCGTCAGATGTTTCTGAAAGACCGCCATAACCCAGAACAGATGGCGCATTCATAGCAGCAGCAACACTATTTTCAGTATTTGCGATAGCAGCTACAACGGCACTTTCCAATACAGCTTCTGCTTCAGTTGCTTTGTTCAGACGACAAAGAGCTTCAGCTTTCAGGAACATAACTTCATGGTAGCTCATCATTAAAGTAGGAGCAGTTTGTGAAAATACAAAGACAGATGTATTATATGTGTATTTAACCTGATCGTTTTCTCCATTAGGAGCCATATAAAAGTTCGCGTCATCAGCTCCTGTTATTTGATTCCAATTAGCATCAACAAATACACGACGTAAGCGTGGATCATTGCGTTCTATAAGCTTTTGAGACATACTTTCACTTGCAGCTAAACCATCACGACTCCATTGGAAATCGAATGTAGGATTAAGGTTAGATGCATCGTAGATGGCAAAAGCAGCTTGTTCGTCAGCAGATTTAAATGATTTATCAGCACAGTCAATTACAGTTTGCAGCGTGGTAGCTACATTGGCTGATTTCTTTAACAAATGCATGGTATAGCGTGCTTTTAATCCATATGCAAATTTTAACCATTTGGCTTTATTTCCACCATATAGCAAATCGTATGTTCCAAGAGGTCCGGTTGCATGGGCATCAGTCCCTTGTAGATCAATAATTGCATCATCCAGATATTTCATGATTCCAGCATAGATCTCTTCCTGAGTATCGATTTTAGGATTCATGTAGACAGGAGCTCCTGTTTTTGAAGGAAGTGCAGCTTGACTCCATGGTGCATTTCCAAACATATCAGCAATTATTCCTGAATTATAAGCAGCAAGTACTTCTGCAACCCCTTTCGTAATCTGATTTCCTTCCTGACTACCACCTGCAGAACATTTTTCGATGACTAAACGGGCATTTTTTAATGTTCCGTAAAGACCACCCCAAACATTATTAAAGGTAGAGGATGCTGAAGGTTCTCCCTGGCGGTGTTCAGCACGATATAGTTGATTATCAGTACCTACTTCATGTTCAACATATGCAGAAGCGTAGGTGTTAATATCGCCCCCAACATTATTAAATGCTGTAGCAGTTATTACATCGGCAAGAATAAACTTGGACGGTGCATCCTGTGTATGATTTAAATCCTTGTTCACATCATCCATTGCATCTTCTGAACATGAGATCAAAAGCGCAGACAATGCTAATGTTGCAAGGAATCCTTTGGTTATATTGATATATTTTTTCATTTTTCAGACTATTTTAGAAATTTAAATTTAAGCCAAATCCATAGCTTGCTGCTCCGGGAAGAGAGAAACGTTCAAAAGCGCCACTCATATTCGTATTTCCTTGTGTTGATTCTGGATCAAGGCCTTTCATTTTTGACCAAACAATAATATTTCTGGCAAAAACATTAATGTTTACCTTAAGCCCACTTTTGTCTATTAGAGGATAATTAAGTGCGATTTCACGCATTTTGACAAATGAATTATCATAAATCATTGATTCAGAAATATTATTTAAATTAGAAAAATACGTCTGTGCATCAGCTCCGCTAATCTTAATGTCATTTGTTGCGTAGGTTGGATTTCCGTTACTATCTGTTCCGGTAACCTTAACAGCAGGTTTTTCAAACAAGAATGAATCTGATTTGCGATATTCACCTGAACGTTTGCTTTTTCCATAATAGTCAAGCAATCCGGCAGTTCCGCTATACATTTGGCCTCCGTTCTTCCAATCAAATAAGGCAGAAAGACGGAATTTGAAAACAGTAAATGATGTATTAAATCCTAATCTAAAGTCAGGAGATACAGAACCAATCACCTTTTCTTCACCAGATTGTGGCATACCATCAGCATCAACTACAATCTGTCCGGCATCGTTGCGTAAATAACTAACACCATATATTACTGGGAATTTATCGCCAATACCAGCTCTTACTTGAGGTTCAGTAAATCCTCCAAGGAAAATACTGTTTACACCAGGTGCCAGCTTATCCACATAGTTGTCGATTTTTGAAAAATTAAATGCAAAATCCCATTTAAAGTTCTTTGTTTTAATTGGATTAACACCTAAAGTTACTTCATGAGAATTTGTGTGAATAGAACCACCATTGGTAACCAGACTTGAAGAACCTGTTGAACTAGCCAAAGGCACAGAGAAAATCTGATCTTTAACATTTTGTCTTGAATAGGTATAACTAAAGTTTACAATGCCTTTAAAGAATGTAAGGTCGGCTCCAAATTCATAAGAAACTGTATTTTGAGGTTTTAAATTAGGATCGTAAACAGTTGAATACGGAGTATAGGCAACAACACCATTAATTGGGTAAAGAATTGGTGTGCCAGAAGAGAAACCACCACCATATACAGGTGTACTGAAATAACTGTTATAATAATTTCCAGCCTGACCAACTTCAGCATAAGAAGAACGAAGTTTTCCATAAGTCAGGATTTCATTTTTAAGCGATTCTAATTCGGTGAATATCCAACCTAATGATACTGAAGGATAGAAGAATGAACGGTTGTTGCGAGGCATTGTTGAAACAATGTCGTTACGACCAGTAGCATTCAAATAAAGCATGCTCTTATATGCTAAAGCCAAGTTCCCGAATACACCAATGGTACGTTCAGTGCGATATGAATCAGATGCTTGATAAACTGAGGCATTATCGATGTGGTTCCAGCCAGAGAAGTTAAAGTCTTTACCATAACCTTCGGTGTACTTTCTACCATATTCAACCCACTCATTACCCAAAACTGCATCAAATACAAGGTCATCATTTACTTTCCAGTTGTAAGCAGCTGTAAGCAATGAGTTCATCTCGTTAATCGTATAGTTGTACTGGTCAACTTCCCCTTTCGCATTAGCATGACCATACCCCCAAATGTCGCTGTAGTTGGTTGCGTATGCATCATCTCCCAATTGGTATTTTACGACCAATTTTTGATTTTCAGTATTGAGATTAGTATTATACTCAGCATAAACGTTTCCAAAGAAACGTTGAGATCGTTCGGTGAATTTATTATTGTCGATTGCCCAATATGCGGCATCAAATCCAGAAGTTGAACGATAAGTATTTTGTGTGTAAGGGTCGCCTTTAACATACGAAGGTATTCCGGCCAGATCGTAACTTGGTGGAGCCGGATAAACAGTTGCAACAATACCATTGTTTGCAGAACTTTGTTTGGTAAGTTTAGAAGTAACAAAGTTACCTGAGAAACCCATTTTCCAGCTTTTGCTTAGTTGGGCTTCTGCCGACATTTTTGCATTATAACGGTCGAGCCCAGTAGAAGGTACAATCCCATTCGACATTGTATTTCCTAATGACAATGAGAAATTACCTTTGTCAAATCCTTGAGCAATGTTAAATGCGTTACTTTGAGTTAAACCTGTGTTGAAAAAATCTTTTGCATTGTCGTAAACAGCAGGGACAGCCCAAGGGTCAAGACCCGCTTTAG